>NC_006576.1:1353750-1657500 GCF_000010065.1 Synechococcus elongatus PCC 6301 | reverse complement strand
GCGGGACTTAACCCAACATCTCACGACACGAGCTGACGACAGCCATGCACCACCTGTCTCCCCGCTCCCGAAGGCACTCTCTCGTTTCCAAGAGATTCGGGGGATGTCAAACCCTGGTAAGGTTCTTCGCGTTGCATCGAATTAAACCACATACTCCACCGCTTGTGCGGGCCCCCGTCAATTCCTTTGAGTTTCACACTTGCGTGCGTACTCCCCAGGCGGAACACTTAACGCGTTGGCTACGGCACTGCGCGGGTCGATTCACGCAACACCTAGTGTTCATCGTTTACGGCTAGGACTACAGGGGTATCTAATCCCTTTCGCTCCCCTAGCTTTCGTCCATGAGCGTCAGTTATGGCCCAGTAGCGCGCTTTCGCCGCTGGTGTTCTTCCAGATATCTACGCATTTCACCGCTACACCTGGAATTCCCGCTACCCCTACCATACTCTAGTCAATCAGTTTCCATTGCCTGTATGAGGTTGAGCCCCACGCTTTGACAACAGACTTGATTAACCGCCTGCGGACGCTTTACGCCCAATAATTCCGGATAACGCTTGCCTCTCCCGTATTACCGCGGCTGCTGGCACGGAATTAGCCGAGGCTTATTCCTCAGGTACCGTCACTTTCTTCTTCCCTGAGAAAAGGGGTTTACAGTCCAAAAACCTTCCTCCCCCACGCGGCGTTGCTCCGTCAGGCTTGCGCCCATTGCGGAAAATTCCCCACTGCTGCCTCCCGTAGGAGTCTGGGCCGTGTCTCAGTCCCAGTGTGGCTGATCATCCTCTCAGACCAGCTACTGATCGTCGCCTTGGTAGGCCCTTACCCCACCAACTAGCTAATCAGACGCGAGCTCATCTACAGGCCATAAATGTTTCACCTCTCGGCACATCGGGTATTAGCAGTCGTTTCCAACTGTTGTCCCCGTCCTGTAGGCAGATTCTCACGCGTTACTCACCCGTCCGCCACTAGCTCCGAAGAGCCCGTTCGACTTGCATGTGTTAAGCACGCCGCCAGCGTTCATCCTGAGCCAGGATCAAACTCTCCATTTTGGTTGAACTCTTAATTTGAAATCTCACCCATTAGGCAAGACTTCCAAGTTCGTAAGTTTTCCCGAACCCAG
This sequence comes from Synechococcus elongatus PCC 6301, assembly GCF_000010065.1. Classification (NCBI taxonomy): domain Bacteria; kingdom Bacillati; phylum Cyanobacteriota; class Cyanophyceae; order Synechococcales; family Synechococcaceae; genus Synechococcus; species Synechococcus elongatus. The sequence goes on along the minus strand of NC_006576.1, from coordinate 1,656,383 downwards.
TTAACCGGATTCATCATTTTATTGACGAGTCCCTCAAGACTGGCTTCTAAACTATTCTCTTGTCTAGGTCCTGTCGCCAGCCCCGCTTCGCGTTTCCGCTCCGCTCTCACCGGCGCTTAATTAATCTACCTAACTCGCCTAGTCGCGTCAACCCCCTCAGAGAAAAATTTTTTCGGGATGGGGCGTGGACTTGCTCCAAGCCGATTCCGAGGCGTCCTGCGACGCTGGGAGACAGGGGAAGGAGAACTGGGATCGCTAAAAAGAGCAGCAGTAAACAGACTGCCGATCGCGTGTCGTCTGGCTCCGAGAGTTCTTCGGCGGAAGGACGTTCTGGCTGACGCTGGAACAGGAGTACCAAGACGCCCCAGTAGAAGGCGATGACATTGGTGAAAGCAGCGATCGCCAAAATCAACAGCGCGAAGGTCCCGAGACGCCCCGCCACCTTACGGCCATAGACCGCTTGAACCAGACGACCGCCGCTAAGCTGTCCGATTGGAATGAGGTTGAGAGCATTCACAATCAGCCCCGTCCAACCCACGATCGCGAGGGGATGCACGAGAAGCTGAGTCTGCTGCACCGCATTACCGAGAACAGTACGAGCCAAGAGACCAATCAGGACTGAACTTTGGAGCAGTTGACTAGGCAGCGGTAACCCGGTCGTGTCGGCGGTGCCGGAGAGCAGCAAGCCGACCACAAACACCAGGAGCGACAGGCCACCTCCAACCAATGGACCAGCAGCGGCAATGTCAAACAGCTCTGTGCGGTTGCGCAGAATTGACTGCAAGCGGAAGTAAGCACCATAACCACCGAGTTCTGCTGAGGGCAGGAAATAGGGCGGGCTGAGTCGGGCTTGGTAGCGATCAGCCATCCAACGATGGGCCAGTTCCCGCGAGCCCAGCAGTGCCGCTAGACCGATCGCGAGGGGAGCAGCATCCTTGAGCCGTTCGGGCGCTAGGAGAATGTCAAGGTTGGGATAGAGTTGCTCGGCCCCTCGCAGAAAACAAGTCCAGAGGGTAAAGCCAGCCAGCAGTACCGCCAAAACATATTGAGCCGGCAGCACTTTGGGAGGTTCGCAAGCGGTACTGGGCAAAACGACAACCGCAGGGCGATCGCTGGGATCGTTGATCAGGAACAGCCGGTAGCGATCGCCGAGGCGCTCTTTCAAGAGCTGAGCCAGTCGAGGCTGAACCACCATTGCTTCACCACGCAAGTTGCCTTTGAAGATGGCGCCTTCCTGGTAAGGAATCGTTTCCGTCGCAAAGAAAGTATCGACACCGAAGATGCCTTTGATTTGCTGAAGGTCATCGGCGGGCAGAGGATGGGGCTGATTGTCGTCTTCCAGAGTGAGAGCCTCGGACTCTGGCGATCGATCGGGTGAGGTGGGAGTATTGCGAGCCGCCATAGCAGCCAGGCGATCGCGCATCTGGGCCTGAATTTCAGGATCTTGGCTGAGCTGCCGAATTTGTCGCCCCAGCAGGATATAAGTCACGGTCATTACCACCAGCAGACTGAGCACAACCGTCAGCCGCAGGTAGATGCCAAACAGAGACAGCCCAAAAAAGAGCAGCCAAGGCGAGACCAAAGCCAAGGACTGAATGTTGGCTAGAACGCCTAATTTACCGAGACCGCGCCGTCGCCAGAAGCCCCAGCCAATCAGCGCGATCGCTCCTAGGAGCAGCAGAATCGGCGTGGCATTTTCGAGCGGCATGCAAGCTCTCCTGGGCAACAACACGCCCAGTCATTCACTAACTGGGCTTTTGCCCAATCTACCGAAGTGACGAGAAGGCCGTGACAGCAGCGCGTAAATGGCCCTGGTGCTCGGTCAGTAGAGCGGCAGCTTCTGCAGGTTCTAAGCCAGTCCAATGCTGGAGAAGCGCTTGTTTGACCGATCGCTCATTCGCACCGAGCAATGCAGCTGCTTGTTGGCGATCAATGGACAGTAGATCTGAAAGAATCCGCAGCGCCCGGTCTTCCAGTTTGCGGTTGGTAACCGCCACATCCACCATGCGATTGCCGTAGACCTTGCCGATCCGCACCATCGCGCCCGTCGAAATTTGGTTGAGCACCATCTTGGTGACCGTGCCGGCTTTCAGTCGCGTAGACCCGGCCAAAATCTCGGGCCCGACCGGCACGCGAATATCGACATCCACCGCGATCGCCACTTGATCGGCGGGAACACAAGCCAAAAATCCAGTCTTGGCGCCCGCCGATCGTGCTGCTTCTAAAGCGCCATGAACGTAGGGCGTGGTGCCGCCTGCTGTGATTCCCAGAATGAAATCGCGAGGACCGATCTGGTATTCCGCGATCGCCACTGCCCCATCTTCAGCCCGATCTTCTAGTCCCTCGGAACTGCGAAACATGGCGGCCGAACCGCCAGCCAAGATGCCCTGCACCTGCTCGGGATCACTGCAAAAAGTGGGTGGGCATTCAGCCGCATCCAAGACACCCAAGCGCCCACTGGTTCCAGCCCCGATGTAGAACAACCGTCCCCCTCGGGCGATCGCTTGCGCTGCGTACTCAATCGCTTGGGCGATCGCTTCGCGGGCCTGCGCCACCGCCGCTAGGCAGTGCTGATCCTCCTGATTGAACAGATCCACGAGCTCTAAGGGAGATAGCTGATCCAGTGCTTGACTAGCTGGATTGGCCTGTTCCGTCAGTAAATGACCACGATCGCTCAGGGATGGATCCATTTAGAGCAAGCCTTCTAGACGGCGACGCAATGCTTCGAGATCACTGGCAGGTAGTGAGTCTGCCTCCTCATCCGCAACGTCTGCCGAACGACCATCCTCAGACCAATCGGTTTCCTCGCGATTCAACTCTGGCGGGGCGAGCAGCAACCGTTCAAAGTCATTGCTGGGTCGAAAATCCCGGGGAATCAATTGCGGCTGATAGGGGGAGTCTTGGCAAAAAGCTTCGACTTCTTCGCGGTCAATCGCTTCGACAATGGGAGCCTGAAAGTCCTGCGCTTCGAGCAACATGGCGTAGCGCTGGGCATCATCCTCGTCTTCAAACATCAGGATGATGTTTTCATCCCCGATCGAAAGCGAATGGATCCCCTCGTTATCAGTGCCCGCGTTGTAGAGCAGAACGTAGACCTTCATAGGCGCCTGTGATCGCTGGCACCATCTTATTCCCTGATCTCGCAGGGTCGAACCCAGTTCCATCAACGCGATTGTTCGAGCGATCGCAGTTGTTCGTAAAGCTGGCGTTCTTCGGGGCTGAGGCGCGTGGGCAGTTGCAGCTGAATCACCACGATTTGATCACCGCGATCACCACTGGGTTTGCTGTAGCCCTTGCCAGCCAAGCGCAGGCGTTGTCCCGACCGCAAGGAAGCAGGCAATTTCATCTGCACAGGGCCATCCAAAGTTGGAACAGTGACCTGTCCACCGAGTACCGCCATAGCAGGACTGACGTTCAGGGTGTAGATCACATCTGACCCTTGAACCTGAAAATTCGAAGCCTGCAGTTGCACCCGTAGCAGCAAATCACCACCCTTGATGCCTTGCCCCCGCAGCCGCAGATATTCACCCGCTTGGATTCCAGCCGGAATATCCACCTCTAGCAAGCGACCATCTTCCAGTTGTAGCTGAGCTGAACCACCCTGCAACGCAGTCTTGGGATCCACTTCTAGCGATCGCTCAAGATCTCGTGACAGAGCCGATGAGGTCGCAGCCGAGCGGCGGGCAGAACGACGTGGCGATCGCTCAACGGTGCGACGCCCCAAGAGTTCATCGACAAAAATGTCGAAGTCAGGGAAATCGCCGTAGTCATCGTCACTCCCTACGGATGCAGCACCCTGTTGTTGCCAATAGCGGCTAAAGCGCTGATATTCGGCGCGGCGATCAGGATCTGAAAGGATCTCGTAGGCTTCACTGATCTGCTTGAACCGCTCCTCAGCTTGGCGATCGCCCGGATTGAGGTCGGGATGGCACTGGCGTGCCAGCTTGCGAAAGGCTGCTTTAATTGCAGCCTGATCCGCCGACTGAGGGATCCCCAGGAGGGCATAGTAGTCGCGAAAATTTTGCATGGGCGACGCAGAACGAGTCATCGCAGCCCTCTAGAACCACTCATCATCGTCATCGTCCCAGCCATCATTCCAGCGACGACCCGAGGCAGGTTTAGCCGGGGGTTGACTACTGCGATCGCGCCGAGGCGGTTGGTCTTCCTCCCAAGTCGGTCGGCCGCGTCGTGGAGCGGGTTCCGGGCGAACAGATCCATTGCCGCCATTGCGATCGCGCACGGGTTCCCGACGACTCATGCTGGTTTGCTCTTCCACCCAGCGCTCACCCCGATAGGGATCGCTGACGGGGCTGCGGCGATCGTCGTAACCGTAACTGGGGGTACTGCGACGACTGCGATCCCACGGATCGGCATCCCAGCGATCGCCACCGCGATCGTCCCAACTACGCTCAAAGTCGCGATTGCCATCCCCTCGGAGGCTGGCAAAGGTCTGCTTGAGCGGTTCAAAGAAGCCTTCGCCTTCTTCATCGCGCAGCCGCGCTGCTGTCTCTTGATTGAGGTCGAACAGCGCGTCCTGCAATTCCGCTAGGGCTAAATCCAAACCGCGATCGTCTTGGCGTTCAAGGTAGTCCTTCAACTCGCGAATCGTGCTTTCAATGCGGCGGCGCTTCGATTCCGCAAAGTAGAGGCCAAAGTCGAGGGAAATTTCCCGCAGGCGACGCTCTGATTGAGCGATCAGGGTTTGGGCACGATTCCGCTTCTCAATCCGCGCTTTCAGTTGCCGATCTTGCTGGGCATAGAGTTCGGCATCCTTCATCATCCGCTTCACTTCTTCCTGAGACAGCGTCGATGCCCCTTGAATCGTGACCGTTTGCTCCCGTCCAGTTGTCTTATCCAGCGCCGAGACTTGGAGAATGCCATTGGCGTCGATATCAAACGACACCTGTACCTGCGGCACCCCACGCGGAGCGGGTGGAATGCCCGTTAGTTTGAAACGCCCCAGAGACTTATTCCCCTCCGCTAGCTGACGTTCACCCTGCAAGATATGGATTTCGACCATCGTCTGATTGTTTTCAGCCGTGGAGAAAATATCCGATCGCCGCACGGGAATGGCCGTATTACGCGGGATCAGCTTTTTCATCACGCCGCCGATCGTCTCCAGCCCCAGCGATAGCGGCGTCACATCCAGCAAGAGAATGTCCTTGACTTCGCCCGCCAGAATACCGGCTTGAATCGCTGCCCCGATCGCGACAACTTCATCGGGATTGACGTTCTGGTTTGGTTCACGACCAATCAGCGATCGCACCAACTGCTGCACCATCGGCATGCGGGTTGAGCCGCCCACCAGCACGACTTCATCAATGTCTTGGGGTTGCAAGCGAGCATCTTTCAAGGCTCGACGCAACGGCCGCATCATCCGCTCCAGCAAGTCTTCGCAGAGCGCTTCAAATTCCGATCGCGTCAGTCGCGTTTCTAAGTGCTTCGGTTCATCTTCCGTAGCCGTGATGAACGGCAGATTGATATCGGTGACGCTGACGCCCGATAGCTCGATCTTGGCTTTCTCTGCCGCCTCAATCAGACGCTGCAGGGCTTGGCGATCGCGGCGCAGGTCAATGCCTTCCGCTTCGAGGAACTGTTCCGCCAGCCAGTCGACAATGCGGCGATCGAAGTCATTACCACCCAGCTGGGTATCGCCACTAGTGGCTTTGACTTCGAAGACACCGTTGCCGACCTCTAGCACCGAAACATCAAAGGTGCCGCCACCCAAGTCAAAGACCAAAATTGTTTGGTTATCACGGCGATCGAGGCCATAGGCTAACGAAGCCGCCGTTGGCTCATTCAAAATCCGTTTGACTTCCAGGCCAGCAATCCGACCGGCATCCCGTGTGGCTTGGCGCTGGGAGTCATTGAAATAGGCCGGAACCGTAATCACCGCACCGGTAACTGGCTCACCCAAATAGCGACTGGCTTCTTCCGCCAGCTTGCGCAGAATCATCGCCGCTACTTCTTCCGGCGCGAACTCGCGGCTGAGCTGGGGGCAAACAATTCGCACATTGCCCTCAGGATCGCGGCGCACCGTGTAGGGCACCCGCTTCGATTCGTCGGTCAGCTCATCGTAGCGACGGCCGATAAAGCGTTTGATGTTGGCAAAAGTATTACGCGGATTGAGCACCAACTGGCGGCGGGCCAACTCGCCCACCAATCGCTCGCCAGTTTTGCTAACACCGACGACGGATGGCGTTGTTCGAACGCCCTCAGCGTTGGCGATCACCATCGGCTTGCCGCCTTCCATCACGGCAATAACGGAGTTCGTCGTTCCGAGGTCAATGCCTACGACTCGTCCCATGCTGTCTCAAACTAGGGTGGGGGCACGCCTTTCAACCAGTGGCCGAAAATGGCTGACCCATTCTAGCTTGCAGCCCTTCGCTCCTTGATAACTGACGGCATCAAGGGAAGTTATGCGGGAAATTAAAACGGAGAGAGAGGGATTCGAACCCTCGTTAGAGTTACCCCTAAACAGCATTTCCAGTGCTGCGCCTTCAACCGCTCGGCCATCTCTCCATGGGGGCAAGAACTATTTAGTTGTCTCGCACAGACTTGATATCGTAGCAGAGAACTTCGGTCAAAACAGCAGTTGGCTGCCGGGAACCCCGCATGAGCGACACTTACACCGTCCGCATTCGCGATCGCCGTACCGATGAGGAGTTTACGGTGCAGGTTCCGCCCGATCGCTACATCCTGCAAACCGCCGAAGAGCAAGGTTATGAGTTACCGTTCTCCTGCCGCAATGGGGCTTGCACAGCCTGTGCAGTGCGCGTTCTCGGCGGCGCGATCGAGCAAACCGAGGCCATGGGACTCTCAGCTCCGCTACGCCAGCGCGGTTATGCCCTGCTCTGCGTTAGCTATCCGCGATCGGATGTGATTGTGGAGACCCAAGACGAAGACGAAGTCTACATGCTGCAGTTTGGTCGCTATTTTGGCCAAGGAAAAGTCAGCTTTGGCCTGCCCTTGGACGAGGAATAAGCCGTGACAGCAATTAGCGATCGCCTGCTCCAAATCTGGTTGGATGTGGCGACAGAAGCGGCCTTGGCAGCAGGGGCTGAACTCGATCGCTTTTGGGGGCGGTTAACCCAGATCGAAGAGAAAGGACGTCCCGGTGATCTGCTGACAGAAGCCGATCGCGCAGCGGAGGCAGCGGTTCTCAGCGTTTTGGAACGTCACTGCCCTGACCATGCCGTCCTTGCTGAAGAATCGGGCTGGAGCGGCGATCGCCAGCAGGAATTCTCTTGGGCCGTCGATCCACTGGATGGCACCACCAATTACGCCCACGGCTATCCCTTTTGTGGAACTTCGATCGCGCTGCTCTATCAAAATCAGCCAATCGTTGGCGTCTTCTATGCGCCTTACCTCAAGGAATTGTTCCGCGCTGCTCAAGGACTGGGAGCAACCCTGAATCGCCAACCAATCCGGGTTTCTAAAACAGAAAAATTGGCGAAATCCCTCTTAGTGACAGGCTTTGCCTACGATCGCTGCGAGGTTGAGGACAACAACTACGCCGAGTTCTGTCGCTTGACCCATGTCACCCAAGGGGTACGACGGGGCGGATCAGCAGCCTTAGATTTGTCCTATGTGGCCTGCGGGCGCTTGGATGGCTATTGGGAACGCGGACTTTCGCCTTGGGATCTGGCCGCTGGTGTGGTGCTCGTTCAGGAAGCGGGCGGACTCGTTACTGCCTACGATCGCAGTCCGTTTGACATTTCCAGTGGTCGGATTTTGGCTACGAACGGTCAGATTCACGCTGAGCTGAGTGAAACGCTGTTGCAGATCAAACCGCTGCAAGCATTCTGATCGGTAGTCTGCGATCGTCTCACGCATCACAACCGGCGATCGCTACGCTAGGAAGAGTTTCGATCGCATCATTTTAGAGGCGTTGACATGGTCGCTGCTCAGCTTTCGGCACGGGAACTGTTCCGCGCCGCCTACGAAAACCGCTACACCTGGGATGCCAATTTCCCCGGCTATCGCGCCAACGTCACCTACAGCGATGGCAACCAGTCCTGGCAAGGTGCAGTGGAAGTCAGTGCTGACCTCAAGCCCAGCATCTCCGGCATTGAGGAGCCGGAAGTGGTCAAACTGATCCACGGTCAGTTGTTTGAAGTGGCGATTCACCGCGTCCGTCGGGGCTTTGAAGACACCCACGGCAAAAACGAGTTTGAATTCGGCAACAGCGATAACGACGGCACTGTTGAAATTTTGGTCAACGGCAAGTCTGCTGGCGATCGCTACAAAGTGCGCGATAACGAAGTCGTGCTGGTGCACCGCCACATTCACGGCGTAGTCGTGACGATCAACACCTTCAGCACCCACAAAAGCGCCGAGGGCTACCTCTCGCACCGCTACGACTCGGTCTACCACGACCCGACGACGGGCGAACAAAAAGGCGATCGCAGCGAATTTGAAGACGAATACATCACCGTCGGCGGTTACCAACTGCTGAGCGCTCGCACGATTCGATCAGATTCAGGAACGATCAGTTTCCGCTTCAGCGATCTGGAACTGCTCTCTTAGCCCCCAACGATGACAGCTGCTTTTCAACCCCGATTTGCCTTTATTCAAGGAGCGAGTCGGGGCATTGGTCTCGCGTTTGTCGAGAATTTGCTGGCGCAACCACAGGTTGAATGCGTCTTGGCGAGCAGCCGTCAGCCTGCCGAGAGTTCGGGCCTGCAAGCCCTACGGCAGCAGTACGGCGATCGCCTCCAACTGATTCCCCTTAATCTCGCAGATGATCAGGCGATCGCGGCAGCAGCAGAGAAGGCAGCAGCGATCGTGCCGCGACTGGATTTGCTGGTAAATGCCTCAGGCTTTTTGCATGGCAACGGTCTAGCGCCGGAAAAACGGTTAGCGCAAGTCAGTCGTGAGTTGTTGCTGCAGACTTTTACGACCAATACTTTTGGCCCAATCTTGATGGTGCAAGCCTTGGAACCGCTGTTTAAGCACAAAGAACCAGCGGTTTTGGCCAATATTTCGGCGCGAGTCGGCAGCATTGGCGATAACCAACTAGGTGGCTGGTATAGCTATCGCGCTTCGAAGTCGGCGCTGAATATGCTGACGCGCACCTTGGCATTGGAATGGCAGCGGCGGCATCCAAACGCGATCGTGGTTGCACTCCATCCAGGCACCACCGCCACCGATCTTTCAGCTCCCTTTCAAGCGAACGTTCCGCCTGAAAAACTGTTCAGTCCCGATCGCACTGTGCGTCAGCTGTTGGCTGTGATCAGTGGCTTGACTGCAGCAGACAGCGGCCAGTTCTTTGCTTGGGATGGCAGCCCAATTCCTTGGTAGCGATCGCCTAAATCACAATCTCGATCTCATTACCTTGGGCAGCCTGCCAACTACGGGCGTCGTAATACAAATCCGCAAGGCTGACTTGTCGCAAAGTTGCCTGCCATTGCGCATCCAAACGCTGCCAAATCGCTCGCGAAACCCAATCCGCCGCTTCTTCGGGAGCAAGGGGTTGGCGATCGCGATCGCTTAATTCCCCGACTGCCGCCAGAATATCGGCCAGCGAAATTTTGGCGGCTGGTCGAGCCAGTTGATAGCCGCCGCGCCGTCCTTTGGTCGCGGTCACTAGACCTGCCTTGCACAGTTCCACCAGTAATTTTTCCAGTAGCGTCGGCGAAATATTTTGGCGCTGGGCGATCGCCCGCATCGACACTGGTTCATCTTCTGGTTGCAGACAGAGGTCAATCAGCGCCTTGAGACTGTAGTGGGCACGGACGGTTAATTTCATCTCTTTTGCAGCTGACTCATGCCCATTGACTGAAACCATCCTGATTGAGAAGTTACTGGTTTGTTCCAGTAACATAGACGAGAAAAATAGCAAGATTCTCCATCAGATCCATCGCTCAAAAGTATTCTAGAAAATAAATCTGGCGCTTTTGCTGGCAGATAGTTGATTTGGCTTTAGTCTCCTATTGATATCGAGCCTTCTATGATTTCCTCTTCTTCCAAAGAGACCAATCAAGACAAGGTGAGTGAGTCTCCGACTCGGCCTCAGAATCTCAACCGGATTCGCGATCATCTTGCCAATGAACGCACCTATCTCGCTTGGATGCGAAGTGCCATCGCTTTAATGGGTTTTGGCGTTCTCATTGTCCGCCTCAGGATTTTGCGGCCTCCGATTGCCCCCCAAGCACCAGGCAACGCTTGGAAGCTAGGTTTGGCTTTTTCCATTGTTGGCTTGCTGATGGTTTTGCTATCGACCCAACATTACTTTGGTGTCAGAAATGACATTGAGCTTGACACCTATAACCCACCCGATCGCTGGGTAATCCTCTCAAGTATTACGATCTTAATTCTGGGGATTGGCGTGATCTACTATATTTTCTCAGCTCCATTAGATACTCTCAATATGGTCATTTTTGAGTGATATCTATTCTGAAATAGATAACAGCAGCCTTAGATAGCGGCAGTTTTATGGCTCGACAGCTTTAGAGCCTTGGTCATGATTTGGCTGACTTATCGCTTTCAAGCAGTTGACCAACCACCCACCATTCAACCGGCCCTCGCTGTTCTGGTTGCGTCACATCAAAGCCACGCTCAACCCAGCCAGCCGGAATTTGCAGACCGTATTCCTGTGCCAGCGATCGCGGTGCGAGGGCATGACGATCGCCATAGAAACTGCGATAGTAGCTGCGGCTATAGAACAGCGTCACTTCACTCCCGAAGAGGTAGGGCAACTCAATCAGACAGGCAACATAACAGTCTGCTTCAGCCGCTTGGGTTTGCTGGGCCAAGTTGTCGGCAGCCCGAATTAAGGCTTGCAAGCATTGCGATCGCAAGCGGGGGCTGGGGTGATTGGCTAGGGAGCCGATTACCGGCAACTTCCAGTTCCAAAAACCACTGTCGCCACAATCCTCAGGAGTCGGTAGCGGCAGGGTGACAAAGCGATCGGCCCAGTAGTTAAGCGATCGCAGGCGGCGAGGAATCCCCCTTGGTTTACGCCGCTGCGACAGATCCAGACGTCTCATGGATTCAACTGGTCGGCACTAAGACCGGATAGGGGGCATTTCGTAGCCAAAGCGGTTGGGATCAACCTCGTCCAACTTCAGATCGGCCAGACCATATTCCGCCCAGCGCTGCGTGACTTGCTCCGCGATCGCTGGATCCGATCGCAGCGGTTCACCCCACTGGTGATCGGTTTCGGGATAGACCTTGGTGGTGGCATCGATACCCATGCGGCTACCAAGACCGAGTTTTGGACTTGCAAAGTCGAGGGTATCAAACGGTGTTTCTGGCAGGATGAAGACGTCACGCTCGGGATCCACTTTGGAAGTCACCGCCCAAATCACTTGGCGCGGATCGCGGATGTTGATCTCGCGATCGACAACAATTACAAACTTCGTGTAAGTGAACTGCGGCAGCGCACTCCAAAAGGCGAGCGCCGCGCGGCGCGCTTGGCCCGGGTAGGCTTTATCGATACTGATCACCGCGGCCTTATAGCTCAGGGCTTCCATCGGCAGGAAGAAATCGACGATCTCCGGCACTTGCTGGCGCAGAATCGGCGTGTAGATGCGGTTGAGCGCGATCGCCATCATTGCCTCTTCCTTCGGTGGGCGACCGCTAAAGGTCGTCAGATAAATCGGGTCGCGCCGATGGGTCAGGCAATGGAAGCGCACCAGCGGTGAATCTTCGACCACGCCGTAATAGCCCATGTGGTCGCCAAACGGCCCATCGGGCAGCACTTCCCCCGGCGTAATCGTGCCTTCGAGGACAATCTCGGAATCGGCGGGCACTTCCAGATCGACAGTTTTGCACTTGGCCAAATGAACGCCGCTGCCGCCATAGAGTCCGGCAAAGAGCCACTCGGACAGATCGACGGGAATTGGGGTCGCCGCTGCCATCAGGATCAGTGGATCCACCCCAAGGGCGATCGCAACTTCTAACTTCTGGCCGCGCTCCGCTGCTTTGCGCAAGTGACGGGCGCCGCCCCGCACTGAGAGCCAATGCACGGTCATCGTATTGACTGACTGCTGTTGCAGCCGGTAAACGCCGACGTTCGGCGTCCCCGTCTCAGGATCCTTAGTAATTACCAAGCCGAGGGTGATGATTTTGCCCGCATCACCGGGATAGGGTCGAATCATTGGGATGCGATCGAGGTTGACCTCATCTCCCTTGAGCACAACTTGATGGCAGGGCGGCAACAAATCGCGCTGAGGTTTCGCACGCACCAAGCTGAAGAGCACTTTGCCGAACTCCACCGCCTGCGAGATTTTCTTCGGTGGCTTCGGTTGCTGGAGCATGCCGAGCTTGCGGCCCAAATCCTCGAGCTGCTTGGGCTCCTCGAAGTTCATCGCCCAGCAAACCCGCTCGACGGTGCCGAGGAGATTGACGGCCACCGGCCAATCCGTGCCTTTGACGTTTTCGAATAGCAGGGCAGGGCCACCCGCTGCCAAGAGGCGGTTAGAAATCTCCGCGATCTCCAGATCAGAATCGACGGGCGCCGTAATCCGGCGGAGCTGGCCGCGTTCTTCGAGCAACTTGAGAAATCCGCGTAAATCTCTCGGCATGGTGAGTCCTGGGCGTCTCTGACCATTATTGGCAGTTTCGCGTCGAGGACGGTGCGGCGATCGCTCTGACCCTTGTGTCAATCATCAAAGTTGAGGATTCTTTGTGGCAGACCGGAAGAGATGTCCGAAAATGGAGAGCAACTCTGTCGCCAAGTCTGCTGTGAAGCTTTTCTACTTCCACACCCCCGAACTGGTTCCCCACACAGAAACGCCGGATTGTGCGATCGCGATCGACGTACTGCGGGCAACCTCTACGATTGCAACCGCACTGGATGCTGGGGCAGAGGCAGTACAGGTGTTTAGCGACCTAGATACTCTGCGGGTCCAGAGTGAGGCATGGCCAGCGGAGCGCCGCCTCCGAGCTGGAGAACGCGGCGGCAAGCAGGTGGAGGGGTTTGACTTCGGCAATTCACCCTTGGAAGTGACTCCTGAACGCTTTCGCGATCGCCGACTGTTCATCAGCACCACCAACGGCACGCGATCGCTCACCCGCATCCAACAAGCCAAGACAGTAATTGCGGCTGCCCTTGTCAATCGACAGGCAGTCGTTGATTTTTTGAAGCGTGAACAGCCGGAAACCGTTTGGATTGTCGGTTCCGGTTGGGAAGGAAGTTATGCCCTCGAAGACAGCGTCTGTGCTGGGGCGATCGCTGCTCCTTTGCAATCACAGATTCAGCTGGGCAATGACGAAATGTTGGCCGCGATCGCCCTCTACCAACACTGGGAGCACAATCTCTACGGCCTACTTTGCCAAGCGAGCCATGGCCAACGCTTGCTGCGACTCAAATGCGAGGCAGACCTTGACTATTGCAGTCGCGTAGACATTTTGCAGGTACTGCCGAAGCAAGGCGAGCCTGGCGTTTTGATGTCCGCTCCTCTCGCCAGCGCTGTGCCACAAGAAACAAGCGTCGCCTAGTCAGCTGCGATCGCAACTCTGAGCAGTGGAAACAACGAGAGTTCAACTATCGCCATCAGCATCAATCTCAGTCTTCCTAGAGTAAAAACCTGAGAACCTGATGAAACAAAAGCAGGTAATCATTATTCATTACTAAGAATTAATGAACAAAAATCTCATGATCCGGAAGGAAAAATTTTAGTCCTTTTGGTCATTATCTTCCCGCGCAGACACTTGAAATCAGTCAAGCTGCTAGGGGCCCACGATGGACCTGCAAACTCCTGCCTCGCGCGCTCAAATTCAGTCGGGCTTCACCGTCGTTGAAACCCTAACAGCCCTCACGATTAGCACCATTCTTGCGGCTGTTTCCTTTCCATCGATGGCGGGTATGTGGGGCGATTATGCCACTCGGCTCGCTCAAACCAATGCCCAAGCCCAGTTAATGATTCTCAAGCGTGAGGCCCAACGAACCAATCGCACCTGTCAAGTCACTTTTGCCAATAATCTCGCTACCGCCAATCCTCCCGATTGTCTGGTCAGTATGGGGCGATCGCTCAGTGACTCAGGCATGGGTTTTGACCTTGGTGTCACAGTCAGCGGCAGCTTAGCCAGTGTCACTTTTTCTCCTGTTGCCACCACGACCCCCAGCAGCAACGGCACGTTGCGGTTTAGCCATGCCTGGACTAACACCACACGCTGCTTGGTGCTCTCACAACCCCTCGGCGTGATACGCCTCGGCACAATTCAACAAAATACCTGCGTCAAGGATGGTGGTTCATGATTTGCAAAGGATGTCGCCAGAATCTTAGTACAGCAGGTTTTACGGTCTCAGAGCTATTGGTCAGTGGTCTGCTCGGACTGATCATCGTGTTGGCTGGGGGCTTTGTTCTTAAAACCAACTTAAGTAGCGATCGCCGCGCTGCTGAACTGGCCAAACAGCGCAATCAACTGGGTCTAGCACTGGATTTTATGAGTAGTGAAATGCATCAATCGCGCCGCATTGTTCTCAATGCAGATCTCACGGCCACAGCTCAATGCAATACAAGCACTCGCAAACCGATTCTGAGTTTGGAAATCCCGCGCCCCAGTGGGGGACTCTACACCGTGACCTATGCAGTTCAAGCCATCACGCCCCAGCATATCTGGCAAGGTCCTCATGCCATTTACCGCTGTGGCCCAAGCTTCAATTCAGAGGGGCGCTACACCGAAAACTCCAGCCAATTTGGTGATCTGCTGATCGATGGTGTTGCCAATCAAGTCAATCTCAACACAACATCCGAAATTTGTAGGGCGATCGCGGCCAATCGCAACCACACAGCCGCCGTGCAGGCTGATCTATCCGAGTCACAACGCCTCGCTTCCATCATGATTGGCGTCGTCAGTCGCCCCAATCGCGGTGAGCAGCAAGTAATCTGCGACAGTCGATTGGCTACACCGCGATCGTAATGTGGGGATCAGGAGCGCCCTAACGGAGGCTGCGCCTGACTAATTAATCCGCTGCCAATGCCCGGTAGCGCTGCTGCAGATCGGGGATGCGATAGAGCACATCAAAGATTAGGCCTTCTTGGGCATAGAGTTCGGCCCCGCCCTGCTGTCGATCGACCAAAGCAAGCACGCGATCGACCACGTAGCCGGCATCCCGCAAGCGAGTGACTGCCTTCAGAGCGGATCCTCCGGTTGTCACCACATCTTCGAGGACAGCGATCGCGGTTCCAGCGGGTAGTTCTGGCCCTTCGATATAAGCCTGAGTGCCATGCCCTTTGGCTTCCTTGCGCACAATCAACGGTGTCAGATCGCGACCAGCGTAGGCGGCAACCACACTGACCGCCGTTACGATCGGATCAGCCCTCAAGGTAAGGCCCGCTACTGCTGTAATTTCCTGGGGCAGGCGCGCAGCAAGCAAGCGTCCGACGGCGACAGCCCCTTGGGGATGCAGCGTCACTTGTTTGCCATTGATGTAATAAGTGCTGCGCTGGCCGGAAGACAGCAAAAAATCTCCTTCGCGATAGGGGCGATCGCAGAGCAGATCGAGGAGCAAATCGTGCAACCGGGGTAAATCTGCCTGAACAGCCCAGCTGGAATCGGAGATCAGCATCATTCCATTGAAAGAAGCGGCACTTGTTGATTCTATCGGCTAACATTTCTCTTTCCCCTCTGGCAAAATGCGAGAAGCCTTCTAAGCTAGAGGCAAAGCTCTATGGCGGTGTGCAGTGTGATGGCTCAGTTGCGTTCTTGTCCACGAACTCTGGCGCTACTCAGCACAGTCGTGCTGGGAGCGATCGCAGCACCTGCCAGCCAAGCTCAGCAAGCGCCGGCAGCGGTTCCCTATCAGCCCTATCAGGTAGTTACGCCACCTGCGGTCACCCCGCCGGGTGCTCCACCTGTGCCCTTGGATGATGCCTTCAATCGGGCCTACTTCTGGAACTCACCCTATTATTTCAACGGCACCAATCTCTGGTGGAACATCAACGACATTCTGGGCTTCGGGGGCTTCCCTGAAGAACGGATTCGTCGCGATGGCGCTGCCGTCAACGACCTAACACGCTGGGGTCAAGATCGCCAAACCTCTGATGATCCCGTGCTGCGCGTGGCGGATGCGAACAACCCCTTCGACACCTCGCTTTCGCTGCTGCCGCAACCGCTCGCACAGCCTACGCCAGTAGTTCCGGTCTTCCAGCCAGCCCCTGCCTTCCAACGTCCCCTGCCGCCGCCGCCCGTTCGGGCTCTGTTCTAAAGCCGAGGCGATAGTCTCGCGGGAGTCAGTCTGTGAAGTCAGAATCCAGGGTGCAGGAGTTGAACCCGCCTAAAGCGAATTATGAGTTCGCTGCCTAATCCGCTCGGCCAACCCTGGAGATTTCGCTACCATACTAGCGGTCAATGCTCGCGAAATCCTAGGACTTTTTGCTTGGGCCAAGTTGACCCGCGATCGCCAATGTCACGCCTGCAGCGCCTGCCACCCAACAGTCAGTGGTTGTTGGTGATTGGCAGCATTGGGGTCGTGGTGGGTGCCCTGGTCGGCTGGACAATCGGTCAGCGCTCGCTGGCTGGGGTGCGTGCGCCCGAAACAGCGCCCCTCGCCACCCGCGTTTTGCCAGCCACTGAAGCCGCTAACTTTCTCTCAGAGCAAGCCATTCTCAAACGGATCCAAGCGCTCCAGCAGTCGCAGCGCAATACTACCGCCGATCGCGATCCTGCAGAAAACAGCGGCGATCGCTCCGCAGCCCCGAGGGGTGAACTGCTGTTGAGCCTAGAGACAGTGGAACGTCGAGCCGGACAACTGCGCTTGCAAGTTCGCCTAGAACCGGCTGACGATCAGCCAGTGGACTTACTCGCAGGTCGGTTTGAGCTAATGAATCGCCAAGGCAATCGGGCTCCGCTGGCAGTCACCTTGCCGGCTCAGCTCGATCGCGCCAATGCACCCCTCACCCTAGAGTTGACAGCTGCTGAAAGTCTGATGGAAGGTTCCCTAACAGGATTGACCCTGCACTGGCTGGGCAGTCCCAGCAGCAGTGTGCCGGTGCCACTTCCGGCGTTGAACGAATAGCTGGTTATGGATCCTCTGCCTGCCCCTACCCCTGACTTGACTGCCGCGATCGCCGCAAGCCCCGATCTACCACTGAGCGCTTGGCTCTGGCGGGGAGCTGCGATCGTGCTGCTAATTGTCATCAATGCCTTCTTTGTGACTGCGGAGTTTGCGATCGTCTACGTCCGGCGATCGCGGATTAATCAACTCGCCCAGGAAGGCGACGTTCCCGCTCGCATGGTGGAACGACTACAGCGCAGCATTGATCGACTGCTCTCGACCACACAGCTAGGAATTACGCTGGCGAGTTTAGCCCTCGGCTGGGTCGGAGAATCAACGATCGCCGTTCTGATTCGTCAGGCACTCGAGCAACTGCCGCTACCCGCGATCGGGCCAGAACCGCTCAGCCATGTCCTGGCGATCCCCCTCGCCTTTGCCCTGCTGGTCTATCTCCAGATCGTCCTAGGTGAACTCTGTCCCAAGGCAGTCGCACTGATCTACCCAGAACAGATGGCCCGCCTCTTAGGTCCACCAAGCATTGCGATCGCCCAGATTTTTGCGCCGGTGATCAGCCTATTGAACGGCTCGACCCGATGCCTGCTGGGACTCTTCGGCATCGACTATAGCCAGCAGCGCTGGTATAGCAGCGTCACCCCAGAGGAGCTGCAGTGGATCATTCAATCTGCAGCTGAATCGACAGGCTTAGAAGCAGAAGAACGGCAGATTCTCAGTAATGTGATTGAGTTTGGTGAAATCACCGCTGGCGAAGTGATGGTGCCACGCACCCGGATTGTGGCGCTAGAAGAAGACGCCACCTTCCTCGATCTTTTGGCTGCGATTCAGGAATCCGGCCATGCTTGCTTTCCCGTGATCAGAGACAGCCTTGACCAAGTCTTAGGCCTGATCGACTTTCGTGCTTTGGCGGTGCCGATGGCCAGCGGCGAACTTCAGCCCAGCAGTCCTGTCAAAGCCTGGGTGCAACCAGCCCGTTTTGTCCCGGAAGGCCTCTCCCTAAAAGAGTTACTGCCCCAGATGCAGCGATCGCCCCTACCGATGGCGATTGTGGTCGATGAGTTTGGCGGCACCGAAGGTCTGGTGACCTTGCAGGACATTCTGGCGGAAATTCTCGGCGATGAAGAGCAAGACGCTGAGGAGAATGAACAGTTTCGGCGGATTGACGACCAAACCGTGCTGGTTCAGGCTCAAACGGACATTGAGACCGTCAATGAGCGCTTAGGACTGGATCTTCCCCTCGAAGAGGAGTACAACACCTTGGGTGGATTTGTCGTAGCGCAGTTACAGAAAATTCCCGAAGCCGGTGAAGGCTTTGACTTTCAGGATTGTCAGATTCGCGTGGCGATCGCAGAAGGGCCACGGTTGGAATTTATCGAAATTCGACAATTGCGATCGCCGCAACCTGCAGCGTCCGATGAGGCAAAACCGCATGCTAACATCTGACTGTCTTAGCCGTGCCCTGCCTTGGAGCGGTTCTCGCTGGAGAAGTCTGGGATGAGTGCAGCTGCTGCGCAAGCCCTCAGCAAGCGGGTCAAGCCGATCCGCGTCGGCGTGATTGGCGTCGGTCACATGGGCCAACACCATGCCCGTGTCCTTAGCTTTTTGAAAGATGTTGAGCTCGTTGGAATCGCTGATGTTGATGTCGAGCGAGGCCTAGAAACTGCCAGCAACTATCGGATTCGCTACTTCGAAGACTATCGGGAGCTTTTAACGCTGGTCGATGCGGTCTGTATCGCCGTTCCCACCAAGCTGCATCACGATGTGGGCATGACCTGTTTGGCGGCTGGCGTCCATGTACTGATCGAAAAACCGATCGCAGCCAGCTTGGCCGAGGCAGAATCCTTGGTCAATGCAGCAGCGGAAGCCCAATGCATTCTCCAAGTCGGCCATATCGAGCGCTTTAACCCCGCTTTCCAAGAGCTGAGCAAAGTCCTCAAGACTGAAGAAATTCTGGCTTTGGAAGCTCATCGGATGAGCCCCTACGCTCAGCGGGCTAACGATGTCTCCGTTGTCTTGGATTTGATGATCCATGACATTGACTTGTTACTGGCTCTAGCTAATGCACCCGTCACCCAAGTCAGTGCGCGCGGCAGCAAGGCTTTGGGTTCTGAGCAACTGGACTATGTGACAGCGACCCTGAGTTTTGCTAACGGCATCATCGCTACTCTGACGGCCAGCAAAGTCACCCATCGCAAGATCCGCCGCATTGCTGCTCACTGCCGCAACTGCCTGACTGAAGCAGATTTTCTCAACAGCGAAATTCTGATTCACCGCCAAACAACGACCCATCTGTCGAGTGACTATGGCCAAGTGCTCTACCGCCAAGATGGTCTGATTGAGAAAGTTTCAACCAGCAATATCGAACCGTTGCACGCTGAGCTGGAGCATTTCGTCAACTGCGTGCGTGGCGGCGACCAGCCCTCCGTTGGCGGTGAGCAGGCAATTAAAGCGCTGCGCTTGGCCCGCGAAATTGAAACGATGGCGCTGGATGGGCGACCTTGGCAAAGCGGGCGTGAAGCAGGAGTGGCCACAGAGATCACGCCAATTCTTCCCTAGGTTAGTACCGGGATGGCAACGGAAATTGAGCGTAAGTTTCTCGTCCAGGGTGATGGTTGGCGTCAGGGATCTTTGGGGGTTCCCTACCGTCAGGGTTACTTACTCGCGGATGGCAATCGCACCATTCGAGTGCGGGTTGCAGGCGATCGCGGCTATCTAACGATCAAAGGGCCCATGCTAGGCATCTCGCGATCGGAGTATGAATACCCGATTGCCTTAGCAGATGCCGAGGAAATGCTGGCTAGCCTGTGCCAGGGCTTTCTGGTCGAGAAGCAGCGCTATCGCGTTGAACATGCGGGCCACCTCTGGGAAGTCGATGAATTTCAGGGACAGAATCAGGGGCTAATCGTGGCTGAGATTGAACTGTCGGATCCTGAGGAAGTCTTTGCTCTACCGGACTGGGTTGGCGCGGAAGTCAGTCACGATCGCCGCTACGGTAATGCCTACCTGAGCTTCACACCCTACTGCACTTGGGACTCTAGCCCTAACTAGTTCAGGGCTTCGGCAATCGCTTCGGCAATTTGACGGTTGCCATCTCGGTACCAAGGCAACTCCTGCAGTGGTGGCTGGGGAGGCTCCTTAAGCACAGACCAGTCACCGGCAACGCAAGCTTCAGGGCTGAGAATGGCGTGGGGGGCGATCGTCTGCAAGCTCTGCAGCAAAAGTTCTGCCTCGGCGAAGCCGGTTCGCGTCAGAGAGGCGATCGGGGCTTGAACCCGACAGGCTTCTGAAAAGGTGCCATAGCCCGGCTTGCAAAAAACCCAGTCGCAGATCGGCATGAAGTCAACCGGACGGTAGATCGGATCGCGGATCGTCCGTAGATTGGGAAGATCCGGTGCCTGGCGATCGAAACTGAGAAACTGCCAGTCGGGAAAGGCCTGCAGAGTATCGTAGGGAAACTGCTGCAAGCCCAAGCCGCCAAAGGTGAGCAGGACAGTCTTGGCATCAGCACTGAGATCAAAACGCTGGCGCAGATCCCAGTCGGAAAACTGGGGCGATCCTCCAGTCAGGCCCACGGCTTCCTGCACTGGGAAACTCTGCATTGGCTCATGGAAGGGCAGGCGGAACAGGCGATCGCAATCCTTGTAGAGATGTCGAATCCAGTCGACTATTTCGACAAATGGGTGCCCCCAATCAGCGTAGATAAAATCCCAGCCAAAGTTCCCCATCATCCAGCAGGGCAGCTGCGCTTTGGCTGCGATCGCGATCGCTAGGGGTGGGATATCAGCCAGAACTAACTGCACTTGCTCTTGTTGAAGATAGGCAGCCTCTTGCTCAATCAAGCTATCCTGCTGGGCTTGAAGGTGCTGCAACCGCTCCCAAGTCGCCGTGCGATCGATCTGTAGACTATCGGACTGGACAACTCCCACATCAAGAGCCACCGGTCGTTGCTCAAAGTCACCGCCGAAGTAGGAGGCCAACAACCAACGGGGCGCTTGGGTCGCAACGGTGAACCGCACATCGGGTCGCAAGCGATGCAATTCAGCCAGGACTGCAGCGGTCCGGGTTGCATGGCCAAACCCATGATTGGTAATCGCAACATAGAGATGAGGACGCTGCTGCATCAGCCAAACGTTGAACCGTTCCAACCCCAGAGGTAGCCCTGGGCATCAGCAAATTCAATGTAGATGCGATCGCTGGCAATGCCCAGTTCTGAGGCAATCTGGTTGCAGAAGAGGCGGCTCATCTGGGCAGTCTGAGTGGGCTTCATCTGCCCAACACTCTTGATCTCCACATAGCAAGCTGGAGCCGTAGTGCCGGCAAAGGTCATCGGCACATCAGTTTCCAGCAGCGTCATCACGTAGCGCTCGGGTTTCCCCAGTTGCTGCGCCAAGGTCGTAGATAGGGACTGCAACAGGCTGGTCGTTTGATCGCTGGGCAGCGCAGCAATCGAAGTTTGCAGTTTAATCAGCGGCATCAGAACGGACAGAAATTGCTAGACAAGATATCGTCGCAGGTCTTGGTACGGCTGTCGCACTGGCTGCACTTTTTGGGTCGCGACTGCACTAATGACCACGCTTCCTAGGCCAAAGCGAATGCCTCAGTCTCATCGCTCCTTGACTAGAAGCCTGGCCAGGCCGCGATCGCTTGGCTGAGGCTGGGGGCTCCCGGTAGGCAATCCATGGCGATCGCTCCGCAGAGCAGCATCAGATAAAAAATCGAGAACTTGAACAGCGATCGCGCTAGGGGACGAGAATCTGGGGCTTGGCAGAGTTGCCGCGATCGCCGTAACAGTTCCAGTCCCAGCAAAAGCGCCGTTGCACTATAGAAGGGGCCAGCCGCCCCGAGTGGCCAAGCCAAGGCCAGCGTAGTCGGCAAGAGCAGACCGGCATAGGCCAAAATTTGCTGCGCCGTCGCTGCATTACCCACCACGACCGGCAACATCGGCACTTTGACCGCCGCATAATCATCGCGAATCATCAGAGCCAGCGCCCAAAAATGAGGCGGCGTCCAGAGGCAGACAATGGCAAACAGGATCCAAGCGGGCCAAGCCAACTCACCCGTGACGGCCGCCCAACCCACCAAGGGCGGAATTGCGCCGGCAGCGCCTCCAATCACAATGTTCTGGGAACTGTGGCGCTTGAGGCCGTGGGTGTAGATCACGACGTAGAAAACAATTCCAGCCAGTGCCAGACCGGCGGCTAGTTGATTGGCCTGCCAGTCGAGCAGGATGAAGGACAGGGCCGCCAAGGAAAGGGCAAAGGCCCAAGCTTCGAACGGTTGAATCCGGCCCGAGGGTAAGGGACGCCAGCGCGTGCGCTCCATGATCGCGTCGATGTCGCGATCGTAGAGGCAGTTGAGAGTGTTGGCGGCGGCGGCAGCCAAGCCTCCACCGATGAGAGTTGCGATCGCCAGGCGAGGATCGAGGGGCCCTTGCGCGGCTAATCCCATGCCCGCTGCCGTCGTGATCAGCAGCAGGAGAATAATGCGCGGTTTGGTGAGCTGCCAGTAGGCCAGAAGCTGAGCGCCAACCTCTTCAAGCGGGAACCTCAGTCTGCTGTCGCTGCTTAACGTCATGGTTCTTCTCCTCAGAGACAGATGACAGAGGGCTAAATGCCGATCGGAAGCCGGCGCTGGCAATCCAGCCCAACAACGCCGCCCCCACCATTTGGTGACCAATCGTCAAAGGTTCAATCTGCAGGTGCCAGAAATAGGTGCCCCAGCCCAAGAGCAACTGCAACCCCAGCAAGGCAGCTATCTGGCTGGCCCAACGGTGCTGACCTCGAAGCCAAGCCACAACGCTGAGGCTGATTACGAGCAAGGTAGTTGGCGCAATGCCCCAAAGATGGCTTTGCAGCACGGTACAAAGCTGAGATCCGGCCAAACACTGATGCAACGCCCATCGCGAGCCCACTAGGGCACCAAGCAGACACTGACCGTAGACAGCGATCGCGGTGACAAGCAGTAGCAGCCGTGGCAGGGATTGCCCCGCATTGAGCGGCGATCGCGGTTGAAGAGCTGCTTGCAGCCCTAACAAACTGACAAAAAACAGCAGGGCGGTGCCGAGATGAGCAGTGACCAAATCAAACCGCAGCAGTTCTGTCACGGTCAGCGCACCTAGGGTGGCTTGCAGCCCCACCAACAACAAAGCACCCGTAGCAGCCCACGGCCAAAAGCGGGGCAGTTGCGATCGCGATCGCCAAGCCACCAGAGCGATCACCAACGTGCCACAACCCACTACCGCCGCATCCAAGCGATGAAACCACTCCAGAAAGACCTGCAAATTGAACTGCTGCCAAGGCAGCCAAGACCCATAGCAGAGAGGCCAGTCAGGACAGGCGAGGCCAGCATTCATGACACGGGTCGCACCGCCAATCCCTATCAAAAGCCAAGTGGCGATCGCCAAATGCCCGCTGAAACGCTGAAGATGAGAGGCGATTGAAACCGTCATACTCCTCACCAGATGTAGTCGAAGCCTAACGCTAAATCTTCAAAAAGAAGCCGATCTTTGGATTTTTCTCTCGTTAAATTACAAATAACTACAGAACTCGTATCGATGCACACCAACTGCTGGGATGATCCCAAAGCAAATCGAAAAATATTGTCATCTTTAGTGAATGAATCCCCTGCCTAACGGGGAACAGTCGTTAAGATTGGAGCACCCGTGCAGGGAGAATCTCCGTGGCAATTCCCAGCAATATTTTGACGCTACTGGCAGGAGTTGCCATCACCTGTCTAAGCCTTTGGTACGGACAAAACCATGGCTTGCTTCCAGTTGCAGCCGCGACAGATGCGCCTCTAGTCGATGGTTTGTTCAATACCATGATGACGATTGCAACCGGCCTCTTCTTACTAGTTCAAGGCCTCATTTTTGTCATCCTCTGGCGCTTCCGGCGTAAACCCAACGATGTCACTGACGCCGCTCCCATCCATGGCAATCTCGCCCTCGAGATTCTCTGGACTGGAATTCCAGTGGTGATTGTTTTGGGCCTTTCCGTCTATAGCTTTAGTGTTTACACCACGATGGGTGGGCTCTCCGTGGGACACGGCGGCGGACACATGGCTCACGCACAGCCTCGGGACTCTGCAATCGCCGCTGAACTCTCCAGCGATTCACTCCAGGACTCCAAAAGTACTCCTCGGGTTTCTGCAGGCCTCGGAGCTCCTACAGAGGCTCTGCCGGATGTCACAGTCAATGTCAAGGGCCTCCAGTTCGCCTGGATTTTTAACTATCCCAGTCACAACTTGATTGCCGGTGAACTGCATTTACCTCTTGGCAAAAGCGTTCAGCTTGAGATTGAAGCGCAAGACGTCATCCATGCTTTTTGGGTACCACAGTTTCGCCTCAAACAAGATGCCATTCCTGGTGAGAGAACCCGTCTGCAGTTCACACCCACTCAGCTCGGAACTTATCCTATTGTTTGCGCAGAACTCTGTGGTAGCTATCACGGCGCGATGAGAAGTCAGGTCATCGTCGAGACTCCTGAAGATTACGATCGCTGGATTCAATCACAAACTACGACAGCAGCCGTTGTCCCTAGCCGTCTTGAGACAGCAACTGCCGCTTTAGATCTTCAGGTTGAGCCAGAACATCTCCATCATCTGCATCAGCTAGCCTCCTCTCTTTAGTCCTGCCAATTACATTCGTTTTTTGCGATCGATCTGCGACTCCTATTTTCAATCAAGCAATGACAACCACCGCTTTTCTACCGGATCAGTCACCGGAAAAAATTCATAGTAGTACTGGCTGGCGCGAATACTTTAGCTTTAGTACCGATCACAAGGTGATTGGCATCCAGTATTTAGTTTTAACGTTCATCTTTTATTTAATTGGTGGGGCGTTAGCGACAGCAGTTCGTCTTGAACTTGCCACACCGACTGTGGATGTCGTCAGCCGTGATTTGTACAACCAACTCTTCACGGTTCACGCTACCGTCATGATTTTCCTCTGGATCGTGCCAGCGGGTAGTGGTGCTTTTGGGAACTATCTCATTCCCCTGCTAATTGGTGCACGGGACATGGCATTCCCCAAGTTGAATGCTGTCGCCTTTTGGCTTCTGCCGCCAGCAGGAATTCTCTTAATTGCGAGCTTCTTAGTTGAAGCCCCAAGCTCAGGCTGGACGTCCTATCCACCCCTCAGCCTGATGAGTGGTAAGACCGGAGAGATGATTTGGATCCTCAGTGTTCTGCTGCTCGGAACATCCTCGATCCTGGGCGCTATCAACTTTGCCACCACAATCATTAAGATGCGCCGCCCTGGCTTGGGATGGAATCAAATGCCATTGTTTTGCTGGGCAATGCTATCTACCTCAATCATGGCAATCCTATCGACGCCAGTCTTGGCTGGTGCCCTGATTCTGCTCAGCTTTGACTTAATGGTAGGCACGAACTTCTTCAATCCATTAGGTGGTGGTAATCCTGTCGTTTATCAGCACTTGTTCTGGTTCTATTCTCATCCAGCGGTCTACATTATGATCCTGCCGGTTTTTGGCATGATCTCTGAGATTCTGCCAGTTCATGCTCGCAAGCCTATCTTTGGCTATCAAGCGATCGCTTATTCCAGCCTAGCGATTACCTTCCTGAGCCTAATTGTTTGGGCGCACCACATGTTTACTAGTGGTACCCCACCGTGGCTGCGAATGTTCTTTATGATTGCCACCATGATCATTGCCGTTCCAACAGGCATTAAAGTTTTTAGCTGGTTGGCAACGCTTTGGGGCGGGAAACTTCAACTGACGAGTGCCCTACTCTTCAGTGTCGGCTTTATTTCGATGTTTGTGATTGGAGGGCTGAGCGGCATTATGCTCGCCTCAGTTCCTGTTGATATTCATGTTCACGATACCTACTTCGTCGTTGCGCACTTCCACTATGTTCTCTTCGGGGGCAGTGTTTTTGGCCTCTATGCTGGCATCTATCATTGGTTCCCCAAAATGACTGGGCGTCTGTTGAATGAGGGCTGGGGAAAAGTTCATTTCATCTTGACGCTTGTGGGCTTTAACCTCTGCTTCTTACCGATGCACTGGCTAGGCTTGCAGGGCATGCCGCGCCGCGTGGCTGAATACGATCCACAGTTTGCCACGGTCAACTTAATCTGCTCAATTGGTTCATTTATCCTGGCTATTTCCACAATTCCCTTCCTAATCAATGCAGTTTGGAGCTGGATTGCAGGCGCTAAAGCTGGTCCTAACCCTTGGGGAGGCATTACACCCGAATGGCTTACCAGTTCTCCTCCGCCTGTTGAGAATTGGGTTGGAGAAGCTCCGCTCGTGACCAATCCCTATGGCTATGGCGATCGCAAAATTATTCAGCCTTAATTGCCGTTCAAACACAGTCTTTGTTTGCAGTCCTCACTCTTAGCAACTCCTATGACAAGCACTTTGGAAGCCTTAAAAACTCATCACCTTGAAGAAGCACATCCTGATCATCGAATCTTTGGGCTCATTCTGTTCCTTGTTGCCGAAGGGATGATTTTCCTGGGCTTATTTGCTGCCTATCTCACCTTTCGGGCTGTCAATTCATTACCCGCAGAGCAAATGCCTGAGCTGGAGCTACTCATTCCAGCGATTAACACAACCATCTTAATCAGCAGTAGCTTTGTTATTCATGGCGCTGAAGATGCGATTAAGCAAAATAACGTCAAAGCGGTTCAGCGCTACTTTGGCATTACTGCTCTGATGGGTGTTGTTTTTCTAGTTGGTCAAATTTATGAATATAGCCAGTTAACATTTGGCCTCAGAGATAACTTGTTTGCCAGCACTTTTTACGCCCTAACTGGCTTCCACGGCCTACACGTCCTCGTAGGACTACTGGCAATTCTGGCTGTTCTGTGGCGATCGCGGCAACCAGATTATTATTCAGACCAACATCATTTCGGCATTGAAGCTGCTGAAATTTATTGGCACTTTGTTGATATCGTCTGGATTGTTTTATTTGTATTGCTTTACTTGATTTAGGTTTAGTGATTACCCATCTTAGAGAACTAGAGAACTAGATAATCAATTTTAAGAACAAGAAATTACTGACGCTTTTTGAAAGGACTAAAGGCTTCTGAGAAAGTTGTTAGTTCATCAAAATAAACTTCCTCATCAGCTAGGGGATTAGGTTTCGATTTATAGGGATTAGAAGTTCCCTCAGGGCCAGTCCACGACTGACTGAGCAGTGCGAGCTCTGGCTTAATAATGGAATCAACTAAATAATCAATTGTTTGTTTTTTAACTAAGCCAAACTTGACTAAAATTTGGCCGAGAGGCTGACCTAGATAACTCGTTTTTTGAAGTCGAAGGGCCTTATCTAGATCAGCATGCGAAACCAAACCCAGCTCAAGCAGATAATCGCCGAGCTGTTTACCTGGCTGAATCAGGTGATGGGAGCGATAACGCAAGAAAAAATCAATCACCTTGCCAGAGACCCAACCATAACTGACTAAGATCTCTCCCAGCCGCTTTGCGGTTTGGTTGACCGAACAAAATTGATCCTGTAGTGCTGCCTGGAGTTGAAGGTTCGTCAAAAAGCCGCCCAAGACTAAGTGCTCCCCTAGGGCGCGCCGTACGGCAACTACTTGCTGATCGACCTTATCTGCTCGCGCAGGTTGTGGCGACGCAGCAGCCTGGGGCTGTTCTGGGAAGTTGTCAGAGGGAAAGGCTTGGCCGAATGCCTGGGATCCAAGGCTCATGCTTTTGACACTGTGGCAATCTAGTGTTATCAGTGTGCAGCCTCTAAGACAGATTGTGTGTTACCCAGTTCTACATATTTATAATCCCTTAACAAAGTTTGACTGTTCTTATCGCGATTTAGGTTATCTCAACTCGCTACAGTTCTCTGTCACCCCTTTCAATTATCAATCTAGGAACATCGAGATTCTAATGAGAAAATACGTAGCCGCAGAGAGCACCCCTTGGAGAAGCTCCTTACAAGTGACTACTAATCAACTCTCTCAAACCTGCTAAAGATGCGGTAATTTTTCTGCGATCGCAGATGACAGGCGTTTGGTTAAATCAGCTACCGTTAGGCTGCCAAGATCACCGGTCGCTCTTGTACGAATACTCAGAGTTTCTGACTCTGCCTCTTGAGCACCAATCACTGCCATGACTGGAATCTTGGCCTTCTCAGCATTGCGAATTAGTTTACCGAGGCGATCGCCACTGCAATCGACCTGCACTCGAACACCGATCGCTCGCAGTTGATCAGCAACCTGTTGACAGTAATCAAGAACCGTTTCAGTGACAGGCAACAGTCGGATTTGTTCAGGCGCTAGCCACAGCGGAAAATCACCAGCGTATTCTTCGATCAGAATGCCAATTAAGCGCTCTAGCGACCCGAACGGTGCACGATGAATCATCACAGGACGCTGTCGGCTGCCATCCTCTGCCACATATTCCAAGTCAAACCGTTCCGGTAGATTATAGTCGACCTGAACAGTGCCTAGCTGCCACTCACGATCAAGGGCATCTTGAAAAATAAAGTCGAGTTTTGGACCATAAAAAGCAGCTTCACCAACGCCAATAAAGTAGTCCATTCCCAGCGTCTCAGCGGCCGCTTGAATTGCAGACTCTGCTTTTTCCCAGACATCATCCGAGCCAATATATTTATCGGACTCGGGATCGCGGAAACTGAGGCGAGCCTTGAACTTTTTGAGATTGAGCGCCTTGAAGACAGACAGAATGAGATCGACAACGCTCAAGAACTCAGACGCCAGCTGATCGGGGCGAACAAAGAGGTGTGAATCATCGACGGTAAAGCCGCGCACACGCGTTAGGCCGCCCAGTTCACCCGATTGTTCGTAGCGATATACGGTACCAAATTCCGCTAAACGAATCGGGAGTTCGCGATAGGAGCGCAGTTCATTTTTATAGATCTGAATATGGAACGGGCAATTCATGGGCTTGAGTACAAAGCCTTGCTCCAGCCCACGGGCTTCATCATCCTCAGCCATCATCGGGAACATATCTTCCCGATAGTTTTGCCAGTGCCCTGAAACTTTAAAGAGGTCGACTCTCGCCAAATGGGGCGTGACGACTGATTGATAGCCACGCTTCATTTGTTCCTGCTTGAGGAAATCCTCCAAGGTCGATCGCAGAATCGTGCCTTTGGGCGTCCACAAGGGCAGGCCGGGGCCGACGGGATCGGCAAACAGGAACAGGCCCAACTCCCGCCCCAGCTTGCGGTGATCGCGTTTGAGCGCTTCTTCTTTGCGGCGCTTGTATTCGGTCAATTGCTCTGGCGTTTCCCAGGCGGTGCCATAAATCCGCTGCAGTTGTGCTTTGGTTTCATCACCGCGCCAGTAGGCACCTGCCACGGATTCCAGATCAAAGGCCTTGGGATTGAGTTCAGCCGTGGTCTCAACGTGCGGCCCTGCACAGAGATCCCACCAGCGATCGCCTAAGTGATAGAGCGTGATCGGCTCAGTTAAGCCCTGCAGAATCTCCAGCTTGTAGGGTTCACCCAGCGCCTCAATCCGCTGCTGGGCTTCTTCTCGACTAACTTCTTCACGAACGACCGGCAGCTTTTGCTGAATGATCTTGACCATCTCTTTTTTGATGGCCTTGAGATCGGCTTCGGTGAACGGTTCTGGCGTATCGAAGTCGTAGTAGAACCCTGTCTCCGTCCAAGGGCCAATCGTGACTTGTGCCTTGGGAAATAGCTTTTGGACGGCCATTGCCATCACATGCGACATTGTGTGTCGAATGCGCTTGAGTTGCGCAGACTCGCTAGTTTTCGGCAGCTGAATGGCTTCGGTCGACGGAGCAGATTGAACCATGAGGGGCACAAGGATTAAGGGACGCCTCAACCAAGGGCGGGCGACTGTTCTATCCTACCGGCGCGATTGCCTCTCCTAGCTAGCCCTCATTCATCCGCCAGTTCGAGAACCACAGGGGTGTGGTCGCTGGGTTTCTCCCAAGTGCGCGGCTCGCGGTCGATGTGACAGGCGATCGCCCGTGCCTTGGCTGACTCCGAGAGGTAGTGATGATCGATGCGCCAGCCGCGATTGCGTCGGAACGCCCCGGTGCGGTAGTCCCACCAGCTAAACTGATCCGCACCGGCTTCGAACAGCCGAAAAGCATCGACAAAGCCGAGGGAAAGCACCGACTGGCGCAAGGCCTCCCGTTCTGTCGGCGACGACATAATGTGCGTTTCTTTGCCCGCTGGATCGTAAATATCGCGATCTTCCAGGGCGATATTGAAATCGCCGCAGATATGGATTTGGCTTTCGCGATCGCCCAAGACCGTCAAGTATTGCTGCAGGCAGGTCAGCCAGCGCAGCTTGTAGTCATACTTCTCGCTGCCAAGTTCTGAGCCATTCGGCACGTAGAGATTGATAATCCGTAAATCCCCAGATCGGCCAGAAATCACACGCTTTTGCTCATCTAAATCCCCGACGGCTTCTGCTCCCAAAACGGCACCAAAACCAATTTGCACATCTGCGAGGGGTTGTCGACTAAGAATCGCCACACCGTTGTAAGACTTTTGACCCGCGATCGCGCAGTGATAGCCCAGAGCTTGCAGAGGCTCCAAGGGAAACTGCTCATCCACTACCTTTGTTTCTTGGAGGCAGACGATATCAAGGGTCTGATCCGTTAGCCAACGCTGGAGATGTTCGAGACGACTGCGAACCGAATTGACGTTCCAGGTGGCAATACGCATAGCGATCGAGACAGAAGCAGGACGCAGCCCAATCTATCGCGGTTCATGGATCCCTGCGTCCGCTAGGATAAGAGCGTCATCCGACTCATTCTTAACGGTTATGAAGCGATCGCTAGCCTCTCTTCTCCTTGGCGGTTGCCTTGGCCTCTGCGTTGCTCCCTTTGCTCAGGCGCAGTTTGCTCCCGTTGGCAGCGGCACCACATTTACACCCAACAACGATCCAAGTAATCCTGCCAGTCGTCAGCCCACCGATGCCTTCAGCATCTTTCAGCGACTCCAACAAGCGGCGGATGGCAATCCTAATTGGTCGCTGCAAGAGCAAAGCCAAAATATTGACCGTGAAGCCGCTCAATTCCGTCGGCAGCAGCTAGAGCAAGTGCGCCAGCGCAATACGGGCAATTCTTTTACACCAGCGCCCTAAATACCTACGCTCTATGCCCTCGGCGATCGCCTCCTCAGTTGGTGGCGATCAATTGGTTCTGCGCTGTTTTGCAGGGGCATAACAGAGAACAGAAAAGCCGCGATCGCCCCAGAAGCGTTGATTTACTGCAATTTCCGACAGGATACAGAGTTTTCTGGAGAGCGATGGCACACTACGTCTAAGCTTTCGTGAGTTTTGCCCATGCGCCGCTCGCTCACTGCTGTTCTCTCGGGTCTCGCTGTACTGTTCGCCAGTGCCATTCCCGGAAAGGCTGCAGAAACCGTAACGCTCATCTACGGTCCTTGGAACCGATCCATTGATGTCGCAGACCTGAAACACCTAGCAGAGACCGGCGAAGCCCGGGGATTTCTCGGCACCATTTTGAAGCTTGGCAATCAGGATCCCCAACAGCTACAGCGGTTTCTGAATCTCAGCTTTCCCTTTAGCCTTGTCCAGGCCAGCGATCTGCTCTACAGCAGCCTAGGGACAGGCCTACTCGATCGCGCTGGGACAATCGTCGCTCCACGGGTTTCTAACCAGGATGGACGCCAAGCACTGCGAGCCGCCATTCTGCTTTCCTTGTCGAAGGATGGTCAAATTTCTCCCGTTGAACTGCTAGAGAACTATCCCACCAACATGCGGGTCAATGTGGATTCGCTACTGGGGTTGATTGCTCAAGTCGGCGACCTTGAAGCGCTGATTCGATCACTCGGGTCGGGCGGCAGTAATTAGGCCGTCGGTAGTCCGCGATCGCTCGCTGTCATCATTGTCGGCGGCAGCAACGGACTCAGGCTGACAACCTGACCGATGACCGCGATCGCGGGTGCTTGAAATTGACGTTCGGCAACGGCTGCCACAACGGTTTCTAGCGTGGCAAACAGTTCTTCCTGCTCCGGTCGCGTACCCCAACGAATCAAGGCGATCGGGGTTATGCCGGGTAAGCCTGCGGTCTGCAACTGCTCAATGATCAGAGCCAGATTGTGCAGGCCCATGTAGATCACAATCGTTTCGCTGCCCCGGGCAATCGCCTCCCAAGCAATGCTGGGGCGATACTTGCCCGCCATTTCATGACCAGTCACAAACGTGACGCTGGAACTGCGATCGCGGTGGGTAATGGGAATGCCAGCGTAGGCTGGCACCGCCACCCCTGCCGTCACGCCGGGAACCACCTCCACTGCAATGCCTGCTGCTTGGAGGTCGGCCATCTCCTCACCCCCCCGACCAAACACAAACGGGTCGCCACCTTTCAAGCGCACCACAACCGCTTGTTGCTGAGCCTTTTCAATCAGTAACTGGGTTGTTTCAGTTTGCAACAGTGAGTGTTGTCCACGCCGTTTACCGGCATGAATTTTGTCTGCCTTGGGATTGATTAAAGACAAGATTGCATCACTGACCAAGGCGTCATAAACAACCACCTCAGCAGCTTCTAGTAATGCTTTGCCTCGCAAGGTCAACAGACCCGGATCGCCAGGGCCAGCACCCACTAGATAAACTTTGCCTTTTGTAACAGAAGAAATCAGGGTCAATGTCGGAGGTGAGTGGCAGATTTTCTCCCCAATTTCCCCAGGCTACTGTGGAAAACGAGAAGGGGTCGAGGCTCGATTATCGCTGATAGCAAGATCAAATTGGAGCCACTGGGCAATTGCCTCTAAGAACCGGGGCCATTGGCTCAGCGGGGGTGCCAAGCAAGCAGAGGCATCAGCCGCTTCACAAAGTGCTTGCACACTGTCGTAAATCGGCCCCGGAAAAAGCAACAAGGGCAAGAGGCGTTGGGGCTGGGTGCGAGCCAAGCGATCGTTCAGCAGCGGTTCTGCTCGACAAAACACTGCAGGCCAGCCGAATTCAGCCGCCAATTGTTCAATTTGCTGATTGGCTTCAGGGCGACGACTGCCATGAGCTAACAGCCACGTTTCAGTTGCGGGGGTGACTTGCGATCGCAGCAGACTGCGCAGACTGTCCGATTCACCCCAGGCGGGCTGCAGTTCAACGGGCAAAGGGATCTGCGTTTGAGCGGTGGCGATCGCTGCCGGCAAATCCTCTGTGGTGTGGGTGCCTGCCAGCAGAGACAGGGGATAAACCCGAACCGTGATCGCACCCTGAGTTTTAGCCTGCTGAGCCAACTGCACAATCTGGTCGGCTAGGGGCGGATGAGGGCCTTCCAAAAAAGCAATCGCGGGCGTAGTTCCTAGCAGAGGCGTGAGGTCGGTGGCCAATTGCTGCAATGCGATCGCCGACCGCGGATCGCGACTGCCATGGGCGACTAAAACACGCAACATGAACCTAGCCGAAGTCTCATCATTGAGGAGCGAAGGGAGCACGGTAAACTGAGTCATGGCTTACCACGGGTGAGGCGCGATCGCGCTCCCTTGCAGCCATCGCGAACCCTTCCCATCCAGAGTACTCGTGACCGCAACGTATCCGTCTGAAGCCCAACCCCAAAGCCGTGCCCACGGTTGGCCCGGACTGATCGAAGCCTACCGCGACTACCTCCCCGTCACCGACACGACGCCGATCGTCACGCTGCACGAGGGTAATACGCCCTTGATTCCTGTGCCGACGATCGCCCGTGAAATTGGTCGCGGCGTGGAAGTTTTCGTCAAATATGATGGCCTCAATCCCACAGGCAGCTTTAAAGATCGTGGGATGACGATGGCGATCACCAAGGCCAAAGAAGCGGGTGCAAAAGCGGTTATCTGCGCCAGTACTGGCAACACTTCGGCGGCGGCAGCAGCCTACGCAAGACGTGGCGGCCTGCGTGCTTTTGTCTTGATTCCGGATGGTTTTGTTGCCCAAGGCAAGCTAGCCCAAGCCCTGCTCTACGGGGCAGAAGTGCTGGCGATCAAAGGCAACTTCGATCGAGCTCTCGAAATCGTTCGCGAAGTCGCTAACCAGTACCCAGTCACCCTCGTTAACTCGCTCAATCCCTATCGTTTAGAAGGGCAAAAAACAGCTGCCTTTGAGTTGATTGATGTGCTCGGCGAAGCCCCCGATTGGCTCTGTATTCCCATGGGCAATGCAGGCAACATCAGTGCCTATTGGATGGGCTTTCAGGAATATCATGCTAAGGGGTTGAGCCAAAAACTGCCCCGCATGATGGGTTTTCAAGCGGCGGGTTCAGCGCCTCTAGTCACCGGAGAAATTGTGCAATCGCCCGATACGATCGCAACAGCAATTCGGATTGGTAATCCAGCGAACTGGCAACGTGCCCTCAGAGTGCATGAGGAAAGTAATGGTGCCTTCAATGCAGTGACCGATGCTGAAATTCTTGATGCCTATCGCATGCTGGCTGGTCAGGAGGGTATCTTCTGTGAGCCTGCCAGTGCAGCTTCCGTCGCTGGCATGCTGAAGTGCAAAGATGAAATCCCAGACGGCGCTACGATCGTCTGCGTTCTGACTGGTAATGGCCTCAAGGATCCCAGCAGTGCGATCGAATTTAGCCACACAGGTTTCAAAGCTGGAATTGAGCCTGATTTAGATATCGTGGCTCACACCATGGGCTTTTAATTCCAATTTCTTCTACGCAACCTTCGCCTTTTTGTCCTGATTCTTTGACCAAGGATCAGGACTTAACTTTTGGTCATTTTCCAACCTGCCCAATTTACTGCACCACCCACAACAACGTCCCTACTGTCGCATCAGTTGCGTCACAGCTTGCAATAGGTCTGAGGGAGTTTCTAGTAGCCAATCAGGACAGGCCGCGACCAGGCTTTGGCGATCGTTAAAGCCCCAAGTCACGGCCACAGCAATCAGACCCACCTGACGAGCAGCTTCCACATCGCGGGTTTCATCGCCGACATACATCACAGCTGCTGGCTGCCAGCCCTCGCGAGCCACCAACTGACTGAGAGCCCGACGCTTACTCAAAATGGGCGTTCCAGCTTGAACGACAGAGAACAGCGATCGCAGACCTTGTCGTTGCAAAAAGGCTTCGATGTTCTGCCGACTGTTGGAGCTAAGAATCCCAAGACAGAGCGATCGCGATCGCAGTTGAGCCAAGAGGTCTGCAACCCCAGGAAAGAGCTGCAGCGCCGGTAGACAATCCCCTAGCTGGCGTTGCACCCGTTGGAGTAACCGCGCCTGCTGCCAAGGTGACAGACCCGCACGCCGCACGATCGTGCGGGAAGACCACTGACGCAGTTGCGCATAGTCACGCTCATCGATCGGGTCATAACCAAAATCCGGGGCATGAGCATTAGCGATTGCAACTACAGTAGGCAGAGAATCTACTAAAGTTCCATCAAAATCAAAAATAATCGCCTGCAAAGTCTGTGGATAACTCTGTGGAAAAACCTGTGGATTTCTTGTGGAAAACCCCTTCAGTCTGTGGAGAAAGGAACCCCCCTTGATCCCCCCTGTGGAAAACCCTCTTAGTTTTTCCACAGCTTTTCCACAGGGGTCGATCGCTGAAAGTCTTGCTATGAAAGCTTTCCAGGATCTTTTCCACATTTTCCACAGCCCCTACTACTACTGATCTAAAAATTAAAAAAGAGATCCGATCTAGTAATCGCACCGTCAAAAATCCTTGTGGAAGAGCAGTGCTACGATGCTTTGGCAAGATTGCGATCAAAGGCTCGGGCAGCCTCCCCCCATGAAGTTGGTCTGTCGCCAAAACGAACTGAATACCAGTCTGTCGCTCGTTAGCCGTGCTGTACCTTCCCGCCCGAATCATCCGGTGCTTGCCAACGTGCTTCTAGCGGCTGATGCCGGTACTCAACGACTGAGCTTAACCGCCTTTGATCTCAGCCTCGGAATTCAAACCAGCTTTGCCGCGCAAGTCGAACGGAGCGGTGCCATCACTCTACCGGCCAAGCTGCTCAACGATATCGTTTCGCGCCTCCCCAACGACAGCGACGTCACGCTGGAAGACAACGATGCAGCGGCGACTCTGTCAGTGGGGTCTGGCCAGTACCAAATGCGGGGGATCAGTGCCGATGAATTTCCTGAGTTGCCTCTGGTTCAGAGCCAAGAAGCTCTACAACTCTCCGCCAGCGCTTTGATCGAAGGGCTGCGTGGCACCCTGTTTGCGACTAGTGGGGATGAAACCAAGCAAATCCTGACGGGCGTCCACCTCAAGGTACAACCCGATGGCCTAGAGTTTGCAGCGACGGACGGTCACCGCTTGGCTGTGGTTAAAACCGAGAATGCCGCAGCAACTCCAGCTACTGAGTTTGCTGTGACGGTGCCTTCGCGGGCCTTACGGGACCTAGAGCGGATGATCGCGATTCGCGGCAGTGACGAGGCGATCGCGCTTTATCATGACCAAGGTCAGACTGTCTTCCAGTGGGGCGACCAGTACCTAACGAGCCGGACATTGGATGGCCAATATCCCAACTACGGGCAGCTGATTCCGCGGGAGTTCAATCGCAACGTTGCCGTCGATCGCAAACGCCTGCTGGCCGCGCTGGAGCGGATTGCAGTGTTGGCGGATCAGCAAAATAACGCCATCCGTCTTTCCCTTGATCCGGAGAACAATCGCCTAGCCTTAGCAGTCGATGCACAGGATGTGGGAAGCGGTCAAGAAGCCGTGCCGGCTGAAATCATCGGTGAACCCTTGGAGATCGCCTTCAATGTGCGCTACCTCGCCGAAGGGCTGAAAGCCTTGAACACCACGGACATTCAGATTCAGCTCAACAGCAACACCAGCCCTGTCGTGCTCAGTCCGTTGGGACCCGTCAAAATCACCTACTTGGTGATGCCGATTCAGTTGCGCAGCTAGAGTTGAGATCCCCTTTTTCTCACCGTGGCAATGTCCGACCAGCCTGAAGAACTGCGGGTTAGCGACCTTCTCAATCGACAAGTTCTTGATCGCCAAACCACGGATGAACATGGCCGCATCGATCGCGTCTGGATGCATCCGCCAGCCCATCGCGTTTTGGGGTTTCTCTGCAAGCAAGGGCTCATTCGTGGAGAGTTTTCTGCCTTTCGGCTCGATCAACTCCATGCCCTCGGCGATGACAGCGTGGTGTTAGAAGCAGCGCCACAGCCTGCCAATCCCGAGAAAGTCGATCGCCTCGAATCACTCCTCCAACACGAAGTCTGGACCGATGCCGGTTTGCATGTCGGCAAAATTGTTGATTGCCGCTTCGATCGTCAGACGGGCTACATCAGCGCCTATCTGGTTAGCCCCCACGGTTGGCGGGGTGTGGCTGGCATGCTTTGGGATCTCGACCCGCAGCTGGTCTTGAGCTATGGCCAAGCGCGGGTTTTGGTGGCGGAACTCGATCCAGAAACGCTGCCGGTCTATGAAGCGGGATTGACGGAAGCGGTTGCTGGTTCCGAACCGGACTATCGGCATCTGTTGGGCGATCTACGCCAGCGGGCGCGCCACTGGAAGCAAGAGCTGAAGCTGCAAGTCAGCAAGGTCAAGGAACAAGCGCAGGAAGTATTAGCGCAAGTCCAAGAAGTGCGGGAGCAAGTCCAGCAGCCCTTGGATTGGGAGGATGCCACCCCACAGCCTCTCACCGCGATCGCAGAGGATGAGGAAGATTGGGATGCGGCGGAGACCGCTTTACAGCCATTGCCGGAATTGCGCCCTAAATCAGCCGCGATCGCCCCGCCAGCACAGCCCCTGATTCCGCCCGAGGCTTGGGACGACGACGACCCGTGGGTCTAACGCCGATACAATTAAGGACGACTTCTGCGGGAATTCCAAAGCCATGACGGCGATCTCCTCTGCTCCTTTTTCGGCCGATGAAATTGCTGGTGAGGGCATCAAACCCGAGGAGTACGATGCGATCGTCGAGCGACTGGGTCGGCACCCCAACAAAGCCGAGCTAGGAATGTTCGGCGTGATGTGGTCAGAGCATTGTTGCTACAAAAACTCACGACCGCTGCTCAGTCAATTTCCGACAGAGGGCCTGCGTATCCTCGTTGGTCCTGGTGAGAATGCCGGTGTTGTCGATCTGGGTGATGGACTGCATCTGGCCTTCAAAGTCGAGTCTCACAATCACCCCTCTGCTGTAGAGCCGTTCCAAGGGGCAGCAACGGGTGTAGGCGGTATTCTCCGCGATATTTTCACGATGGGAGCTCGCCCGATCGCGATTCTCAACTCCCTGCGCTTTGGCGACCTCGAGCAACCCCGAACGCGGCGACTGTTCCACGGCGTGGTCTCGGGAATTAGCCACTACGGCAACTGCGTCGGCGTGCCGACGGTGGGTGGTGAAGTCGCCTT
Organism: Synechococcus elongatus PCC 6301; assembly: GCF_000010065.1. Taxonomy (NCBI): domain Bacteria; kingdom Bacillati; phylum Cyanobacteriota; class Cyanophyceae; order Synechococcales; family Synechococcaceae; genus Synechococcus; species Synechococcus elongatus. Next base: position 1,618,190 of record NC_006576.1, on the reverse strand, counting down.
TGACCCGGCTTACAACGGCAATCCCTTGGTGAATGCCATGGCCTTGGGGCTGATGGAAACCGACGAGATTGTCAAAGCAGGTGCTTCAGGCATTGGTAATCCGGTGCTGTATGTCGGCTCCACAACCGGTCGCGACGGCATGGGGGGGGCCAGCTTTGCCAGCGCTGAGCTGAGCGATGAATCGCTGGATGATCGCCCCGCGGTGCAGGTTGGTGATCCCTTCCTCGAAAAATCGCTGATTGAAGCTTGCTTAGAAGCGTTCAAAACAGGTGCTGTTGTTGCTGCGCAGGACATGGGTGCGGCGGGGCTGACCTGCTCCACGGCAGAAATGGCGGCCAAAGGTGGTGTCGGCGTTGAGCTGGATCTGGACCTGATTCCCGTGCGCGAAAGCGGCATGGTGCCCTACGAGTATCTGCTCTCGGAATCCCAGGAACGGATGCTGTTCGTGGCTGCAGCTGGTCGCGAGCAAGAGCTAATCGACATCTTCCATCGCTGGGGGCTGCAAGCGGTCGTCGCTGGCAAAATCATCGCTGAGCCGATCGTGCGGATTTTCTGGCAAGGCGCGATCGCAGCGGAAATTCCCGCTACTGCCCTCTCCGACAACACGCCGATCTATCACCGGCAACTCCCCGACGAACCGCCTGCTTACGCTCAACAGGCTTGGCAGTGGACGATTGATCAGCTTCCGGCAGCTACCGAAGTTGGCTGTGGTGATCGCAGTTGGAATGATTTGCTGCTGACTCTGCTGGATAGCCCCACGATCGCCTCTAAGCGCTGGGTCTATCGCCAGTACGACCACCAAGTCCAGAACAACACGGTTGTCTTGCCGGGGGCAGCAGATGCCGCTGTGGTGCGGTTACGACCGCAGATGGGCGCTGCTGCGCTGAAAACCTCCAACAAGGGTGTGGCAGCCACCACCGACTGCAATGCTCGTTACTGCTACCTGCAGCCCTACGAGGGGGCAAAAGCAGCGGTTGCAGAGGCGGCCCGCAACCTCAGCTGTGTTGGTGCTGAGCCGCTAGCTGTGACCGATAACCTCAACTTCGGTAGCCCTGAGAAGCCGATCGGCTACTGGCAGTTGGCGGAAGCTTGTCGGGGTCTCTCGGAAGCCTGCCGCGAATTTTCCACGCCAGTGACGGGCGGCAACGTCTCGCTCTATAACGAAACGCTGGATTCAGACGGGAAACCCCAGCCGATTTACCCGACGCCGGTGGTCGGCATGGTCGGCTTGGTGCCCAACCTCGATCGCGTCTGTGGTCAGGGTTTCCAATCCGTTGGCGATCGCCTCTATCTGCTTGGTCTGCCAACCCAAGCGGCTGACGATCGCCTCAGTTTGGGGGGGAGTGAATATCTCGCGATCGCCCATCAAACCGTAGCGGGGCTGCCGCCTCGGATCGATTTTGATCTAGAGCGGCGGGTGCAGGCGGTCTGTCGTCTTGGCATTCACCAAGGCTGGATTCGATCGGCCCACGACAGTGCGGAAGGCGGCTTGGCTGTGGCGATCGCGGAATCGGCGATCGCAGGTTCCCTCGGTGCTCGGGTCAATCTGGGTGAACTGGTTGGCCATCGTCCCGACTGGTTGCTATTTGCCGAGGGCGGTGCGCGGATCCTTGTTTCCGTCGATCCGGCACATGTCGCGGTTTGGGAAGCCGAGCTACAGGCACAAATTCCGGCAGCTTGGCAAGCGATCGGCACGGTTACTGAAGCCGATGCTGGACTGGCGATCGCCGCTGGAAACCAGCCCCTCGTCCAGCTTTCCGTCGATCAGCTCCAGCAGACTTGGGGCGGGGCGATCGAACGTCGTTTGGCTAAAGACTAACCGCTAGGGTTAAGTCATTGTTAAATTTGCATTAGCCGCTACAACGCTGGCCATCTTTTTGCCAATCAGGAGCTCTGCAAGGGCATGATCCCGACTCAGCCGCTGACCGCCGACCTGGATTGCGATTTGGGCCTGGAGCGACCTGACCGCCCCGAAGAAGCCTGTGGGGTTTTTGCCCTCTACGCACCGGGCGAAGAAGTGGCGCGCATGGCCTATTTCGGGCTGTACGCGCTCCAGCATCGTGGACAAGAGTCTGCTGGCATCGCCGTCTTTGAAGGCGATCGCGTCATGCTCCACAAGGACATGGGCTTGGTCTCCCAAGTCTTTGATCCCGAAATCCTGCAGCAACTGCAAGGCAGCCTTGCGGTCGGTCATACCCGCTACTCCACCACGGGATCAAGCCGTATTGCCAACGCTCAACCGGCGTTGCTGGAAACCCGCCTTGGGCCGGTGGCCTTGGCGCACAACGGCAACTTGGTCAACACGGTTGAGTTGCGCCAAGAGCTGCTAGCTAAGAACCACGAGCTGACGACCACCACCGATTCAGAACTGATTGCCTTCGCGATCATGGAAGCAGTGGCAGAAGGCCAGGACTGGCGCGGGGCGATCGAGTCTGCCTGCCGCCGCAGCCAAGGAGCCTTTAGCCTGACGATCGGCACTCCTGAGGCACTCTACGGCACCCGTGACCCCAATGGCATTAGGCCGCTTGTGCTGGGCACGCTGGAGAGCAATGGCCAAACGCGCTATGTGCTTTCTTCTGAAACCTGCGGTCTCGACATCATTGGTGCGGACTACGTGCGCGATATCGCACCGGGTGAAATGGTGCGGATTACAGATGCAGGTCTGGAAAGCTGGACTTGGGCCGAGGCGCCGCAGCCGAAGCTCTGCGTCTTCGAGATGATTTACTTTGCGCGGCCTGATAGCCTCTTTCACGGCGAGTCGCTTTACAGCTATCGCCGCCGCATCGGCCAACGCTTAGCCAAGGAAGCTCCGGCGGATGTTGACCTCGTGCTGGGTGTGCCTGACTCCGGTATTCCGGCTGCGATTGGTTTTTCTGAAGCGCTGGGCATTCCCTACGCCGAAGGGTTAATCAAAAACCGCTACGTGGGGCGGACGTTCATCCAGCCCACCCAATCGATGCGGGAAACGGGCATTCGCATGAAGCTCAACCCTCTCAAGGATGTCTTAGCGGGCAAACGCATTGCCATCATTGACGATTCGATCGTGCGGGGAACAACCAGCCGCAAACTGGTCAAAGCTCTGCGGGATGCGGGTGCAACGGAAGTGCATATGCGGATTTCTTCACCGCCTGTGACGCATCCCTGCTTCTACGGCATTGATACCGACACCCAAGATCAGCTGATTGCTGCCACGCGATCGGTCAGTGAAATCACTGAGCAGATTGGTGTCGATTCTCTGGCTTACCTGACGGAGCAGGGAATGCTGGAGGCGACCCGAGAAAGTATTGGTAACTTCTGCACGGCTTGCTTTAACGGTCGCTACCCGATCGCAATTCCCGAGGAGATCAAGCGATCGAAGCTGATGCTCGAAACTGTAACGGCCTAAGTCGATTACAGATATCCACAGGCGATCGCAGCTCTACTCCTTGAGTGCAGGCTGCGATCGCGGATGTTGCCAAGCGGCGTAAAACAGCAAAAGACTGAGCAGCGCATAACCGATCGCCCATTCACTACCGGCTCCCCAACCTAGCTGAATCACCGTGTCTGAGGTAATCCATTCGTAACTGTGGATCAGGCCGATCCAACTGAGTACTGCTGCAATCAGACTACAGAGGGCCGCCCAACCGAACTGGCGATCGATGATGTAGACCGTCATCGCTGCCAACAACATGGCCGAAAAAATTTGCCCTTGCTCTAAAGCCAAAACTCCTGACAAGTAGAGGTCTTGGCGCTGAAACGGTTCGATCAACGCAGCGCTAAAGGGTCTTTCAGTCGTTCCCAAACCAGCGATGCGCAGACTGGTTTTAATCGTCTGGGCACCCCAAGCGGCAATGCCCGGCATGAGGCCAACGACCACGGCGGGTGCATGGGCGATTGGTGTTGTTTGAAAACTTTGGGCGCTGATCACGATGCCAATCCAGAGCACGATCGCCATGCCCGCATCGATCGGAATGAAGTAGGAAAGCAGGCCGATGGTGCCAGTCAAACAAATCGCGCCCATCACCAATCCATTCAGCCAGGAATAGCCCACCTTGGCTCCTAGAGCCTTCCAGCCGGGGTGGCCGATATAGATTGTGGTCGGGAAACAGGAGCCGCAGAATGCTGCCACTAACGTCCCAATGCCGTTGGCCGCGAGACAGGGTTTCGTCGGATAGCGATCGCCCGCTGCTTCTGCACTTTCGAGGTTTTGTAGACTGCCGACGAGATTAAAGAGTCCCATTGGCAGAATCACGCTCAGCTGCGAGAGCAAAATCGATCGCGATTCCCAGATAGCGGCAAGGTAAAAGTTAGGGCCATGCCAGCCAATTGGTTGCAGTGCCAGCTCAAAGTTAGTGCTGTCCCAGCGGGAAAGACCAGTGATCCAGGCCAAAGCAGTGCCCAAGAGAACCGCGAGCAGACCGCCGGGAATCGGAAATTTCATCCGACCGAAGTAGGTCAGCAAAATCACGCCAAAGGGCACCAATCCGACGATCGGATGGGCGTAGGTTCGGAACAGGAAGCCTAAGGCGATGAAGGTGATCGCAATTCCGGCCAAGGTCGAAAGCAGCGCGGCTCGCGGCAGCCAACGCCGTAGGGGATCGCTGACCCATGCGCCAAACAGTTCGATCAAGCCTGAGCCTAGGCAAGCTACCAGCCCTGCCGCCCATGAGGCTTCGATCGCGGCTTCTTCCGATAACCCTTGACTGAGAGCTGCGAGTTTGACGGGCAGCATCACCAAGAAGACGTAAGCAAACAGGCTGACGGTGTTGATGCCGTAGGGAATCGCCGTGCGATCGCTCGTGCCCTCCTGCTCATCCAAGCGGTAGGCTAGCCAGCTGTAGTACACGTTGCCGACAATCAAGCTGAGGGCGATCGCAGGCAAAATCCGTTCATAGACCAAGCTGGGTGGATAGCCCAGTAAGCCTTGGCAGAGCCCAAGGATCAGCAGAATTTGAATCAGGTTATCGAGGGCCAGACCGAGGAATCCATCCAAGTCTTGCCCGACAAACCAGCGAGGGCGATCGCGATTGAGCATCAGGATTGAGAGCGCAACGACAAACGCTGCCGCTCATTCTGCTGGCAAGTGCTGAGAACTGCAGCGTCTGCGCTAACGATCTTTTGAATCTGGTACAGAACTGGAGCGATTGTTGGTAGAGGGCTGCGCGGCGTGGAGCGATCGCCAGGCGGCTTTGACTCCTGCCGTCAAACTGCGAGTCGTGCGCTGAGCATTCGTGGCTTGCTCCCGCACGCCCTGTAGTCCTGCATCCAGTTGCTTGACCACAGAACCCGCACTGCGGATGCTTTCACTCATCTCATCCGTTAGCTCACTCACTTCTAGGCCAGTCAGCCGCATGGCTTCTAGCGTTGGTGGCAGTTCACGGGAGAGCATATCCAACAGGCGCTGCGCACTCCGAGCCGTTCGAGCCAGTTCTTGCACGGCTGGAACGGCCACCCAGAGCAGTACTGACAAGCTGGAAGCAACTAATAAAAAGGAAATCCCCAGCCAGAAAATGGGCGTCATGAGGCCGACTGATCGGGGCTAGAGGACTCATGCTCACTGACGGATTCCGCCGCGATCGTCGTCGTTTGGCATTCCTGTTTGGCTGCCGCCACACCCGATCGCCAAGCCTGTTTCAGACGCCCACGCACCGTGCCCCAGCGATCGCCCACTACGACTCCTAGCCGTTCCGCTTGTTCCTGCACCTTTTCCGTAACTTCAGCAGTGACCTCGGGCAGATGCTCCAAGGATTGCTGAAGAACAACGCGAGTCTCTTTGCCGCGCCGAGGAGCCGTCAAGAGCGCTGCGATCGCCCCAGCGGTTGCCCCCAGCAACACACCACTCCAAAACTTGTCGCGCGAAGAGGTCATTGGGCTGCCCGAGACTTTTTCGGTGGGGTGAACAGAGGAACCCACGGCTGCAAGAGTCCCAGAAATTTCAGCAACAGTTGCCACTGCTGCCACAGTTGCCGCAGCCGTAGATACTGCCAACGACTTTGGCTCACCTGATCAGCCGCCTGCTGTAAATCAGCCGGAGCTGCAGCCAGCACCGTACTGACCTGTCGGTTGACCTGCCGTAGCTCTCGCCGCCACTGGCGCAGATAGCCGCGCAAGCGCCAGACCTTGCCAGCTGCCCACAACAGCACCAGCGCCAGAATTCCGTTTGCGATTGCGATCGCCCAAGTCAGCACAGCCGAAGGCTCAAAAATGCTCCCTGCAATGATAGCGACCTTCTTCTGAGACCGCAGGCAAACTGCGATAATAAAAGGCTGTTTCAACAGCGGAGTGGATTGTCATGGGTCGCGCCAAGCGGGTGGTTCTGGCCTATTCAGGAGGCGTCGATACCTCGGTCTGTATTCCCTACCTCAAGCAAGAGTGGGGCGTTGAAGAGGTGATTACGCTGGCCGCTGACCTTGGCCAAGGCGATGAACTCGGGCCGATCCGCCAAAAAGCACTCGACTCGGGCGCAGTGGAATCGCTGGTCATTGATGCGACTGCTGAGTTTGTCCGTGACTATGCTTTTCCAGCCATTCAAGCCAACTCCCTCTACGAAGGCCGCTATCCGCTCTCGACGGCTTTGGCGCGACCGCTGATCGCCAAGCTCTTGGTTGAAGCAGCAGCCAAATATGGCGCTGACGCCGTTGCCCACGGTTGCACAGGCAAAGGCAATGACCAAGTTCGCTTTGATGTCTCGATCGCTGCACTCAATCCAGATCTGAAAGTGTTGGCACCAGCACGGGAATGGGGCATGAGCCGCGAGGAAACGATCGCCTACGGTGAGCGCTTTGGTATTCCGGCTCCTGTCAAAAAATCTTCGCCCTACAGCATCGATCGCAACCTCTTAGGTCGCAGCATCGAAGCGGGTCCGCTGGAAGATCCGCTGCATGAGCCGCTAGAAGAGGTCTACGCCCTCACGAAAGCGATCGCCAACACCCCCGATGAACCGGCCTACATCGAGCTGGGCTTCGATCAGGGGCTGCCGGTGACGCTCAATGGTCAGGCATTGGCACCAGTTGCGCTGATCCAACAACTGAATGCGATCGCCGGCGAACATGGCATCGGCCGCATCGACATGATCGAAAACCGCTTGGTTGGGATCAAGTCCCGAGAAATCTATGAAACTCCGGCTCTGCTGGTGCTGATTCAGGCCCACCAGGATCTGGAAAGTCTTGTCCTGACTGCAGACGTCAGCCAGTACAAACGTGGCATTGAAAATAGCTGGTCTAACTTGGTCTACAACGGCCTCTGGTACAGCCCGCTCAAAGCAGCGTTGGATGCCTTCATTCAGCAAACTCAACAGCGGGTGACGGGTACTGTCCGTCTGCGACTATTCAAAGGCAACGCCACTGTCGTCGGCCGCAGCTCTGAGCAGTCGCTCTACAGCCCTGACATGGCTACCTACGGCGCTGAGGATCGATTCGATCACAAAGCTGCCGAAGGCTTTATCTACGTCTGGGGTATGCCAACTCGTATTTGGTCGCAAACTCACCGCGCCTAAATCTACATCAGGCAAGAAATTCCTAGGAGGCAAGGAGTGATCGCCCTTGCCTTTTACGTTTTAAAGATGATTAGGCGAGTCGGCTCTAAAGCGATGGGTCTTGGCGACGGTGCAACCACACCTGTCCCACCACCACGAGGGCAACCGCTCCGAGAGCAAACAGTCCTAGCTGGGCCAGCCAGCCCATGATTTGCTCCAGCGGCACCACTTGGCCCAAAAAGTAGGCCAGACAAACAGTCGTGCTACCCCAGAGCACCGCACCCATAGCGTTGTAGAAGAGAAACCGCCGGTAGGGCATGCCCGCAATGCCTGCGAGGGGACCTGCAAAGATGCGCAGGATGGCAATGAAGCGACCGAGAAAAACGGCTTGGGGGGCATTGCGACTGAAGCGATCGCGGACTGAGATCAGCTGCACTTCGCTAAATCGAAACCACTGTCCCATGCGATGCAGAAGCGGCCAGCCACCCCAGCGGCCTAGCCAGTAGCCAAAGCTATCTCCGAGGATGGCGCCCCCGATCGCGCAGGCTAAAACCCCAGAGAGGTTCAGTTCCCCACTGCCCGCCAAAAAGCCCCCAACGACGGTGATCGTTTCACCTGGAAGCGGAATGCCTGCATTCTCAAGCAAGATCCCCAGAAAAACAGTCACATAACCGAAGCGGTGGGCTAGGTCTTGGACCGTTTCTAAGGAGAACAATTCCAAAGGCATGGACATCTCTGCGATCGCATGGCCTAGATCGTAACGGACATAACAAAATTGCGGGGATCAATAGGGTCTGAATTTTTCCCCCAAGGCTGTCGAGGAGTGCTACCGATCGCGCTTGGGGCCAGCGATTATTGCAGGGCCGAATAGTCTGGAACGTAGGTGCGCAGCGGCAGCTGGACGGGTTGATGGGTGGGTGCTTCAGGCAGTAGGGGCAGCTCATCCATTAGTTGAGCTTGGAGCCGTTGATTTTCTGCTTCAAGGAACTGCAGACGGGCTTGCAAGGGCTGCAGTCGCTCTTCGAATTTGCGTTGATAAACCTGGGGTAGTTGCAGGAGTTGATGTTCGAGCGGTTGATTGCGGGCTTTGAGCTGTAAATAGTTCTGTTGTAAGTCCACTGGTGGTTGATCGGAGCTGATCGGAATGGACTCAACCGCGATCGCGTCAGCAGCCTCTGAAGCAGTTGCCGGTGCTACCTGCCGATCAAGTTCTGTGTAGAGCTGGTGAGATAACTGTTGAATCAGTTGATCGCGCAGCAACAGTTCTTCTTGGAGGCGCTGCAGTTCTGCATAGAGCTGCTCTGGCGGTGGTTCGGGGAAGCGAGACATCGCAGCGATCGCCACTCCAACGTTCGAGGACTGCTGAAATTTTTGATTACTCTAGCACCTCGATCGAGACTCCCCTAGGGGCCTTGCTCAGCAAAAAAGCCCACTGAAAACAGTAGGCTCTCACGCGAATCCAGAACTTTGATGTCCTAGCGATTGCAGTCTCTGACTAGGCTTCGACAGCGACCGGTGCGGGCGGACGGACTTCTTGCTTGACCGTCAAGAACCGCAGAACCTCTTCACTTAACCGCAGTGCACGCTCCAACGGGGCAATCTGCGAGCCGTCGCCGGTGTAGTTGATTTGGACGTAGATGCCTTCGCGCTGTTTATTAATCAAGTAGGCGAGACGACGCTTGCCGCGATGCTGTGTATCTTGCACCTCTGCACCTGCTTCGGTGAGCGGCGTTTGGTACTTAGCGATCGCTTGCTCAACTTGTTCCTCCGTCAAGTCTGCACGGAGGATGTACGTCGTCTCGTAGTAGAAGTCCTTCATCAGAACCAATCCTTATGGTCATGGGGCTCCAAACCTTCAGCTGGTTTTACCCAGTGAGTTTGAAGCAAGGATCTTTTAGTTTACCGAAAAATGAGGCTCAGCGATCGCAGCAAGTTCTTGCCGACTGAGGAGGCGATCGCGGCAGCAGTGTTTGCCCGAGGTGGTCAAAGGAGCAGTTTTGGTAAAAGTCTAAAGGAAATATAAAGACTGCTGCCTTGCGGGACGAGCAATGGACTTCTCTACCCTAGGGAAAACTGATTTAGAAGTGAACTAATCGCATAGATGATTTAATGCGTACCTTCTTTTCCACTAACTACTATTGGAATTAAAGGACACTTAAATTTAGGAATCGATCCATGTCTGCCAACGCGTTGGATACCAAGGGTCAGCAGAGAGCCTTACGTCTTTCCAGTCTGCTCCAAGAGATTCGTGCCAACTTGGTTGGTCGTGCTTTGCCGGCTCGTGCTGAAGTTCTGGTGCATGAAAGCTTATCGAAACGAAAGCTCTCAAGATTACTCGGGGTCTCAGCTACGCTTATCAATAAATATGAGGGGAGTGAGATTGATCCTTGGGATATTCGCTGGAGTTTAATGCGTCGAATTTCTCGACTGGCTAATCTTTCGCTGGAACAACTCGATGCCGTTCTTAGTGGCGAAGCAACAGCGGATGGACAAGGGCGTCCTCTGGAGCAAGACCCCCACGATGTCTTGCTCTCTCTGCGGCAGTTGATTGAACAGTTAGAAGTTCACATTCAAGCCCGGGAGTCGAGTACCTCAGCTGATGCGCCGGTACCTTGGTTTGGACGTTATCTGCGGACCTTATTGGCCGACCAAGCGCAAGAGTCTGGGCAAAAATTGGAGACAGTTATCCAAGCCTTCATTCAGGCGCTGCCGAGTGTGGCACCCGATCAAGCCCAGGCGCTGAAAGCGGTCTTAGAGAATAAGGCTGATTTCACGCGGCAGCAAGTCCAAGAAAACTGTGCTGCGATCGCGACAGCCCTAAGTGCAGTGATTGAAGTCCCGGTCACCCCGAGCCAATTGCTGGCCATGCTGCCCGATCAATAGCTGATCAACCTGCAGTGGCTCTGGTAAGACACTGGAGATCACAGGATGTAGCGACTACTGCTGTACATCAACTTGAGTCCCCCAACCATTGCAGCGATCGCAATTAAAAATTCCACCAAACTAACAGGCGAGACAATAATGCTAGTGCTATAGAAAATCATAATGATTCCGACCACCATGATTCCCCAGCCAATGTTGCTGAGTTTCCCTGGGATGAACAGCAGCGCCAAAATGCCTGCCACAAAGATGATGACGGAAGTTGAGGCGGGAAAACCACCCCAATCAAAGCTGGAACTTCGGGTTGTAAAGAAGATTTTCTGGCCGACTTGATAAATGCCGTAAATGACTAAGCCAATACCAGCGAACAGTTTGAGTAAGTTCATCACAATCCTATGGGGAGCAAGGTGTTCACTGAGCCAGAGATCACCCAAAGTATAGTGGCAGCCTCAGAGAGTTTTGACTGCCTTGAGATTGGGTCTCAACAGAGCTAGCAATTGACGATTGCGGACTGAGGTACCCACTATGCGATCGCTCCAGTAGGCATCACTCTACTCTGACCAGCGTCGCAGCAGGTTGGCATAGGTTTTTGAAAGCAGGTCAAACTCAATGCTCTTGCCCTCGCGGGTAAACAGCGATCGCCGAGCTGTATCGAGGTCAAACAGCAGTTCCCGCTTAGCAGGGTCGCGGATCCAACTTTGCACCCAGCCCACGCAGGCAAAGCGGTAGCCTTGCTCAACGGGATCAACACGGTGCAGGGTGGATGAGGGATAGAGCAGCAACGATCCGGCGGGCAACCGATAGGCCTGTTCATCGCAGGCCCCTTCAATCACTAGAGCTCCACCGATGTAGCGGTCGGGATCGCTCAAAAACAAAGTGAAGGATAAGTCAGCCCGATCACGGCGATCGCCACTTCCCATCAGAGCATTATCCACATGGCGACCATACTCCATGCCAGGTTCATAGCGACTAAACAACAGGCTGTGAACACGCTGGGGATAGGCTGCTGCCTCAAAGAGGGCATTATTCTGTAGTGCCGTTTGCACTATCTCTTGCAAACTCTTCGCTAAAGTACTGGTGCGGGAGAGCTGCTGATTTTGCTTGACTAGCTGTGCATGCCAGCCGGCTGTCGCGCGGCCATCGATAAACTCAGCTGTTTGTAAGCTGCTTTGGATCTTGTTGAGCTGAGCGGCGTCGAGCAAGGCATCGATCGTGATAATCACTAGCTTTTACAAGGAAGAGCAGCGATCGTAATCATAGCGATCCCTGACTGCCAGCCAAGCCTTATGCCCACAGTTCTGTAGGTTTTGAAATCTAGCGAGAGGGCAACAGGCTAGGGTTTTGCAGCGGGTGATGGGATAATTCCTAATGCTAAAAAATCCTAATAAGGATCATCACTGTGCGCTTGAAACCTGTTGAGCTGTTTTTGGCCCTTGGGCTGGCGACGACTGCTGTGGCCTGTGGTCAACAAGCCTCGGAGCCGACCAATCCCACAACTCCTGAAGTGACACCAACGACCCCTACCAATCCTGCACCGCAAGCAGCTCCTGACGGTGGAGAAGGGGGTGAAGGCGGCGAAGGCGGTGAGGGTGGAGAAGGCTAGATTCCGGATTTAGCCTTGCTTGTCAGGATCTTTCAGTCTGTGTCGGACTCGATCAAAGTTTCAAACCTCGGTTAGATAGGGGGTGCGCCATCACTCCCTACCGCCGCGATCGGCATTTTTGCTACATCACTAGCCTTGAGGGGTGGAGCTGATCGCCTGCGGAAAGCTTGACCTATGCGATTCGGCGCGGTGACTCTTCGACAGCGTTGGTCACCTCCGCGATCGCGGAGCGCTCAAGTAGTTGATGCGATCCACCAGTGCCGGATCATCCTGTTTTGAGTCGATTGCCATCGCTGAGAGTCGGGGTGTAGACAGACGAAGCGTCGAGGGCTGGCTAAAATGACACCGCCTGCTTTGCCTACGGAATGAGCCCTCTGCCAGAGGAACATCGATGTCGTCCGGTCTCAAGATTTCACCGCAACTCCGTCAAAAAATCGATCGCGAGCTGGATCTGCGTGAAAAAATTCTCTGGATTGGGCAACCGGCGCCCAGTTTGATGATTTTGACTGGTGGGACCCTCGCGATCGCGCTGTTCGCAGTTCCGTGGACAGCCTTTTCGGTGTTTTGGATGTGGGCAGCGCTGGGTTTCCAGTTACCCAATCTCAGTCGAGGATTTCAGCCACAATATCTGTTTGCGATGTTTGGCTTGCCATTTTTTCTCATTGGGATTGGCATGCTGCTGAGTCCTTTTTGGAGTTGGCGCCAGGCTTTTCAAACGGTCTATATCATTACCAATCAACGGGCGATTACCTTTGAAGGGGCCGGTAAGACAACAATTCGTAGTTACTATCCACAGCAGTTCAATAATCTCTATCGTAAGGAAGGGAATAACGGGATTGGCGACGTGATTATCGCGGCCGAAACGACCCGAGATAGTGACGGCGATCGCCAACGACGCGAATTAGGCTTTTTCAATATTCGCGATCCAAGGGAGGTAGAAGCGATCCTCAAGAAACTGGTGCAAGAAAAACGGTAAAGCCAACTGGATGAGCGGACATCAATTAGGTCTTCGCAAAGAGTTGAGATCCGAGGCCGACTGCGATCGCACCCGCATCGAGATAACTCTGAACGGCATCAGGATGAATGCCGCCGCAGGCAAACAGCTTGGGATGATTGAGCGGTTGTTGCAGCGATCGTACGTAGGCAGGACCACCAGCACTACTAGCTGGAAAAAGTTTTACGACAGCCGCACCTGCCGCATGAGCCGTCATAATTTCTGTCGGTGTTAACGCACCAGGCAGAAAGGGAAGATCCCGGGCTTGAGCCCGTTCCAGTAGCGGCAGGGACAGGATCGGGCTGACGCCAAACTGCGCTCCGGCAGCGATCGCTTCTTCCAAATCCGTCAGGCTCAGCAGACTCCCTGCGCCCCAGCAACAATCAGGATATTTGTCCCGCAACTGAGACAGTAATTCTGCTGGGCGATCGCTGGTCCAAGTCACTTCTAACCAACGTAATCCTCGGGCGATCGCCGTTTCCGCCATCGCGAAACCCTGAGTTAAATCAGGCGATCGTAAGACAGCAACGATCCGCGCTTGTTGGAGATCCGCAACCCAATCCGGCGTCATGGGCGATCGCGGCTACTCACCTTTGACGATCGCTCCAAAATCAGCCAGCACACGGGCCTGATTGCGCAACAGTCCCAACAAGTTGAGGCGATTTTGCTGAATGGCCGGATCAGGATCCATGACCAGCACGCTGGTGTCGCCATCAAAGAAGGATTGCACCGCAGGCGCTGCCGTCAGCAAACCCTCCACCAAAGGTTCATAGGCTTGGCTAGCTTGAGCCGCAGTCGCTAAAGGTTGCAGCGTCGTCAGAGCCGACAGGAAGGCTGCCTCACTCGGCTGCTGGAATAGATCGGCGTTGACTAAGCCCGTGGGATCTAAGGTCGCTGTATCAAGATCGCCTTTGCTAGCTAAGCGAGTGGCGCGGTTGACCGTTTCATACAGTGCAACCAAACGACCGTCCTGCCGCAGGGTTTGCAGTAGTTTGGCCCGATTCAGGGCATCCAAAGGATCTGCGATCGCTCGGAGGAGATAGTTAGCATCTCCGTCGCCTAGCACTGCGTTGACGAGGTCGTAATCAATGCCCTGCTCATCTTGGAGCAAGGTGCGCAGCCGCTGACCAAAGAAGTCGGTCAACTGTTGAATCAAGGTTTCAGCATTGCCCGCCAGTTTCGGGAAAGCATGGTGGAAGTCCGCAGCGATGCCTTGGATCAAGGCCGTCAGGTCAAGGCGCAGTTGCCCATCCCAGAGGATATTGAGGACGCCATTGGCGGCACGACGCAGGGCAAAAGGATCGGAAGATCCACTGGGCAGCAGTCCCAGACCGAAGATGCAGACCAAGGTGTCGAGGCGATCGGCCAAGGCAACCATGCGGCCAGTCAGGGTTTGGGGCAGTTGATCACCCGCGCCCTTGGGCAGATAGTGCTCGCGAATCGCCGTAGCAACCGCATCCGGCTCCTGACTAACGCGGGCGTATTTTTCGCCCATCACGCCCTGCAGTTCCGGAAATTCGTAGACCATTTGGCTGACGAGGTCGGCTTTGCAGAGCTGAGCAGCCCGCGAAACCAACAGGCGATCGCTGGAGTGGATGCTGAGTTGATCGCAGAGTCGGTGGGCGATCGCCCCAATGCGATCGACTTTGCTGCGCACCGAACCCAACTGCTCTTGGAAGGTCACCGCTTCTAGTTGACTGAGGAAACTTTCGAGCGGCTGCTTGCTATCGGTGCGATAGAAGTACTCCCCATCTGCTAACCGCGCCCGAATTACGCGGGCATTGCCAGCAGCAATCGTCTCACTGGCCGCCGGATCGCCATTGGAAATCGTGACGAAACAGGGCAACAGCTCCGATCGCGCATCGATGGCCGCCGGATCGCGCTGCGCTGTGGCTTGGTAAATCGGGAAATAGCGCTGGTGACTGGTCATCACCATCGTTGAAACTTCGGCTGGCAGGCTGAGGAAACGCTCTTCAAACTGACCCAAGACGGCGGTTGGCCACTCGGTCAGATGCACCACTTCTGCTAGCAAGTCTTCTGGCAGTTCAGCTTGACCGCCGACTTTAGAGGCGATCGCCGCCGTTTGAGCTTCAATCTTGGCTTGACGCTGAGCCGGATCAACGAGGACGCTGGCTGCTTCGAGCGTCGCCAGATAATCACTGGCTTGGGCGATCGCCACAGGTTCTGGATGTAAAACCCGATGCCCCCGCGAGAGGCGATCGCTCTGCACGGTGCTGCCGCCGCTGGTCAGTTCCAAGGGCAGGACTTGGTCATCAATCAGCGCAACTAACCAGCGAATCGGCCGTGAAAAGCGTAGATCACCATCGCCCCAGCGCATAAAGCGCTTGCCTTCGAGGTCTTGAGTCCAACTGGGAACGAGCGATTGCAGGACGTCCGCCAGCGGTTGCCCCACTTCCCGCTTTTGGACAAAGACAAAAGCCCCTTTGTCTGTCTCCCGCACCGTGAAGTCACTGACTTCAACCCCTTGCTTACGGGCAAACCCGATCGCGGCGGGGGTTGGTTCGCCATCTTTAAAGGCAGCGCTGGCCGGTGGCCCTTTCACTTCTTCTTCGCGATCGGGCTGGCGATCGGGCAGGCCCTCGATCAGCACGGCCAAGCGGCGCGGCGTTCCGTAGACTGAAATCTGGGTGGTCGTCAGCTGGGCCTCTGCCAAGCGAGTCGGCAGCCAGTTCTGCCATTGCGCGATCGCAGCGGCTACAAAAGAAGCAGGGAGTTCTTCGGTTCCGACTTCTAGTAGAAAGGCCGGCATAGAGCAGCAATAGCGCGAACAGACAACCTCATCAGTCTACCGCGCACCCTTTCCCCCACCTCTGACTCCATTTCCTAAAGACTTTTGGGCGATCGCGGGGTGTGGATCCATCGAAAAGTGTTACAATAAACACCGAAATCCACAGAGACTTACCGGTCTTGGATTTGTCTCACTGCCAAGCCATTGTCTGGGGCAGTGCTTTTCTTTTCTGGACAGAGAACAATGTCGCCGACTGCTGCACCCCAAAAGCTTTCTAAAGTTGAAGACCTCAAGGCACGCAGTCAGTACCTGCTGGAGCCGATTCTAAGCCAGCTCCAGGAAGAGTCGACTCACTTTAATGAAGACGGGATCCAGATCCTTAAATTCCACGGTTCCTATCAGCAAGACAACCGCGACAACCGCGTCAAGGGGCAGGAAAAAGACTTTCAGTTCATGCTGCGCCTGCGCAGTCCCGGCGGCTACATTCCGCCACAGCTCTATCTCACCCTTGATCAACTGGCCGATGACTATGGCAACGGCACCCTGCGAGCAACGACGCGCCAAGCCTTTCAGTTGCACGGTATTCTCAAGCGCGACCTGAAAACGGTGATCCGTCGGATTGTCGAAAACCTGGGCTCGACGATCTCCGCTTGCGGCGATGTCAATCGCAACGTCATGGCACCGCCAGCACCCTTCCGCGATCGCCCGGAATATGAGTGGGCGCGCACCTACGCTAACAACATTGCTGACTTGCTGACGCCGGAGTCTGGCGCCTATTACGAACTCTGGCTGGATGGTGAAAAAGTCCTGAGTGGTGAACCGGATCCAGCGGTACTAGCAGCCCGCCGCAATCCTAAAGGCCGTGTAGCCGATTCTGTCGAACCGCTCTACAGCGATCGCTATCTGCCGCGCAAATTCAAGATTGCGGTCACGGTTCCCGGCGACAACTCAATTGACCTGTTCACCCAGGACATTGGCTTAGTCGTGATTGGCAATGATCGCGGCGAACTAGAGGGTTTCAACGTCTACGTCGGTGGCGGCATGGGTCGCACCCACAACAAAGAGGAAACCTTTGCGCGGCTAGCGGATCCCCTCGGCTTTGTGCCTGCAGCTGATATCTATGCTGCTGTGCAGGCGATCGTGGCGACCCAGCGGGACTACGGCGATCGCAGCAACCGTCGCCATGCCCGCATGAAGTACCTGATCCACGATTGGGGCATCGCCAAATTTAAAGAAGCTGTCGAATCCGTTTTCGGTAAAGCGATCGCCCCTGTGCGCGAACTGCCGCCCTTCCGCTATCGCGACTATCTCGGCTGGCATGAGCAGGGCGATGGCAAGTGGTTCTTGGGTCTACCGATCACCAGTGGCCGGATTAAAGATGACGGTAATTGGCAACTGCGATCGGCTTTGCGGGAGATCGTCAGCCGTTGGCAACTACCGCTGTTGCTGACCGGCAGCCAAGACGTCTTGATCTACGATGTTCAGCCTGGCGATCGCGCTGCGATTGATAAACTCCTCCGCGATCGCGGAGTTCATACGGTTGAGGCGATCGACTCCCTGCAGCGCTACGCGATGGCCTGCCCTGCCTTGCCAACCTGCGGTCTGGCGATTACGGAATCGGAGCGAGCCTTGCCGGGACTATTGGTGCGGATCCGTCGCCTCCTGGAAGAGCAAGGGTTGCCCGATGAGCATTTCGTGGTGCGGATGACTGGTTGTCCCAATGGTTGTGCTCGTCCCTACATGGCGGAACTGGCCTTTGTGGGTAGTGCACCGAATACCTACCAGCTCTGGCTAGGGGGGTCGCCAGATCAAACCCGCTTGGCTCGACCCTTCATCGATCGCTTAGCGGATGGCGATGTAGAAACCCAACTACGACCGCTGTTTGTCTTCTTCAAACAGAGTCGGCAAGCGGGCGAAAGTTTTGGTGATTTCTGCGATCGCGTCGGCTTCGACGCCCTGCGTCAGTTTAGTGAAAGCTACCAGCACGAAGCAGCCAAACCCCGCTATCGGGTAGGTCTACGGGCGGATGTGCACGGTCGTCTGAAAGCCGAAGCCGACAAACGTGGCGTCTCGCTGACTGACCTGGCCTGTGAGGCGATCGCCGCCTACCTGCGCTAAGTGCGGCTCAACCGCCGCTGGCGCTATGGCCTAGGGCTGTCGACTCTGTTCATCGTTCTTGGTGTACAGGGTTGGCAACAATGGCAGCAACGTCGCTGGGCAGACACTCTGGGGATTACCGCCGCACCTTTGCCGAGCGATCGCCTAGTGACGTTGGCCGACTGGCAGCGCCGCCTTGATCCCTTGCGGTTGACGCCGCGCCAGCAGCAACAATTGGAGCCTTTGCTGATCAGCTTGCAGCGGCTGCGGGTCTCAGTGGAACTCGAAGCCGACCCCCACGATCGCTATGCTGGGCTGTGGTTACCAAGTCAGCGGCAGATTCGCCTCAATCCTCGCTTGCTGCGATCGCCTTCCGCTTTACTGCAAAGCCTCAGTCACGAGAGTGTTCATGTAGCTCAAAGCTGTCGGTCTAATCTGTTGTGGGGCTACAGTCCAGTGCCACTGGGGCTAGCGACCGATCCCCAAGTACGGCGACGGGTTGACCAAAGCCCGCTCTACCAAAACTATCCGGGCGATCGGCGTGTGGAATATGAAGCCCACACCTACGCCCAGCAGCCTGAGCAAGTGGTGCAAATCCTAAAAACGGCCTGTACTGAATCCTGAGATTTCAATTGCAAAAAAATTAGCCAAGCCTTTGGTGAGCCTCAACAATGTAGCTTTAGCCATTGCAGAGCTGCAGCTAGAGTCGTGACTTGTTCGACCTGAGGCTGTGGCGGGCGTTCGATCATCACAATCGGTAGGCCCAACTCGCGTGCCGCTTTAAGTTTCGCTGCGATCGCAGTACCGCCACTATTCTTACTAACGATCGCATCAATCTGAAATCGGATCAGCAGTGATCGCTCATGTTCGACGGAGAATGGCCCTCTTTCTAACAGAATTTCACCAAGTGGTAACGGAGCATCCTCAGCGGGTGGATCGATCATGCGCATCAAGAACCAGCGATCGCGTAGGTGGGCAAAAGCAGCGAGTTCTTGTCGACCAATGGTCAGAAAAATGCGATCGCCCAAGTCTGCTAATTGCTTAGCCGCCGTCGCTAAATCGGGAACGGAGATCCAGCGATCGCCAGCCTGAGGAGTCCAAGCCGGTCGTTGCAAACTCAAGATCGGCAGGCCTGCAATGTGCGCCGCCTCAGCCGCATTCTGAGAAATTTGAGCGGCAAAAGGATGAGTGGCATCAATCAGCAGATCAATGCCTTCCGTCTTGAGATAGTCCACTAGCCCTGCCACGCCACCAAAGCCGCCAACCCGCACGGATCCAGCTGGTAACACGGGCTGCTGGGTTCGTCCTGCTAAAGAAGTTTGCACTTCAAGCTGCGACCAGTTTTGGAGAGCAGCAGCTAACCGAGTCGCCTCAGTCGTGCCGCCAAGAATCAGAAGACGGGGCATGAGCTTCAGCGATCGAGACGGTTGGCGATACCCTTGCAGCCGCCGGGAATCGTCGATCGCGATCGCGATCCGCACCAGGAGCAGCAGTAGTAGCGAGCTTCGGGCGACAGGGATTGGATCTGCGAGAAGTCCACATCCTCAACGATCGCGCCGGTTCCAATCCCCGTCTCATAGTCCGGCGTCAGATTGGCTTGAGCAGGGGTTGCGGTCTCCCAATGTCCATAGAACCAGCGGGTTTGCGCCACGGTTGCTTCGCGTAGGCGGCTACCACTGAGATTGCAGCCCGCTAAGTTGGCTTGGCTGAGATCGGCATCTTGCAGATCACTCTCCTGCAGATCGGCGCGGTTGAAATCGACGCTACGGAGGTCAGTCGCCTGCAAATCCATCCCGGCCAACATGCTCAGCAGTTGAATCACGGGAATCCCTTCCAGTCGATCTTCAGCGTAGCCACCACTGCCATCGAGGATGGCGCGCCCGAGGCGATGATCCCGTTTCAGCGGCGTCAACAGGCGAGCATGGGAGAGAAAGCGCAGAATTTTGGCTTTGCCTTGACCGTCGATACTGCTGAGGACAGCAGCTGTCCGACCTTCTGCCAGCATTCGTTCCAGCGGCCAGTCTTCGAGCAGTCCTTCTTCATCGCTAATCAGATCTGAGATGCCCTGAATGAAGCTATCGATGGTCTGCGCTTGGGTAATTTGGTTTTGCTGAGTGGTTAACCGCTTATCGATCGCATATTGTCGCCAGGCAATGACCAGGGCGACTAGCGCCAACAGAATTTGGCCAAAGGCTCCGATCACGCCTTCCCCGATCGCGCCAATCGCATCCCAATCGCCACTGCTGTAGATCGTGATGAAGGGTCGCCAGAGATCGAAGACGATGCTGAAGCCCACGACAGCCAGCAATAGCCCCAACAGTGCCAAGGTTTCACGGGTTTCGGTTTGCTCAAAGCGGTAGCGCCAGCGCTGCCAGAGGGGCGGCAAGAGTTGCAGGGCCGCGATCGCCAGGGTTCCTAGCGAAGCGATCGCCAATAGCCAACGCCAACCCGTTAGCAAGCTGAGCAAAATTAGCCCTGATCCCACCAGCAGCGGCCAGAGGGGCATCGACTCCGACAGCTGCATGAGAGTCCAGTCCACTGATGACCGCGATCGCGGCGCATCTTCAGGAAGTAGCGTCATGGCAGGCTCAAGCGGATTGGAAGTAGAAAGCAGCACCCAGAATCAGGTAGGCCGCCAATAGGAGACAACCTTCCAGCCAGTCCGATCGCCCGTCAATGCTGATCAAGTTACTGACCGCGACGGCGACCACGACTGCCACCAGTTCAAATAGGTTGAAACTGAGATCCAGCGGATGGCCGAACAAGGGGCCGATCAGCACCAACAGTGGTGCCACGAACAAAGCGACCAACAGGGTTGAACCGAGGGCCACGGAAACTGACAGATCCATATTGTCTTTGCGCGCCACGCTGACGGCAGTGACGTATTCTGCCGCACCACCGAGTAGAGGCAGCAAGATCACGCCAGTAAACAATGGTGACAGGCCGACTTTTTCGGTCACAGACTCGACTACACCGACAAAAATTTCTGACTCGTAGGCAACTGCGAGGGTTGCAGCTGCCAGCACACCCACCCAAAGCAGCAGGTTAGGGCGATCGCCACTGTGCTCATGTTCAGTCACGCCCACATCGTAGAGACTGCGGTGGGTTTTGAGTGAGAACAGCAGCGTTAGACCATAGACCGCCAGCAGAATCCAAGCGACAAACTGCGAAAAGCCCAGTTCCGAGGGCGGCGTTTCCCCACCGGTTGCGATCGCCAGCGTCGGCAAGAGAATGGCAAGAACTGCCAAAGTCATAGCCGAACCGTTGACCCGCGCTACCACTGGCTTGAAGGTTTGTTCTTGGCGACCAATACCGCCCACCAGCATCGACAGGCCCATCGCCAGTAGCAGGTTACTGATGATCGTGCCGGTGATACTGGCTTTGACGATATCGACGAGGCCCGCCCGCAGTGCCACGACGGCGATGATCAGCTCCGTGGCATTGCCGAATACAGCATTAAGCAGTGCGCCAATCGAAGGACCCACCACCACCGCGATTTCTTCGGTGGCCGTACTCAGCCAAATCGCAAGTGGCACGATCGCCAGCGCCGAGGTCACAAAAATTGCGCCTTCCCCCCAGTGCAGCCATTCCGCCGCGATCGAGATCGGCACAAACACGAGTAAACCAAATGAGATCAGCGACTTAATTGACATGGAGCAAGCCAAGTAGCTGCGCCTTATTCTGACGGTAGAAGTCGCTTCTGCGAAGAGGACTAGCGCTGGCTACCAGTCTTAATCTCACTTTCTTGTGAGCGTGGTGGTGTGATTCCCCGTTGCTGAAGTTGGCGATCGAGATTGTGCAGCAATTCCAGATCGGCTTCAGGGAACGGCTGAGTGCGATCGCGGAGGAAGGCAAAGGCTTGGCGCACTGCATCGGGACCAGCCGCGATCGGTGCTTCAAAATGGCAGGGCACAATCTGCTCAAACGGCCATTGGCAAATGTGATCGACCCACGCCAAGGTTGCTTTTGGGGCTTGCGAAAGAATCAGCTCTTGCGAAATGGGAGCCACAAAAGGCGTTCCAGCGGCAGGCAGCTTCTGAAAAGATTGCTGCCAGTCGGCTTTCCAGTGGAAGGGATAGAGTCCCCAGTAAGCCCGACGCGAGCGCTCAGGTGCTTGTCCTGCCTCTTTGACACTCTGCCAAAGCGAGGTGACTTCGAGGGCACTCGGGCGGAAGTAGAGACTAAATAGAACGGTGCGTTGCCAACCCTGACGGCGTAACGCTGGCGTATCTTTCCAAGTTTGATCGACGCGATCGCGGCTGTGGAACAGCAAGGGCCAGGGATCGATCTGGGCGATCGCCGGTGGCTCCGGTTGAATCGCGATCAGTGTGTCGGTGAGCAGCAAGCTGCGGCTAGGGCGGTGAAAGAGCGCGATTTCTTCAAAGGGGCCAGGGCCGAGATCGATTGGACCGAGTCGCGCCCACTCAAACTCCTCAACCAGTTCTCCCTGCGCATCAGCAAGGAAGCGGGTGCGATCGCGGGGAATGCCCAACCAGTGCAACGGCAAGCGCAGCGGAAAGCTCCATTGATCCGGAGCTACCCAAATCGTAGCGCTGGGGAAAGCGCGGGCAAATGGCCCGACAAACACCTTATGTTCGAGTCCTGAACTGGTGGGTAAGACAATGTGCTGCACTGCGCCGTAGCGATTTTCCAAGGCTTGGAGCTGGCGTCGGCATTCGCGGGTGGGGGCGATTGGTGCATAGACCAGCAGGCCACCCCGTTGAAGTCGCACCACCGTCATCCGAATCGGCACCGCGACGTAGAGCACTCCTTGCAGTTGCTCAAACACCCACAGCTGACTTGGCAGAATTTCCCGACAGAGGGTCTGGCGCCGCCCGTAGGGATAGAGTGGCAGCAGAGGCCAAAGCGGCCAGTTCTGGTCAGCAGTGTGCGAAGTGATCATCCCAGCGTTTGATGGTGCCCGATCGATTGTAGAAGTAGCGACAGATGCACCCAAGCGACACGACAAAATGGAAGCTAATCTCTGTCGCGGGTTTGAAGGTCTGTCCTGTGAAACCACGGCACCAGCCGCCTCGCTACTTACGCCCTAGGGCTCGCATTCACTTTTGTCTGACGCGATTGCTGTGGAGCAGCGGCTTTGCTTTTGGCCTTTGGGGGGCGATCGCCCTGCCCAGTCGTCCGGCTGAAACCTTGCGGGTCTCTTGGGCGGATACCAATCTTGATCTGCCCGTCTCAGTTCTCGAAAACTTCCAGAGAACTGGCCGCTTCGATCGCGGCTTTGGCTTTTTGAATGTGCTGGTTCCAGAAGCGACGTTGAAGGAGGCTCGCACTGCCCTGAGCGCAAGACTGCCGCTATCGCCAGAGGTGTTGCGGCCGGTGTTGACTAACACCGACACCCTCGAAATCTTTTTGCAGCAGATTGGCAGCTTGATTCGGCCCCAGCCCGGTGAGTCGGGTGCAGCGGCTCTGCGTCAGGCGCTGCTGACGGCTAGCGAACAGCCGCAGGGACTGACTTTGATTGGACTGATCAAGGCCTTTCCTGGACCGCTCATGCAGCTGGACTTGGATACTGGCCTCAAGCTGTTTCAGCGGATTCGGGCCTTAGAGGCGGAAACGGGTGCAATGCTGCGAGCGATCGCAGCCCAAATGCAAGAGCAACCCTCCCTGCCCAGCCGTAACTTCCGGCCTGCCCAGCGCGGCCCCTACACGGTACGGCAGCAAAACTGGGACTGGGTCGACAGCGATCGCACGCGTCGGGTACCTACCACGATCTACTGGCCCGATCGCCAAGGGCTATCCCTGCCAGTGGTCATCATCTCCCATGGTTTGGGGGAAGATCGTGGCAACTTTGCCTACCTAGCCCAGTTTTTGGCCAGTCATGGGTTTGTTGTTGTCCTGCCGGAACATGTCGGCAGTTCCTCGCGCCAGTTTGCCTCGGCAGCGGCAGGTTTTGCCAACCCCCCTGGCCCCCAAGAGGCGATCGATCGACCCCAAGATATCCGCTTTGTGCTCGATCGCTTGATGCTGGAACCCCAGTGGCGCTTTCGTGTCAATACCCGACGGGTGGCGGTGCTGGGGCATTCCTACGGCGGTTTTACAGCCTTGATGCTGGCAGGAGCAGTGATTGAACCCGAGAAGATTCGTGCGGCTTGCAGCTCAGTCGAACGGTTGATGCTTGTGCCTTCCGCATCGTTGCAGTGCAGTCTGGGGCGCTTACCCCGCGATCGCTACGACCTGCGCGATCCGCGCGTGGTTGCTGTGTTGCCGATTAGCCCCTTTGCCAGCAAGGTGTTTGAGCCAGCTGCTCTCAACCAAGTGCAGACCCCCACCTTGCTCTGGAGTGGCAGTGCCGATTTGATCGTGCCGACTTTGGCCGAGGCCATTCAACCCTTTCAACGGCTGGGCAGCCCCAACAAGCATCTGGTCGTTGCGGTGAATGCCACCCACTTTTCGGTGCTAGGTGAGAGTCAAGGGCCTGCGACTCGCCTACCACCTGCATTGCTGGGACCCTCGCCAGAGTTGGGGCGACGAGCCTTGCAACAGGTCAGTCTCTCCTTTTTGCAGACCTACCTGCTGGGCCAAAGCCAAGCCCGAGTTGGTTTGACTGCAGCGGCGGCGGAACAGCTGTCGAATCCGGTAATGCCCCTGCTGTTTAGTGAGCAGCTGCCGCCAGCGATCGCCCGCCAGAACTGAGCTGAGCCAAACTCGCGACATCTTCAGGGCTGAGTTGCCAACCGAGGGCACCAGCATTGTCTTGGGCCTGTGCTGGCGATTTTGCGCCGGGAATGGGGATGACGTTGCCTTGGGCAATCAACCAGTTCAAGGCGACTTGAGGAATGGTGCGATCGTAGCGATCGCCCAGTGCTGCTAGCTGATCCAGCAGTGGTTGCAGTTTTTCCAGCGCCTGCGAGCGGAACTGCGGGTTGATCTTGCGGGCACCAGTGGGGCGCGAGTCCGCATCTGGCCGATATTTGCCCGTCAGCAAGCCTTGGGCCAGCGGACAGTAGGCCAAAATCGTGACGCCGAGTTCCCGGGCAGCGGCGAGGCTACCGTTGGTTTCGATACGACGCTCCAACAGCGAGTATTGAACTTGGTTGACGGCGAGGGGAACGCCCTGCTCAGCCAGGAGCGCATGGGCCTGCCGCAGTTGTCGGGCGTTGTAGTTGCTGACACCGATCGCTTGAATCTGACCGCGTTTATAAGCCGCTGCTAGGGTTTTCAGGATCTTGGTTTGTCCGAGCAAAAAAGCGGGCGGCCAGTGAACTTGATAGAGTTCGATGCTCTGGCGCTGCAGCCGTTCCAGACTCTGATCCAGCGCCTTTTGTACGGCTTTGCTGCCGAATCGCCAAGGGATTGGGAAGTACTTGGTAGCGATCTGGGCAGGCTGATCACCTTGCTGGAGGCAGCGCCCTAGAATCCGCTCGGATTCGCCTAAGCCATAGATTTCAGCAGTGTCGAAAAAACTGACGCCAGCGGCGATCGCAGTGGCAAAGGTCGTCTGCAATTGCGCTTCGTCGTAGTCTTGGCCGTAAGTCCAGTAGAGACTGTCGCCCCAAGCCCAAGTGCCAATGCCGAGAGCAGAAACGGTGGGTCCGTTGGGACCGAGTTGACAGGTCGTGGCGATCGTCATAGCGCTGCTGAGAATCTGCCTTTCAAGATAGACGGCATGGATGGCAGGCTGTCTGTTGCCTCGGACGCAGTGACAGGGAAAGGCGATCGCGGCTTTACGATCAGAGATCGGTGTCGGTGCAGCAATGGTGAGCGATCGCGGGGTAGCGAAATGGGCGTTCGTGGAGGAGGCATTCCAGAAGCGCGGGCCATCGAATCGACGATCGCTACGTGAGTTTTCGCCAGAGGCAGGGCCGTATCTGCGGCAGGGCGATCGCCCCTTGCTGGATTTCAGCAGCAATGACTATTTGGGTTTGGCGCAGGATCCGCGCTTGATTGCAGCGGCGACGGCAGCGATGCGGCGCTACGGCACAGGTGCGATGGCCTCGCGCTTGGTCTGCGGTAGTTTTCCGCTACATCAGCAACTGGAAGAAGCGCTGGCAGCCTTCAGTCAGCGGGAAGCGGCGCTACTGTTTAGCTCTGGCTATCAGGCGAACGCAACGCTGCTGCCGACTTTATTCGATCGCCAATCGCTGGTCTTGGTCGATCGCTTAGCGCACAACAGCTTGCTGTTTGGGGTTCAAGCCAGCAAAGCCCAATGGCGGCGCTATCGCCACAACGACTTCGACCATTTGGAACAGTTATTGCAGCAGGCACCGGCAGGCGTTCGGCTCGGGATCGTCAGCGAAACGGTGTTCAGCATGGATGGCGATCGCACGGATGTTGATCGCTTGGCGGATTTGGCCGATCGCTATGGTGCCATTCTCTACTTGGATGATGCCCATGCGCTGGGTGTGTTGGGAACAGAAGGCAGTGGTCTAGCGTTGCGGCATCCGCGAGTGGATGTGGCGGTTGGCACCTTTGGCAAAGCCTGTGGATCGGCAGGAGCTTTTGTGGTGGCTTCGCGATCGCTCTGTGATTACTGGATCAACACCTGTCCGGGGCTGATTTATACGACGGCGATCGCCCCGCCGGTCGTGGCTGCAGCTTTGGCTGCCGTGCAGTTATTACCGGAACTAGAACCAGAACGGCAGCATCTGCAGGCGATCGCAGCGGAATTGCGGCAGAGTTGTCGCGATCGCGGCTGGGATTGTGGCCCCTCAGAAACGCAGATTGTGCCGCTGCTGGTGGGGGAGTCTGAGCAAGCTTTGGCTTTGGCGCAGCGACTGGAGGCAGCAGGAATTTTAGCGATAGCGATCCGGCCGCCGACGGTACCCGAGGGGACGGCGCGATTGCGGCTGGTCTTGCGCAGCGATCATCAACCGCAACACCTGCACCAGCTTGTAACAGTGCTGAGTGAGGGCTGGGTATGAGTCGTTGGTCGGTGCTGGCTTTTCATGGCTGGGGCTGGTCTGCGGCAAGCTGGCAGCCTTGGCAGGACTGGTTTCGGGCGCAGGGCGCAGACTTTTGGGCCGGCGATCGCGGCTATTGGGGGTCGCCCCAGTTGGATTGGCCAGCGTTAGGCGATCGCCTCTGGTTGCTGACCCATTCTTGGGGATTGCATTGGCTACCAGCAGACTTGGTGGCGCGAGCAGATTGTCTGATTTGTTGGGGCGGTTTCACGGCTTATCATCCGGAGCTAGAACCGGCGAAAACCCAGTCTCAGCAGGCGTTAGGGCAATTACGAGACGCGATCGCATCTGATCCACTCGCTGGTTTGCAGGGTTTCTATCGCCAGTGCTATCGACCGCAAACTGCGCCGGAATTACCGGCGATCGCCCCCGATCGCGATCGCTTGTTGGCAGATTTGGAACAGCTCGATCGCAGTCAGCTTGCCATTGAACCTTTGCTGCGGATTCCTCAGCGGCTGGTGCTGCACGGCGAGAGCGATCGCATTGTGCCGATTGAACGGGCGCAGACTCTCATTGACCAGTTGCAGCCGACAGCGTGGAAATTTTGGCCACGCCAAGGTCACGCCCTGCCAGTCACCGCGATCGCCGATTGTCAGGCTTGGCTCCAAGAGGTATTGGCGGCATGAGTGCGCTAACCCCCGCCAAAATTGGTCAGCAGTTTGGCGCTGCTGCCAGAACCTATGAATCGGTGGCGATCGCCCAGAAAGTCGCTGTCGATCGCTTGAGTACCGCTTTTAGAGCTATTGACTTGCCAGCGGGACCGATCCTTGAAATCGGCTGTGGCACAGGCTTACTCAGTCGAAAACTGCACCAGACTTGGCCCGATCGCTCCCTGATTTGCTCTGATCTTTCACCGGCGATGCTGGCTGCCTGTGAGCAGAATTTACCGCGATCGCCTCAGCTCCAGTTTCAGGTTTTGGATGGAGCGACCGTCCGCCCAGAACCCGCCTATGCCGCGATCGCCAGTAGTTTTGCCCTGCAATGGCTGCCAGATCCGCTAGCGAGTTTGCAGCGCTGGCAAGCGGCTTTAGTTCCGGGCGGCTGGCTCTTACTAGCAGTGCCGACAGCAGGCAGTTTTCAGGTCTGGCGACAGCTCTGTGAGCAGTTGCAGATTCCCTTTACGGGACATCCACTGCCGGAGGCAGCTGAGATTCAGGCCGTCTTGTCGCGATCGGGACAACTCCAGCAGGGATCTTGCGATCGCCTGACGTTACCGATCACCAACGCCCGCCACTTTTTCCGGCAACTCAAAGACCTCGGAGCGACGGCAACAGCGGCCGATCCTCTGCCACCCCAGCAATTTCGGCGCTTACTCCAAGCTTGGGATCAGCGATCGCAACCGATTGAGCAAGAATTTTGGTGGGGGCTGTGGCAAAAATCGCCTGTACCTGCAGCGATCGCGCCGGTGAGCTGCCCTGATCCCCGTTGTTCTCTGCTGACTTAACCTGCATGCCTCAGTTCGCATTTCCCGATCGCTTTTTCGTGACTGGCACCGATACGGATGTCGGCAAAACCGTGGTTTCGGCTTTGCTGGCAGCGGGTTTGGGCGCAAGCTACTGGAAGCCGGTGCAGTGTGGGCTGGAAGGCTTGGGTGGCGATCGCGATCGCGTGGCAGCTTGGGCAGGGCTAACGCCCGACCGCGTCATTCCCGAGCGCTACCGACTCGAAGCCCCACTGTCGCCCCATTTGGCATCGCGCTTGGAGCAGGTGCAGATTAACCTCCAGGATTTTCAACTGCCGGAAGTCTCGGGATCGCTGATTGTCGAAGGGGCGGGCGGTTTACTGGTGCCCTTGAATGAGCAGGACTTGATTCTCGATTTAATTCGCCAGTTGCAGTTGCCGGTTGTTTTGGTGGCGCGGAGCAAGTTGGGGACGATCAATCACACTCTGCTATCAATCGCGGCGCTGCGGGCAGCTGAGGTGCCGATTCTGGGCGTGATCGTCAATGGCCCACGCAATCCTGAGAACTGCGCTGCGATCGCTCACTATGGCCAAGTGCCGATTTTGGCGGAGCTAGAACCGTTACCCGCACTAAATCCGCAAGTTTTGAAAGACACCTTCAACCAGCTTTTCCATGCCTAGCCATCCGCACCTTTGGTTCCCTTTTACATCAGTTAAAGATGCGCCGGATCCGCTCAAAGTAGTTTCGGGCAAAGGTGCGCGTTTGACATTAGCTGATGGGCGCGAGCTAATCGACTGCATTTCGAGTTGGTGGGTGAATCTGCACGGTCATGCTCACCTGCGGATTGTGGAAGCGATCGCCCAGCAAGCAGCGACGCTGGAGCATGTGATTTTTGCAGGCTTTAGCCATGAGCCAGCCGAACGTCTGGCGATGGAACTCTGCAAGATTCTGCCGGAGAAACTAACGCGAGTTTTCTTCTCGGACAATGGCTCGACGGCGGTGGAAGTGGCGCTGAAGATGGCGCTGCAGTATTGGCACAACTTGGATCAGCCGCGATCGCGCATTTTAGCGTTTGACGGGGCTTATCACGGCGACACCTTTGGGGCGATGTCGGTTGGGGAGCGATCGCTCTTTAATGCGCCGTTTGAAAAGCTGCTGTTCAGCGTCGAGTTTTTGCCCTATCCCGAGACTTGGTGGGGCGATGAAACCGTTGAGGCAAAAGAGGCAGCGGCGATCGCGGCAGTAGAGCAAGCACTAGCGGCGGGCGATGTAGCGGCGGTGATCATTGAGCCACTGGTGCAAGGTGCGGGTGGAATGCGGATGGCGCGTCCGCAGTTTTTGCAACAACTGGCGGCACGGGTGCAAGCGGCAGGGTCACTGCTGATTGCTGATGAAGTGATGACCGGCTTTGGCCGAACGGGGGCTTGGTTTGCGTGCCAACGAGCGGGCATTCAGCCGGATTTAATCTGCCTCTCGAAAGGGCTAACCGGGGGCTTTTTGCCGCTGTCGATTACGGTGGCAACGGAAGTGATTTACGACACGTTTTGCAGTGGCAATCCTGACCATACTTTCTATCATGGCCACAGTTATACAGCGAATCCTTTAGGTTGTGCAGCCGCGATCGCCAGCTTGGAATTACTGCTAGATTCTGAGGCGATCGTGCAAGGACTAGAAGATGCTCATCTACCCGGCTTAGAGCTATTAGCTCAGCATCCAAAAGTGACTAGGCCACGGCTGACTGGCGGTATTGCCGCTTGTGATTTAGTCAGCGATCGCGGGGGCTATCTCGACCCGATTGGCTTGCGCGTTCGTCAAGCTGCGATCGCCCGTGGATTGCTCCTGCGTCCACTCGGCAATGTTCTCTATCTGCTCCCGCCGTACTGTCTAACACCAACTGAGTTGCAGGATATTTATGCTGCGATCGCCGATCTTTTAGATGAAATTTAAAAACTGAAATAGCTATCCTACTGCCATTCATCCTCATCAAACTGAGTGCTAGTAGGTTCATCTAGAAGTGATGTTGAACCGAATAGCTCTGCAGCTTCTCTCCATCCAGCTCAGAGGGGTGTCGTTCCTGTCTCTGGAGGGATCAAAGCTTTTAGCTCTTGAATTAAAACAGGTAGCTCAGTCTCAACTACATTCCAAACAATACTCAAATTAATATCATCGTATTCATGCACTAATCGATTCCGCATTCCGTTGATTTCCTGCCAAGGAATAGTCGGTAATGACTGTCGAGCTTGCTCTGAGATACGCTTCGCTGTTTCGGCAATAATCAAAAGGCGTCTAATCACTGCGTCTTGTAGTTGAAGGTTGGTCGTAAAATCCTCGCGAGAGCACTGATTCATGTATGTCAGGATCAATTCTGCGGATTGCAGTATATCAAGCAGATACTGAAGATCTCGTCCCATAAATTATCTGAGCGGAAGAAAGAATTTCGTGACGGCGTAAGTAGTTTAGACTCGATTCAATTCCTTGACGAGTAATGAGATCAACTTCTCGCTGAAATATTGTTTTAAGTTCTGCCTCCATAAGATCTAACGTTTGGAAAGTCGGACAAAAATCAGGATGAAAATCAACCATTATATCAATATCACTATCAGGACGAAAATCATGACGTAAAACAGAGCCAAATAGAGCAAGCTCAGTCACTTTCCACTTATGACAAAACTCAGTGACTTTCTCAATTGGTAATTCGTTCGCCTGAACAGTCATTTGATTGGTATCTCTAGTGCTACTGAAGTTTAATTAACTGACCGACTTAGCTCCTACTATACCCAGCCTATCGCCAACTATCACTCACAACCATCAAAGATGAGTTGTGTATTCCCTAGGAAGAGGCTTTTAGTTTTGGACATTACTTAAAACTAAAGCAGGAGCGATCGCCCTTAGCTTGTTCCTGTGTCCGTTCGGTAATGCTCTCTATCTGCTCCCGCCTTACTGTCTAGCACCGACTGATTTGCAAGAGATTTATGCTGCGATCGCGAACCTTCTACATGGGATGTAACTCTTCTGTTCCGAGTTCATAAAAGAATCTGACTCCTAAAGAGAATCTAAAAAAATCAAGGTTGTCAGTAGTTGAAATCTTATTCTACTAAAACACAGTAAATGCCTTTATGCTTCTTCTGCACTTTCTGTGGTTTTTCTCTGAGTACTTGGTAATCGGATATGTCTGAAGTTGACTTGTTGCAATCTAGTAATTACCTAGTAGGCATTGGTGCTGCTCTCTTGGTTTTGGTCGTATACGCCTTCTTATTCTGGCTTCTTAGGGCTAATTGCTAATTTTCTAATAGGGATAATAATCCTTATCTGTGCGGTACTCCCCTTCTTCATTGTGCAGTCAGGCACTCTATCTTCAAACTCTGATATTTGGATTCTTTCAGCAGTTTTAGGGGCTGCCTGTGCAATTATTAGTCTTGTAATCTATCCATACTCTAGCTTTTATGAAAGTCGAATAAAAGAAAAAATTGAGAAAAATATTCTTGGTCGCCGTGATTAAAAGCTATGTTAATGATGCCGCTTATCTTCATTGAAAATTTCAAGTAAATATTAATTTTTTTATGCTTTTAATTATTGATAGATAACGCTGCTTCTAATATCTTGTAGTTCTCTTCTTTCCCTGCCGCATACTTCAAAAAAGCTCGAATTGTGATCGCTTGTCTTTGAATTGAATTAACATCCGCGATCGCAACAACCCAGATGGCGAGGACATTTCCTTCAAGTTGCATAGCTACTGTGCAGAGACCCTGACCATCATCTGCACAATCAGCCGTCGGATCATCGCCAATAAACTCCATCCTCTGAACTACCTGTCTGATCGGCTCCTTCTGTCCCCCAATCAAACCTAGACTGTTAACCCTTGGTAGCGACTCCTGCTTAATGAGAGTGAACCTTCGCAGGTTGTCCTGAAACAAAGACGGCCCAGTGCACTGCTGACGTGCCCAGCGCTGAGTGAGTTGTTCACAAAGTTGTGGAATATCAAACCAGCGATCGAGCTTCAAATTCTTAAAGGTGCTGTAGTCATCCAGCAGAATCTCAAGGCTGCTTGCCGCGATCGCCCTTTCCTTTTGTGCAGATTCCACAAGTGTTTCCATCGGCACAGAACACAATCGCTGGGATTTTTCTTCCTCACAAGGCTGCGACACTTTAGATCTTCCTGCCCAAGTGATTGCCACTAAAGGGAGACGCAAGTGATAAGGACCCACCGTTACGGAAATCACTGTTGCCAGCTCTGCCACTGGTGGCGTTTCACTGAGGCGGCTATCCGGTTGACAAGCCGCTAACAGCAGAACTGTAAGTGCTGCAATCAGTCGCTTTAGTTCCATAGCCACTGACTATTAAGAGTGACTAAAGACATCTAATTTCCTCAGAGTGCTATTAACAACCAATCACTCTTTGCGATCGCGTAGTGATTAACAGTGATGACTGTTTTCTCTCCTCAATCTTGCTCCCTTCTTTCAGAAAAGTTCATAAGCGTGGTGTTCCCCAAGAAAGAGTGCTAGTTTCCTCATCAGCTCTGGCAATTTTCCTCACTGCCCAGCAGTGTTTTTATGCCTCCTCAGCTTTCACCCCCCCCAACCCTTTGTGGCAAGACAAGCGGCAAACGGCTGCAGACTGGTTAGCCTACTTTCAGCGTAATCATGCCCAATTACTGCCTTTGCCTGCCGAAGCCGGAATAACCGCTGCAGATTATCCGCCTGCTTTTTGGCGATCGATTGCCATGTTTCAACTGGGTGAATATTCCGAAGGCCATAACTTGATGCGGGCAACCCATCGCTGGATTGCCAATGGCGGTGACCCCGACTTAGCATCAGCAATGCAGTGGTTCATTCGCGAGGAACAGCGCCACGCCGCTGATTTGGGTCGCTTCCTCAAGGCTATTCAGCAACCCTGCCTGCGATCGCACTGGCTCGATCAAACTTTTCGGCGGTTGCGGCGACAGAACCTCAACCTCGAAACAGCGTTGACTGTCTTGCTCAATGCCGAAATTGTCAGTCTACTCTACGCCCAAGCTCTACAACAGGCGATCGCCTCACCCCTGCTTCAAACCATCGCCCGCCAAATTGAATGGGATGAGAGTCAGCATCTCCGCTTCCAAGCTGTGCAGTTGCAACACCTCCGTCGCGAGCGATCGCCATGGCGTCGCCGCCTCAGTCATGCCTTGCAGCGCAGCCTCCTCTGGCTAACCCTACGCGCCATTTGGCCCGATCATCGGCCTGTGTTTCGGGCCGCAGGCTGGTCATTCGCCAACCTCGAACAAGTAGCTTTTGCGACTTTGGCGTCAACCCTAGATTCCACTTTGGCCCGCCAACCTGTGCAGTCCCAGCCAGCCTAAGCCGTCTGTCGATCCCAGCAGCGATAGAGATGGAGGAGTTGATCGAAATAGTGACGAGCTAATTCCAGCTGAGGGAAAGACTTCACCGAAAGCTGATCGCTCCGGCAATCCAAAACACGAACTTGATGATCTTCAATATTGGCAACTGCAGGACTGAGAATGACGATCCAGCGACCGATATGTTGTCGTTGCGTTTCCATAAGAAAGACAGATGATTGTGCGATTAAAGTAGCGACAACAAGGCTAACAAATCGTTACCTAGGGCACGATTTTGCTCTGAACCAGAGTCAGTCAGCACAACGCTAAACTTTTGTAGAGCTTTATCCTCGGCTCCTAAACGGTTGCGATCGCCATGTTGATTCAGCCTGCTGCAACGACGTCTACCCCAGAGGTGGCTCTCGCAATCATCACCCAAGGTCAACAGTGGTTATTGCAGCTGCGTGATGACTTAGATGGGATCCTCTATCCGGGGAAGTGGGGCTTATTTGGCGGCCATTTAGAACCGGATGAAACTCCCCTTGCCGCCCTCTATCGCGAACTCCAAGAAGAGATTGGCTACTACCCCTCCGCCGCAACCCCACTCTGGACGGAAACAGAAGAAAGGGTCACTCGCTACCTCTTCCATGTGCCTTTGACCTGTGAACTATCGACTTTGCGGCTCGGCGAAGGGCAGGATTTCTGCCTCGTCGACGCCGCCGCGATCGCCCAAAGTCGAGTTTTCTCGCCCCGTTTACAGCAGGAACGAGCGATCGGTGCGCCCCACCAGCAGATTTTGCTGCGCTTCCAAGGGGAGTATTCGCACAAGCTTGCCCCCGTCATCAGGGCCTGACCGGTGCGATCGCCGTCAAGAATCCACCCCCAGGCATTCAATTTTTCTCTGATCTGTAAATAAATCCGCGATCGCCGCCGTGATCCCCGCAAAGAAAGTCTAAAGAGGTTGCCAGAGAACCCCAAATTGGCAGGCTAACCTGAGGTCATTCGTTGTCCTAGCAGGAATTTTCCTATGGCACTGCAACAGTTCGGCCTCATCGGGCTGGCGGTGATGGGTGAGAATCTCGCCCTGAACATTGAGCGCAACGGTTTTTCCTTGACGGTCTATAACCGCACGGCCGAAAAGACTGAAGCGTTCATGGCCGATCGCGCCCAAGGCAAGAACATTGTGCCGGCTTACAGTCTGGAAGACTTTGTTGCCAGCTTGGAACGTCCGCGCCGCATTTTGGTGATGGTTAAAGCGGGCGGCCCGGTGGATGCCGTGGTCGAGCAGCTCAAACCCCTGCTAGATCCCGGTGACTTGATCATCGATGGGGGCAACTCACTGTTTACCGACACCGAGCGCCGCGTCAAAGATCTAGAAGCGCTAGGTCTGGGTTTCATGGGGATGGGCGTCAGTGGTGGCGAAGAGGGGGCTTTGAATGGCCCCAGTTTGATGCCGGGGGGCACCCAAGCGGCCTACGAAGCCGTGGAGCCGATCGTGCGCAGCATTGCTGCCCAAGTCGACGATGGCCCCTGCGTTACCTACATCGGTCCTGGTGGCTCTGGGCACTACGTCAAGATGGTGCACAACGGCATTGAATATGGCGATATGCAGCTGATCGCCGAAGCCTATGACCTCCTCAAATCGGTGGCAGGCCTCAATGCCAGTGAACTGCATGATGTCTTCGCCGCCTGGAACAAAACGCCGGAACTCGACTCGTTCTTGATTGAAATCACGGCGGATATTTTCACCAAAGTCGATGACTTGGGTACTGGTCAGCCCTTGGTCGAGCTGATTATAGATGCCGCTGGTCAAAAAGGAACCGGTCGCTGGACGGTGGAAACGGCACTGGAAATTGGCGTTGCGATTCCAACCATCATTGCTGCTGTCAACGCCCGCATCCTGTCCTCGATCAAAGCCGAGCGTCAGGCAGCTTCTGAAATTCTTTCAGGACCGATTACCGAGCCCTTCAGTGGCGATCGCCAAGCCTTTATCGACAGTGTGCGCGATGCGCTCTACTGCTCGAAAATTTGCTCCTATGCCCAAGGCATGGCGCTGCTAGCCAAAGCCTCCCAGGTCTACAACTACGGTCTGAATTTAGGTGAACTGGCGCGGATTTGGAAAGGCGGCTGCATCATTCGGGCGGGTTTCCTCAACAAGATTAAGCAGGCCTATGATGCTGACCCAACGCTGGCGAATCTGTTGCTGGCACCCGAATTCCGGCAGACGATTCTCGATCGCCAGTTGGCTTGGCGGCGCGTGATTGCGATCGCGGCAGAACGAGGAATTCCGGTTCCGGCTTTCAGTGCTTCCCTGGATTACTTCGACAGCTACCGGCGCGATCGCCTGCCCCAAAACCTCACCCAGGCTCAGTGCGACTACTTCGGCGCTCATACCTACGAACGCACCGATCGCTCTGGCTCTTTCCATGCCCAGTGGTTCTAGGGCGACAAACTCCGGTCGCTGCGCTGGTCAGACGGACCAACTCCTTTGGCAGAATCAGGACTGGCAAGGCGATCGGAGAGCGTGATGGATGTGTTGGTGGTGCGCGGCATTCGCGCCTACGGCTACACGGGGTTCTTTGATGCCGAGCAAGAACTGGGCCAGTGGTTTGAGGTGGACTTGCGCGTCTGGGTCGATCTTCAGCCTGCTGGGGACAGCGATCAGCTCGGCGACACCCTCGACTACAGCCAAGCGGTACAGGTCGTGCAAACGGGGATTCGCCAGAGTCGCTTTCGCACGATCGAGCGATTGGCGGCTGATCTCTGCGATCGCCTGTTTCAGCAGTTTCCAGCCCTACCGGAATTGGAACTGACGTTGCGGAAACTGGCCCCTCCCATTCCTGACTTTAGTGGTGATGTCAGCTTGGTTCTGCGGCGATCGCGGAAGTTAACGGGTGCGGATTGATGCTAGCAAGGGGTCGAAGATGCTCGTTCTGGAGAGCTGACGAGACTGTTTTATAGACTTCAATCAAGAGATAAAAGTTGACTCGCGATCGTTAGATTTGGGGATATAATCCTGAGTTCTAATAGCTCTTTTTAGGGTTCCAAACTGTAAGTTTGAGGATTCACTTTGGAACTTAAGTCAATCCGAATTGAATTCGGGTTGGCTCTGATTATCGTGATCAATTGAGACCTAGCCGCGATCGCAAATCCATAGAACCCGTCTATTCCTATGACACTCGATTTGCTTGTAGTCAACTCTAAAAATTCGTGCTAGCGTCTGATCGCAATCCTCAATCCTCATGCAGCTTCGCAAGCGAGATGGATTGTTGCTTGTCTTGACCGAAGCAAAGGCTTGTCGTAGTTCCAGCTGTCCTCATTCTCTAGGTCGTTCTGCTATGAGCCTCGCTGCAGTCTTGGCGATCGCAATTTTTGTGGCGGTGATTCTGGCTGCCTCCTTTGAACTGACCGATCTCACGGTAGTCGCCCTGGTCGGAGCGATGCTACTCGTCCTGACGGGGCAGCTGACGATGCCCGAGGCTGTAGCGAGTATTGCTAAGGCACACGGGACCTTGGCCCTGCTGTTCGGGATGATGGTGTTGGTGCAAGCCCTAGAGGCAACGGGAGCCTTTAATGGTCTCGCCCATCGCGTTGTCCTAGCCTCACGGGGGGATGGCCGCCGTCTCTTACTGGGGATTATGTTGCTGACCAGCCCCATTTGCGCGGTCTTGCCCAACGCAACCACCGTCATGCTGTTGGCACCGTTGTTGCCGCCCTTGGCGAAGGAGTTGAAGCTCGACCCACGCCCGCTCTTACTGTTGCTGGTGCTGACGGCCAACAGTGCTGGGCTTCTGACTTTGGTGGGAGATCCCGCGACCTATATCGTGGCGACGGGTCTTGGCTTCAGCTTTGGCCAATATTTCTCACAGCTCAGTTTGGGTGGCTTGATTAGCTTGCTGGTGATAGTGCCGACCTTGCCTTGGCTCTATCGCAGCATTTGGACGGCACGCTTTCCAGTGCCTGATTTGACTCCGCCCCGCCCCCATCATCGACAGGCCATGCGAATGCTTTTAGGCGTGACGGTGGTGATGCTGGTCTCGTTCACCGTCGGCGAGATGTTGCCTGTGCCGCTGAGTCCTGATGCAACGGCGCTGGCTGGAGCAGCTGCAGCACTCGCCATCTGCCATCAAAGTCGCCTGATCACGGTCGATCGTCTGTTCGCTGCGATCGATTGGTCAACCCTGGTCTATTTCATGGGGGTCTTCGTGTTGATTGGTGGTCTGCAAACGAGTGGCGCTATGGTCTTGCTGGCTCAAGGCCTGACGACCCTGATCGGGACCAATATTCTCCAGGGGAGCTTGCTATTGCTGCTGCTGACGGGCGTGCTCTCGGCTTTCATTCCCAACATTCCTTTGGTGGCAGCGCTAACGCCGGTCTTGATTAGCTATTGCCAGACAGCCGGTCTCACGATCGCGCCTGATGCGATCGCCCCGCAGGCTTATCCGCTGTTCTTTGCCCTGATGTTTGGCGGCACCTTGGGGGGCAATGCTACGTTGATCGGCGCCTCTGCCAACTTAGTCGGTGCTGGAATTGCTCGCCAGCACGACACTCCGATTCACTTCCGTGACTGGCTGCCCTACGGCGTCCCGACGGTCATTTTGCAACTGTCTGCTGCGCTGCTCTACTGCTGGTGGCGTTCCTGAAGTTAGCCTCAGCTCTGTGGTGCAGCAGACAAGTCTCCTCAAACATGAAAAAGCCCGTCGTTCTCGTCAGAACAGCGGGCTAGCGGAGAGGTCAGAAACTGGGCCAAGCTTACAGGCGCTTGAGGTCAATGCCCAGCTCGCGAGCGTAGGCGCTGAGACCTTTCTTCTGCAGGGTTTTGATCGCTTTGGTCGACAACCGCAACTTGACGAAGCGGTTCCCTTCCGGCCACCAGATGCGCTTTTCTTGCAAGTTGACGTTTTGCAAGCGCTTGGTGCGGCGGTGCGAGTGGGAGATGGCGTAGGCGTTATTGGCCTTTTTGCCGGTCAATTGACAGACGCGAGACATGAACGGCTCCGGAGACTTTCGATTGCATGCAATTCACCATCATACCCTCTTGCCCTCCGAGCTTCGACCTGCAAGGGTGCGACAGAGCCAATCTCCAAGGCCATCCTCGACAAAAGCCTGGCTCTGTCCGGCTTGCTGCCAGTGGCGATCGCGGCAGTTGTAGATCGCTGGTGTTTGCCGTTGGCCATTGCGACTCAGCGTCAGGCGATATTCCCAGTGATTTTTGGCACTGCGTGTGATTTGTTCGATGCAAATGCGATCGCCCGCGATCGTGCGACAAGGAGCCGCGATCGCTTGAGGCATCAGCCCCAGCCAGAAGAAGAGAACCGCGATCGCACCGATCAGCCAGTTTTGCCACTGCAGTGGCAGAATCGAGGCGGTTTGGCGGCAGGGGAGTGCAGGCATGGGTCGAGCAATCGGGCTCTGGATCGGCAGTATCGGACTGGCAGTGAGTCTGGGTTCTGCCGCGATCGCCAATGCTGCTACGCAGTCCACCCTCACCTGTGAAATTTTAGTCGTGGGGGGTGGGCTCTCCGGGGTGGCTGCTGCCGAAGCAGGACTGTTGGCTGGTCGCACAGTTTGTCTGACCGAAATCACCGATTGGCTGGGTGGACAAGTCTCCTCGCAGGGCACCTCCGCGCTGGATGAAGCCGGTCTGCAGCAGACGTTGCAAGTTTATCCCCAAGGCTACCAACGCTTTCGCGATCGCCTCCGCCAGTTCTATGGTCGCGAGAATCCCGGTGATTGTTGGGTCAGCCAGATCTGCTTTTTACCCCGTGATGCGGCTCAACTCTTGGAAGCACAATTGCGTGAGGCCGAGCAACGCGGTCAAGGCAAACTGCATTGGCTGCCGAATACTGTTGTTAAATCTCTGCAATTCGATCGCGATCGCCGTTGGATTGAGTCGGTGACGGCGATTCAGCATCGACCGGCTACCGGAGCCCCGCCCCTCAATACCCTGCCGCTTTCCGCTTGGATCGAGGATGCCTATCGCCTCGAAGATTCCAAGCTGCTGGAGAAGAACGTCCTGCAACTGCAACCGCCTGCTGGTCAGCCGCAGCGCTGGCTCGTGATTGAAGCCACCGAAACAGGAGAACTGTTACCGCTGGCGGATGTCCCTTATCGCCTAGGCCTCGATCCGCGATCGCCGGGGAATCCGTCCTCGCCGGTGACTCAGCCCGACCCCTACTGCACCCAAGGCTTTACCTACACGTTTGCCATGGAGCAAACACCTGAAGCTTATCAACCGGAGCGACCCGCTTTCTACGATCGCTACGCGCCTTACTTCAGTTATGAACTGTCGCGTTTTGCCAACCCTGACACGCTGTTTACCTATCGGCGAATTTGGGCACCCCAACCGCGATCGCCACAGCTGCAGCCCGGACGCAATGTCACCCTTCCGCAGCCCGGTGATTGGTCCATGCAGAACTGGACGTGGGGCAATGATTATCGACCGGGAACATCCGGCGATAATCTCATCCTCAGTGCCGAGCAATTGCGGGCCAGTGGTCAACTAGAACTGGGTGGCTGGCTGGGTGGTCTGCGCACCGAAACCCTGCAGCGGGGCGAAGAACATGCCCTGTCCTTTTTCTATTGGCTGTCTCAAGGCAACACCGATTCTCAATTGGGGCCGAACGTCAAACAGCCCTTTCCCTTCTATCGACTCTTACAAGGGATCGATCAACCGATGGGAACGGCGAATGGGCTCTCCAAATATCCCTACATCCGTGAAGGCCGGCGGCTCATCGGTCGATCTTCCCCGACCTATCCCCAAGGCTTTTCCTTGGTTGAAACCGATATTGCCCGACCCGACTACACCGATCCGCTCTATCAAGAGACCCTGTCGCCCCAAGACTATGCAGCCTTGCGGCAGCGTCTGGCACGAGAAGCCATCTTGCAAAGGAATTCTGAAGCAAGTCTACCGATCGTGCCGCGGCCGCGCCTTTTCCCCGATTCCGTTGGCATCACCCAGTACGCGCTCGATTTTCATCCCTGTCTGACCCAGTCCCCCCCCGAAAAACCCGGCAATACTGAACGAGCTGGTGTTCGGCTACCGCAGGGCTTAGCGTATCCAGGACAAATTCCCTTGCGGGCCATGATTCCGCAACGGGTCGATAATCTGCTCGTCACCGGCAAAGCGATCGCCTTTAGTTACAGCGTGGCGGCGGCCTACCGTGTCCATAGCTTTGAGTGGTCGTCAGGCGTAGCCGCAGGAACTGTGGCTGATTTTGTGCTGCAACAGAAAATCACCCCTGCTGAGTTAGTCGATGATTTACCGCGCCAAGAACCACAACTCGAAGCCCTGCAGCGACGGCTGGTGAATGCGGGCAATCCGATCGCCTTTCCGGGAACTACCCTGCTCGATCGCAATTGGCTACGCCCTTGAACCCTGACTGGCATCCGCCAAGATGAAAAGGTTGAAATAACCGCGATTGCAATTGATAGAGCTTGCTCTTGGTGATCTTGAAACCGCATCTGTAGTGCAGTTGCAGCAGTGGGCTGAACAGGCCGCGAGTCAACAAGACTGGTCAACAGCGCTGCAACTGATTGAATTGGCCGCTTGGCAGGAACCCGACAATCCTCAGATTTTGTGCCGGTGGGGAGATTGGTTAGCAGCGGCTGGACAACCTGAAGAAGCGATCGCGGCTTATCAAGCAGTACTAGAGTTCCAGCCCGGTTGCCCTCAGTCGATCGCAGCTTGGGCGGCTGTTCTCAATGAGCAAGGTCAATTTGCTGAAGCGATCGCTCTGCTCGATCAGGCTTCAGAACAAACGGCAGACCTCTGGCATCAGCGAGCTGTTGCCTTACAGAGTTTGGGGGACTGGCCACAGGCTTTAACGAGTTGCGATAGCGCTTTGCAACTCGATCCGACAGCCGCTGAGTCGCAGTTCCTGCGCAGTAAGTTGCGGTTAGGTCTGGGCGATTGGTCGCAAGGTTCGCCAGAGTATGAGAGTCGGTTGCTGGTGTTTTCAGAGCTACGCGATCGCCTCCCCAGTTTTGGTTGCCCCCTCTGGCAAGGCGAGGATCTCACTAATAAAACGCTATTGATTTGGGGCGAACAAGGTTACGGCGATCAAATTCAGTTTGTCCGCTACTTATCTGTCTTGCACGATCGCTGGCCAGAAACACCGCTCTTATTACTCGTTAGTGAGCCATTGGTCGATTTATTCCGACAATTGGCGATCGCTAATCTACAAGTTGCTACCCAATTCACTTTTGAGACTGAATCAGCCTACGACTTTCATCTGCCACTGTTGTCATTGCCTGAACGACTCGGTGCCACGGCTGACGTAATTCCACTCGCTCAGGGATATCTGCCGCGATCGCTGCAATCTGAGATCAGACTCCAAGCCAATCCTCGTCAGCTGCAGGTTGGCTTTGTTTGGCAGGCTGGAGAGACCAGCGATCGCCGCTATCAATGGCGACAAGCTAGTAAAAGTGTGCCGCTAGAGCAATTTCTTCAGTTGCGATTGCAGGTGAATCATTGTCAGTTTTGGAGCCTGCAAGTAGGCCCGGCTCGTCAATCACTCCTCCAGAACTGGGATTGGGCAGACTGTGATCTCGCTGATCGAATGCACTCATTTGCCGATACTGCCGCTGTACTCAATCAGATGGATCTCCTGATTACAGTGGATACTGCGATCGCGCATTTGGCAGGTGCTTTGGAGATTCCGACTTGGCTGCTTCTGCCCAAATTCGCAGATTGGCGCTGGAGTCTGACTGGGTCAGAAACCCCTTGGTATCAATCAATGCGGCTCTATCGGCAGGCGATTGCTGGGGATTGGCGATCGGTCTTTGAGCAACTGCAGCAGGATTTGAATTCTAGACCCTACTAGACTGAATCCTTACTGAGTTGTAGGACTATTCTGCTGCGACTGCTAGTCCTTTTTTCTTTGCAGCTCCAGCAAAACGTAGAAAACTGAGCAGGCTAAGGGGCTTTATGGTGTCTCTAGATGGGCATGGTGGGTAGGTTTGAAGCAATTAGGCTGCGAATGACCGCTAGGCTGCTTGATAACAAGCTGACTTAGACAGGGTAGGCTGCCAAAATACGATCGCTGCCACTTAGGAGCCTATGTCTTCACTGTCATCTGAGGCTTTGGAACGGATCCGTGCGCAGTTTGACTATGGGCCCTATCCACGGGTGCCGTTGGAGGCAACGCCCAAGGAAAACTATGGGGCGCTGGCGATTCACGATATTCGTTCGGCTTTCTATCGGCGCGATCGCAGTCTGAAAGCAACCGAAGGCGCTTGCATTCTAGATGTGGGTTGTGGCAGCGGCTACAAGACGTTGATGCTGGCGCTAGCCAATCCAGGCGCTGAAATTATTGGGGTGGATCTATCGCTGAAGTCGGTGGAGCTAGCGCAGGAGCGACTCAAGTTTCAGGGCTTCCCCGAAGTCAAGTTCTATGCGCTGGGGCTGGATGAGATTGGTCAGCTCGAGATCGCATTTGACTATATCAATTGTGATGAGCTGCTCTATTTTTTTGATGATCCTGCAGCAGCGCTGGGGCAAATGAAAGCGGTGCTAAAGCCTGATGGGATTATTCGCGCCAATTTACACTCTAAGAATCAACGAATTGCTCATTACCGCTTACAGGAACTGTTCAAGTTTCTAGGATTT
This sequence comes from Synechococcus elongatus PCC 6301, assembly GCF_000010065.1. Taxonomy (NCBI): domain Bacteria; kingdom Bacillati; phylum Cyanobacteriota; class Cyanophyceae; order Synechococcales; family Synechococcaceae; genus Synechococcus; species Synechococcus elongatus. The sequence goes on along the minus strand of NC_006576.1, from coordinate 1,575,170 downwards.
CTGGATGGCAATCCAGAGGCGGCAGAAATGGAAGCAGTGACAGAGTTAATGAATGCGCTGCAACCAGGGGTTTTGAGTCGGGCTGCGGTCTGGAACCTGCCCCTACAACTGCAAAAAGAAGAGAAACAAGATGAACTCGAACAATGGCTATTAGCAAATCTGTTGTTGCAGGCGGATAAGGGTTATGGCGTTCCAGACCTGCGGCAGTATTTGGAGACTGCGGGGCTGGAATTTTTGGGTATGGTGCAAGCCCCGCTGTGGCGGCTGAGTGAGTTGTTTGGCGATCGCGATCAAATTCCGGCGTTTTGGGCATTAGGCATCCAGGAAGCGAGTTTGCTGGATCAGGCTTATTTGTACGACCTGTTGCATCCGGTCAATCGCCTGTTTGATTTCTGGTGTAGTCTGCAGCCGTTAGCCCCTACCCAAGCTTGGGAGAATTTACCTCTAGAGCAACGGTTGGGGCTAAAGGTTCAGTTGCATCCTCAGTTGGCAACATCGGGGATTGAGCAGCAGTTGCAGGAGAAGCTGAAGTTGCGAGAGCGCTTTAGTTTGGCGCGGGCGTTGCATGGGGAGTTTTTGGGGCTGTTGACCTATGAGCCGCTGTTTGGGGCGTTGATTAAGCCCCTGTTTGAGAAGGTGCTGTCTGTGCAGGAGTTGGTACAGCGCTTCCAACAGTTGCAACCGTTGGATTATGTGACGGGTGAGCTTTGGGAGTTGGAAGCAGTAGCGGAGTTGGTTTGGAATTTCTTAGCTGAGTTAGAACGCGATCAGTGCCTGTTTCTGACTCAGGCTTGATGGCTGCATGGCTTATTTTTATCTAGCTGAAGCTGGGGATTGGTCATTTCGAACGGTTTGGCACGATCGCTTCTTTACTGTTCTCAAACATCATCCGGCACGGACTGAAAAGGTTGAGCAGGCAGACTATATTTTTCTGGATGCAGATTTTGCCCTAGAGACCAACTGGCCGTATTACGGATCGCAACGTAAGGCGATTTTAAAGGGCGATCGCTTTCCAACAGATGAAGAAATTTTAGCGTTTCTGTTTGATCATCCGGTCAGTGGCTATGGCAAGCCCTTGGTGCTAATCAATATGAATCCATTGGCACAGTGGCCAGCGATCGCACAGGTATTGCCGGATGTGGTGGTGGTGAGTCATTGCCATACACTGGGAAACTATCGCGTTGGCATTGATGTGAGTTTTCCTCCGATGCCACTCTTAGATCAGCATTGCTATCCAAGCCGAGATCGCTCAACTTTACTCAGTTTTCGGGGAGCTAATAGTCATCCGGTGCGGGAGCAATTACAACGGCTTCATCAGCCACCCGAGATTGCAGCTGAGCTGATCCAGCAAAGCTATTGGGGGACGTTGAATTATGTGGATGAGGCTGAGGGACTAAGCGCTGAGCAACAAGTCTATACAGATTTAATTGCCCGATCGCGCTTTTCTGTAGCTCCACGTGGCCATGATATTTTTTCCTATCGCTTGCTAGAGGTGATGGCAGGCGGGGCGATTCCGGTCATTTTGGCTGATGATTGGGTGCTACCGTTTTCGGAGTTGCTGGATTGGTCAGAGTTTTCGCTATCTGTTGCTGAAGATCGCTGTTGGGAATTACCGCAGCTCCTTCAAGCGATTTCAACGGATCAATGGCAGGTGATGCAGCAGCATTTGCAACAGGTTTATCAGCACTATTTCTATTCTTTGGCACGACAGGTGCAGACGCTGTGGCAAATCTTGGATCAGCGATCGCTTCATCCTTCTGCGTCAGAGGTAGAGATTGAGGCGGTGTTGTTGTCTCAGGCGGAACGGTATCGACTTAAGGGAGATCTGGAAGCAGCCGCAACTTATTTGGCAACACTGCCCCGGTCGCCAGCTCGGATTTTAGAGCAAGCACGCTTAGCGTTGACGCAACAGCAACCCAAAGCAGCATTGGCCTTACTGGATTCCATGGTGATGCCGGAGGCAGAGCAGGGAGAGCATTACAACTTGCTGGGGGTGGCGCAAACGCAACTCGGGGAATGGGATACGGCGATCGCAATCTATCGACAGGGATTGCAGGCACAGCCCCACCATCCAAAATTGCGCACCAATCTTTGTGTGGCGTTGCGGCAGCAGGAACAGTGGGAAGAGGCATTAGCTCTTAGTCAAGCACTACTAGAAGAGGTACCGGCAGCGATCGATCGCCTACTGCTACAAGCTGATACGCTCAATTTGGCAGGTCGGTATGATCAGGCGCTATCGCTATATCAGCAGGTGGTGGCGCGAGAACCAGAACGAGCAAATGCTCAGCTGGCGATCGCAGAAATTTTGTTGCGGCAGGGCAAGGCAGAAGGTTGGGATATCTATGAAGCTCGCTTTGCTGCGGAGCCGAGTTTGGCAGCGTTGGCGGCGCATTATCCGCAACCACGATGGCAGGGGGTAGAGCTGGGTCAGCGATCGCTATTGGTGTGGGGAGAGCAGGGCTATGGCGATCAAATTCAGTTCAGTCGCTACTTGTGGGTGCTGCGCGATCGCTATCCGCAGGCTCGTATTCAGTTCCAGACGGATGCGGTACTAGTGCCGTTGTTTGCGGAGCCGCTGGCAAGTTTGGGCATTAAGGTGATTCCGGCACAGATAACGGAAGAATTATTTGATTTTCAGGTGCCGTTGCTGTCGTTGCCTCGGTTGGTGTGGCCGAGCTTAAAAGATATTCCCTATCGCGAGGGTTGGTTGCCTTGTCCGTTGCCACCGCCTCGTGAGGATCAAAACCACAAGTTTCGGGTTGGAATTGTTTGGCTGGCGGGTCAGCGGGCAGGAATACAAAAGAGTGCGACAGCGGATCGGCGCAGCTGTTCGCTAGAAGCAATGTTGGAGCTGGTGCGAGAAAGTATGCAGAGGTCAGATCTGGAAGTGGTGAGTCTGCAGTTGGGGTATGAGGGTAGGTTACCGGAAGGGATTCAGGATTGGAGCAATCGCTTGGTGGATTTTTCAGCAACGGCTCGGGTGTTGATGGAATTGGATCTACTGGTGACGGTGGATACTGCGATCGTGCATTTGGCAGGGGCAATGGGAACACCAGCAAAAGTTCTTCTTGCTTACCCACCAGATTGGAGATGGCAGCAAAACTTGGAATTAACTTGGTACTCTTCTATAGAGCTTTGTTACTTTGCCCATCTGCTTTCAAGTTTTTAGGAATTTGGGAATATCCCGAATTCCTAAAAACTGTTAAATACTCTGTTAAAGAGTTGCGCTGCCTTTGGTTGCAATAACGGTAAACTTACCGTCTGTCCCGATTGTGCCAGTCACGTTAATATTCGCTGCTTTACCACTTCCAGCAGCCGTTACTTGGCTAGCATTGCCGCAAGTTATGTTAAAGTTACCTGCACTGCTACCAATACCAAGCTGTGTACAAGACGCATTGGTGACGTAGTTAGGGTCTAGTGTCGCCGCACTAAGGGTACGAAGAGCAGCACCGACTGCTGATTTACCTTCAGAGGCGTAGGCTTTATCTGTTTGAGCCAACAGGTTCGGTAATGCAACTGCTGCCAAGATGCCAACGATGATGATAACGACCAGCAACTCGACAAGGGTGAAACCTTTTTCTTCTTCACCTTGTTCGTCTTTACGCTGGGCAAGATATTGCAGATAACGTAGACGGAGCGATTCAGACATTTTGAGTGACCCTCTCAATATAGAGATAGCTTATACAAATTATATCTAGATCACTCTCACTTTTTAGATTTAGACTTCTACTTAGAGAAATGAGATAATAACTTCATGACTAATCAATAGATCTTTTCACAGGCTTTACCTTGAAAAGGTCTATTGATTAGATAAATTCGATATTATTAACTCTTCTGTTAAAGAGTTGCGCTGCCTTTGGTTGCAATAACGGTAAATTTACCGTCTGTCCCGATTGTGCCAGTCACGTTAATATTCGCTGCTTTACCACTTCCAGCAGCCGTTACTTGGCTAGCATTGCCGCAAGTTATGTTAAAGTTACCTGCACTGCTACCAATACCAAGCTGTGTACAAGACGCATTGGTGACGTAGTTAGGATCTAGTGTCGCCGCACTAAGGGTACGAAGAGCAGCACCGACTGCTGATTTGCCTTCAGAGGCATAGGCTTTATCTGTTTGAGCCAACAGGTTCGGTAATGCAACTGCTGCCAAGATGCCAACGATAATGATAACGACCAGCAACTCGACAAGGGTAAAACCTTTTTCTTCTTCACCTTGTTCGTCTTTACGCTGGGCAAGATATTGTAGATAACGAAGACGGAGGGAGTCAGACATTCAGGAGATCCTCAGCAAGAGAGCTGTTCTTGAAGTAACTTACCCCTACAGCAGGCTTTTATTTCAGGTTCCTGAAAATTTCCGCATGGCTCTTCTTTGGCTCCGTCCGCATTGGGCTTCTCCTGATCAAAAAGCAGTCCTGCAAATCAGTGCAGCACTGCAACAAGTCACTCAGGAAACAGCCAGTCTGTTGATTGATACGGCAGGTACTGAGGAAGAACAAGTCAACACAGCGCTGATTGAAGCGGCTTGGGCAGCCAGCGAAAATGGCGTTAATATTGAAGAAATTGCCTGCCATGGCACAGATTGTCAGACTGGGTTGCTCGGTGCGTTGCTAGAGCGCAATCAATCTTGTTTGCAGACTGTAAAGCAGAATACTGATTTACAGCGTATCCCTGAACCATTAGCAACCCAGCTAATCAATTGCCTACACCAGTTTCCACAACATTGGCAACCTTCAGCCCAGTCGCTAGCTGTCATTGTTCCAACCTATAATTGTGCTTCTAAAATTGAGCAGACATTAAAAAGTATTGAAGCGTCGATTCAATTTTTCCAAGATAATTTGCCTTTCTCTAGCTTGTATAACATAGAAGTCATCATTGTTGATGATGCTTCGACGGATAACACGGTTGCTGTTATTCAAGCTTACATTAACAACAAAACTCATTTTCAGCTTGTTTGTCATCGCTTCAATCGGGGAGCTGGCATCGCACGAAACACTGGCGTCAATTTTAGCCAAGGTGAAGTTCTCTTTTTCTGCGATGGGGATGATCTCTTCTTAGAAAAACATCTCCTTCTAGGCGTGCTAGCCTTGGAGATTTCACTCGACGAGCCTCAGATTTTAGATCGGCTGTTTGAATATGCGGGCATTTCACTCGATCAAGACGTTACCAAGTTCATCCGAAATATTAATGGTCATCCGCCCTATGGCTTTGTAAGCTTAGGGGTCAAGGTAGACGAAGAGATATTGCCAGAGTGGCATCAGCGAATCATAGACTCTTTACCAATCAATTTAGTAGTTAGAAGATCAGTCTTTCAGTTTGTTGAGGGATTTCCTTCTCAGTTAGTTTATAAACGGCTCAGATGTACAGAGGATATTGCACTGAGAGATTGTCTTTATCGATTTTGCAATGGTGTTCAAATTGATGTTGAAACAGTACAATACCAGCGCTATCCGAACAATAGTTTAGACCGACAACTGCGCAAGTTTCAAAGTCCACTTGCAGAAGCTGCCAATTTAGAAAACAATAACTCAGATGACTTACAGCTTGAAAGTAATCTGAGACTAACCAAAATTAATTTCTTGTTAAATAAGATTCGGTTTGCTGAAAATTCTGTCAAGAACTTTATTACTCTTTTTGAAAAAGATCAGACAAATATCCTCAATAATGTTCAGCCAGATTCTGATTTAGAGAGAGTTATAAGTAACTGTAACAAGAAGAAACAAAGAGGAATCGCGTTTGATTGGCTAATCTCAACTTATACGGGCTGGGGAGTCTTCGGAACTAATTTTATCCTTCAGATTTATCGTCAAAAGGGGTCATGGTTTCCTATTTGTCTCAAAAGTCCTTACTTAAATGTCCAAGATTTCCATCCACTAGTTGATCCACAAGTTTTAGATCTCCCAGTTTTAGATCCTGAGAATGATAATTATGTACTAAAGCGACTCAATCAGGGACTTAATCAGAAATTGCTGATCTTGCAGGCAATGATGAATGATTTCCAGTCTAGGGAGTATGAATTTCCCTTTACTCATAGGGCTGGCTTAATTTTTATGGAAGACACGTATATAACACCCTCAGGAAAAGAGAGAGCTAACCGTTTGCCTGTGATTATCTCTGGTTCAACATGGTGTAATGATCTAGTCGCTGCACATTATCAAGGCAATGCCTATGGTATTCCTCAAGGTGTAGACCCTACGCTCTTTCAGCCAAGTCAAGCAGCTGGCTATTTTGGCGATCGGTTTGTCATCTTTTCAGGCGGCAAACTAGAGTATCGCAAAGGACAGGATATTGTTGTTAAAGCTTTTAAACACTTCCAACAACAGCACCCAGAGGCTTTATTGCTTTGTAATTGGAGTACTGCATTGCCTCAATATATGAATGGCCTTCAACATGCTGGCTATGTAGAGGGCTTACCCAAAACAGAAGGTGACCTCAGATCAAACATTAGTCAATGGCTGATTGAGAATGGCTTGCCAGAAGATTCTTTTTACTGCTTAGGCTTTACACCCAATATTCAAATGCCCCATGTCTTTCGAGAAGCCCATGCTGCCATCTTCCCGAATCGGGCAGAGGGTGGAACCAACTTAGTGGCGATGGAGGCGATCGCCTGTGGAATCCCAACCTTACTCTCCAAAAATACAGGTCATCTAGACCTCATCCACTTATTTGGGATTGACGCTCTGGAAACTCAAAACCCTGTCAAACCTTACTATCCCTATGTTGGCACGGAAGGTTGGGGACAATCTGACCCAGAAGAAGTAGTTGCATGGTTAGAGAAGGTTTATCAGAATTACCAAGAACAGAAAACTAAAGCATTAAGCCACTCTGTTTCCATACACCAAACAATGTCTTGGGAAATACAAATCAAAAAAATGATGGGTGCGATTGCTCATCATATCAAAATCTAACTTCTTTATTGGCGCTCAACTTCTCCTGTAAGGCTTTTAGATAAAAGTCTTCTAGGTGGAGGGTGAGACCCCTAGAATCATAGAGTTCAGACTGCATAAATCGCTCTCTCATACCCTGTCTTAACAGGGCAAGCTGTTCGATGGATTGAGTAAATTTGATACCCTTATCAATGTATTCTTCATCTGTTTCTGCAATCCAATTTTGGAGATTGAGTGCATGGAGCAAAGAAGCACTATTACGGCTAACCATTAATTCACCAAGGCGAGTTAAGACTGGGACACCCATCCAGAGTGCTTCGACAGTGGTTGTACAGCCACTCGCTGGATAGGTATCAAGTGCAATATCAACCTTGTTATACAGTGCAAGATGATCTTCTAAGTTCAATTTAGCCTCGTTGAAGTTAATTCGCTGAGAACTAATGCCACAGAGTGAAAACTTTTCTATTAGCTCAGAGCGGTACAATGGGCTAACGCAACTTCGGTTCTTAATTAAAAGCTGACTATTCGGAATCTCACTTAAGATAGAAGACCACAGTAGGATTGAATAGTCACTAATCTTTCGACTTGCAACGAAAGAGCCAAATGTAATATATCCATTTTTAATAACTGGAGACTCTGCGATACTAGGTGATTGAGGTGGTGGCGTGTAAGCCAAGTAGCACCGTGGTAGTCGAAAAATAGTTTCTGTTGCTAACTCTACAGTGTGAGCAGGGTGAACAACATTGTCTGTTATCCAATAATCTATTGTTGATAATCCTGTTGTAGCAAAGTAGCCAAGATAAGTAGCTTGAACCGGTGCTAGTCTTGAACTTAAAAGATTCAGTTTGTTACCATTTGTATGTCCAGAAAGCTCAATAAGAATATCAATATTTAGCCTTTTAACAATCTGAGCAGCTGTTTCAAAATTAGTTAACTTTAAGTCAATCCAGATATCTGCTAACTCCTTAAATTTTTTTGTCTTTTCATCCTCTTGAGTATTCGAGAGCAAGATAATATTAAACGCATCCCGTGAGTGATTCTCCAAAATTCCTTCAATGAAATAACTTACGGAATGTGTTTTAAAATCACCCGAGAGATAGGCAATGTTTTTTTTATCATTTGATTTTAAATAATTGAACTTGCTTGATTGAAAACTTCCACCTTGATCTTTACAATATTTTTTATTCCAAAGTAAATGTGCATCTAAAATATCTTTAGCTGTTCTAAGCCCACTAGAAAATTCAAATAAATAATTACTTCCTATAATTAGTTTCTCCGGTCCAGATACGTATTGCTCAGCTTTAGAAAATGCGGATAAAGCTTCATCTTCATGAGCTAGATCAACTTCATTAATACCGAGTTCATTCCAAAATTTACCGACGGTAGGTTGTTGGTCTATTAATTCTAAAACTAATACTTTAGCTTCTCCTGAATAACCCTTTATTCTTAGTATCTCAGCAGCAAGTAGTTTTGCCTGCCAAAAGTTATCATCTAATGACAAAATTTGAGAGCAGACTTGACCAGTTTTCTCCAGCTGACCAAGTTCTTTAAAAGAGCACGCAACTTTATATAAGATCTCTAAATTTTGAATTTTACTCAAATCTACTTGTCCAGCATAATAAGCGACAGATTTATAATCTGTTAGTAAATAACATATTTCGCACAGAAAAATTTTGATTTCATCTTGATTAGGATTTAAATTAAGTGACTTTTCAAAACAAAAGCGAGCTGCACGAAACTTGTTCTGTATATGGTATGTTCCAGCCAGTGCATACCAATAATGAGCATTACTTGGCTTTGCTCTCACTGCTTTTTTAAAAAATTGAAGTGCTTGTTTCTGATCTCTAGACTTCCATTGCTCGATCGCTTGTTGGTAATAATTTTCTGCCAAACTGTTGTCCTGAGTACTCATAGATTCATTTAACTGCAACGACGTTAAGGCTAATTGGGTACCCCAAAAATACTAAATTACTACAATCTTGGAAGAGTTCAAAGTTCTCAACTCGCTCATAGTCCGAAAACTTAGCTGCTTGCAGATATGTAAATAGAATCTCGCAGTCAAACCCAACTTTATGAACATCATATTGATCAACCTGTCCTCCAAACATCATCCGCATAATCTGTAGGCGGTGCTGAAATCCGGCCATTGGGCTTAAAAAGAGCCAACTTAAGGTCTGTAAATCTGGTACGCTAATATATAGCTTTCCATTTGGTAGTAGGACCCGTCTCCACTCTAGCAAGACTGAAACTAGCTCATTTCCTAGTGAATGATGAAAATGCTCTAGCACATGGCTTGCATAAATTGCTTCGATCGAGTCATCTGCAAACTGGCTTAAATCAGCTGCATTACCAACAAAGTTAACTTCTGGTCGTTCTAGAGCATCAAAAATTTTCCAATCCGGATGCTTTTCTCTTCCACCAATATGTAATCTCATTTTTTAGCTACTCCCAAAAAGATTTATTTATATTGTTCCACAATTAGATGCTTTCAACCGAACCACAATAAAATCCCTATAACCTTAAAAATTGATGCATTTATTTAATGATGTCGACCCATGAAAGATTAGTAAAAGATGAATTTTGTGCCAACTAATCTGTTGGTAATTATTCAATATATTAAAGAGCTGAAATAATCATCTAAGAATACTGATGCATTAAGAGAGTTACTAAGACTATGTTCATCACCATTAATAACTACTCTATTGAACATAGGAACTCTAAACAAGGTATAAAATCCCTGATCCATCAAGTTGAGCCTCCCATTTACCACCCACGGGGAAATATCATAACCAGCCATAAACTGAGTTGCTGTATCGGCATCAATATCCCCGATATCAAATAATGTTCTACATCCAGATGCAATCAGATCAAGAAATATATCTTCTTGCAAGGTTTCTGGTATATAGTTTATGATAAAGCTTATATAATCACTTAAATTAGTTATGTAATATGATATCTTCTGGGTTAATAATGCTGACAAAGAAACGTGCAATAAATCACTAAGCTTCTCGACTTTTAACTCTTGAATGAACTTTTTTGATTCCTCAGAGTTATTCCTAACTCCTGCTCCATTACTTGAACTAGATATGCCTGAAACTGTTAAAGGTAGTCCTATATGAGCAAAACTATTGGTAAATTTGAGTATTTGCAAAGCAGAAAATACATCAGGAGAAATTGCATCTTGAGGATAAAATTTTTCAGTTTCTAAGTTTAGACAGTTATAATTAATAACTCTTTGAACGATTTTTCGATGGGTAAATGAGTTGTAGAGAGATGGTAAGTTCTGATAGTTTAAGAAGTATCGCAGGGCAAAATCTAAAGCCCTTGACGAGCTTAAGATAACACTAAAATTATTATTATTAACTATCAGCATATTAGGTGATTCATAGGAGTCAGGCCAATAATAAACCCAGCGATTCCAGCAAACAGTTTCTACATTTTCTAGTTCTTTTTCGACAAGTGGAAAAAGACTTGGGATAATTAGATCGTCATCGCCCATAAAACAAATATATTCACCTTGAGCACGCGCAAGCCCATGCTCAAAGTTATCTTTCATAGAAAGTCGTTGATTAGTACGATATATCCTGACGCGATGGTCTTGAATAGACTTTAAATAATCTGCTGTGCCATCTTGACTATAGTTATCACAAACGACGAACTCAATATCGTCGCGCTCAACTCTGAGGCAAGCAGGAAGAGTATAGAGAAGGGTTCCTACCCTTTCTCGTGTGGGAATAATAATAGAAAATTTTGTCATTTAACTGCATTCGTTGTTCTTGTAGGAGTTTAACAGTTAATATTTCAAGAAATTTAAATTTTACATACGTTCAAAAAATCCGTTTTAGATATCCATCTGGAGCAACACTGATCAGTAGTTTGTTATCAATATCTTTATCGATCGCAAATTCAGGATGACTCTTCAGCCATTCGTGCACAGCAGTTTTAGGATTATTGCCTACATCCCAAGCCCGGTCGGGAAAAGAGCCTGCTGGTAAATCTTCAATTACAGTATCAAAAACGATACAATAGCTACCTGCAGTGACTAAACTAGCGTAGGCATTTAGCTCAGCCATCACATGCTCATGAGTATGGTTTGAGTCGAGCGATACTAAGACCCGTTCTGAGCTTTGTACATGACTCTTTACTTGTTGAATAATTTTGGGATCGATCGACGATCCTTCAATGAGCTCCATCTTGAATCGTAAGGGATGCTCATCTAATGCCTTGCGATTGTGGGGACGAATCTCAATATCAACACCAATGACTTTACGGCTAGACTGACGCGGGTTTAAGCCTTCCATAACATCTAGCAGGCATAGCAGTGAAGCCGACAAAGCGAGGGAGCCACCATGGGCAACCCCTGTTTCGATGATAATGTCTGGCTGAACAGAGGAAACAATTTCTTGAAAAGCGACAATGTCTTGAGGTAGCTGTACTATTGGCCTGTTTATCCAAGAAAAGTGGTAGGCATATTTTGTATTTCCAGTTTCATTTAGAAATTCTAAGGCGAGCTCACGAGCTTTTTGGTTCTCGCCCTGCTGTGCCACTAAGGTTGCCTTCTCAGCTTGAAATGCAAGTTCTTGAGGAGTTTTCATCCTGTAATGGGGAGGTTGTAACGATTAGCACTTTATCTTAAACACTCATGGATTTTTTTGAACTCCGAAGCAATAAGGGTCATCTCTAAGTAGGAGAACTCGCTAAAATTACTATCAAAAACCTCACAAGGAGTATACTTGATTTCATCTAAATGCTCTTCTTTAGCTAGGGAATAACTCGCAGTTGTGCGAAAACCTACACTCTCATGGAGTGAAATTGTTTTGTAGTTATTCGAGAAAACATGCAAGCACACCTTGGGAATACAAAGGTCATAAAAAAGCCATCTTAGGAGAGATAGTTCAGCAAAGTAAATTAGCTGTGGGTGGCCTCCTTTCTCTCCGCGAATTAAGTTATCCAGTTCTGCTTTTTCTTCGCTTAAATCGCAAATTCCGAAATTACCTATGATGTCATTACTAGATGTATATATCAAAAACAATACTCTGTTGCCGCTTGGTAGAACTACAGATTCTAGCCAGCTTTTTGTTCTGTTTTCTGTAGGTGTGAATTGAGTTAGAAAGTATTTTTTAAACATCTTTCGCCACTTAGTCAGTTTCTGTATGACAAAAGGATTACTTGCCAGATGCTTATTTATTGGTATAAGATAACCAACTCTTTCGCCATCATCATTGAGTATTTGTATTCTCATCTTCGAGAAGCTAGTGTGGTCACTTGACTTGAGATCATGAATGAGATTCCTAATGCAGTTTGTATTCATTTTGTTTCAAGTATGCAGTAAACTATTCTCTAGATTACCCAGAAAAGGATGTATTCTTTATAAGAGTGCAAATAAACATACTTTCTTCATTGCTAAGTTGGTAGTGAGAAGGAAGATTTAGTGCATGTAGATGAATGCTTTCTGAAAGGTAAGGCTTATCTAAGGCTTTACGGCCTCCGGTTGATGTTGAGCTAAGAGGCCAGAAAAACACCCTAGCATCCACCCCATTTGATTTCAGCTTGCTAATCAACTTATTGCGATTAAAAGAAACTTTTTCGTTAACCACAAATGTTGGCATCCAGTACCCATTCGTACAGCCTCTAGGCTCATGATTCATTTGAACTGGGAGATCCTTAAGATAGTTCTGATACATCGAAAAGATTTTACGTTTCATATGTATAAGAATCTCGATGCGTTGCATTTGAGCATAGCCAATTGCAGCTTGGATATTACTCATTTTGTACTTAAAGCCGACCATGTCAGGCCAAAATTGCTTAGTCTGCCCGCGAGCTCTTCCATGATTAGAAAGCGTTAGAACATGTTCATATAGTTCCGGATCATTGGTGACAAACATCCCGCCTTCACCAGTTGTAATGGTCTTGGTACCATGAGATGAGAATGCTCCGAAGCGACCCATGCTACCTGCCCGCTTACCGTGATAGACCGACCCAATTGCCTCGGCTGCATCTTCAATAACAGGAATGCTGTATCGCTCTCCGATTGCCAGCAAAGCATCCATCTCACAAAGATTTCCATATAAATGCACTGCTATGATTGCCTTTGTCTTAGGTGTAATAGCAGCTTGAACTTGCTCAGGATCTAAACACCAACTATCCGGCAAAATATCCACAAAGACTGGTATAGCCCCGAGATGAATAATTGGAGCTGCAGTAGCTATCCAATTCGTATCGGCCAGTATCACCTCATCACCAGGACCAATCCCTAAAGCATGCATACCCATGTGCAAAGCACCAGTACAGCTACTGGTTGCAATGGCATATTGCACACCTAGGTGTTGTTTAAATGCTTCTTCAAAGCGGATGATGTAGTCATAGCAATGTTCACCCCAGCCGTTTCGGGCTGCATCAGTTGCATATTGAATCTCCAGCTCAGTAATTGAAGGCTTGGTGTAAGGAATTTTCCGATAGGATTGCTTAGCCATAAATTATTGAGAACTCCAAGTCTTTAATTCAGGAATTGCCGTGACCAATGGATATTCAGGTAACTGTTTTCTAATTTCATGAACAAGATTCCATGGCAATACCAACAGCCAATCAACCTGTTGTTTGATAAGTTCCTCTGGACTGATGACGGGAATATGGCTACCTGGTAGAAATTTTCCTTGCTTACTCATCGCTCGATCCGCTACAGCAGGTAGTAAATCTACTTTGACTCCTGCATAGTTCAGCAAGGTATTTCCTTTAGCTGCAGCGCCATAGCCTAAAACAAATTTTCCATTTTGCTTTTCCTGTAGTAAAAAACCTAACAAATCGTCTTTTGCAGCCTCTGCCCGCTTCTGAAAATCAGTATAGGTCTCAATCTGCTCGAGCTGGCTTATTGCCTCAATTGCCAGTAATTCCTCAACAGATCTGCTGGGTTCTGTGGTTCCTTGATGGACCAACCAAACTCGTAAACTCCCTCCATGTGTTGCTAGCTGCTCTACATCTGCAATCACTAGGCCTACAAGATTAGCAATCTGCTGCACAACCTTTAGGCTTAGGTAGCTGTAATGCTCGTGATAGATCGTGTCAAACTGATTACCTTCCAACAGCCTCAGCAAGTGTGGAAACTCCAGCGAAGCCCGGCCTTGAGGTTTTAGCAGCTTTGCAATCCCCGCCATAAAGTCATTAATGTCGGGCACATGCGCCAAGACGTTGTTAGCTACTACCAAATCGGCCCCGCCACTCACCGGAGCGCCTTCGGCAGTGAGTTCCTCGGCCAGTGCTGTTCCAAAGAAGCGCTCAATCGTTTCAATCCCCCGATTGCGAGCAGCATTGGCAGTTGCTTGCGTTGGTTCAATACCCAAGCAAGGAATCCCCCGCTGCTGCACATACTGCAGTAGGTAGCCATCATTACTGGCTATCTCCACTACCAAACTCTTGGGTCCTAGCTCTAGTTGCTCAACTGCTTGCTCCACAAACCGCTGAGCATGGGCACACCAGCTCTCAGACGTACTCGAAAAATAGGCATAGTCAGCTGTAAAGAGTTCCTCAGCCGCCGCATGCGCCGGTAACTGTACAAGCCAACAGTCCGTACAAACATAGACCTTGAGCGGATAGGTCAGCTCGGGCAACAACAACTGCTCTGCCGTTAGGTAAGCATTGCTGGGTGGTTGGTGCCCCAGATCGATCACCTCTTGCTGGAGGAGCGATCCACAGTGGCGGCAGGAATGACTCATAATCCCGAGAGAAACGGTAAAGCGCGATCGCGATCGCTTAGTTCAGACATCGGCAGCGGCCAAGCGATCGCCAGTTGAGGATCGTCCCAACGAATGCCCGTCTCGGCTTCTGGTACCCAAGTCCCAGAATGCAGATAGAGTAATTCGCTATTGGCTTCGAGCACCTGGAAACCATGAGCACAGCCTTCAGGAATCAGTAGTGCATTAGCTTGCTCAGGAGATAGTTCTACTGCTTGCCATTGGCCATAGGTTGCAGAATCCTGCCGCAGATCAACTGCAACATCCCACACCCGTCCTCGTAGACAACGAACGAGCTTTGCTTCACTGTGAGGTGCTGCTTGCAAATGTAGCCCCCGAATCGCTCCAACTCTGTCAGTTCGGCTCAGATTCACTTGGGCAATCCTGCGGTCTCCCCAAGCTTCTGCAAACGCAGGCTCTTGTTCCCGAAAAGCATTGAGAAAAGCACCTCGATGATCCTGAAAAGGCTGACTAATGAGTTCCAGCACGCCTGCGATCGCCGTTGCTCGTAACTCAGTTGGCATCAGCCGTTCTATCCCAAGAGTCAGACGCCAACAGGCAACTGTGACTTTACTGGCTCAGCTAGCAAACGAGCGATCGCAACAGGATCTTGAATATCAAGACACAGTAGCGTTGACCCAATAAACTCCAGCTGGTATCCATCCCCCTCTACCACTAAATCGGGGATGCCTCTCAAACTAGGATGTCGGAATAAAATCGCTCCACTCTCTGCATCAATCAAGCGCTCCATTCCCTTGATCTGTTCTGTCAGCTGTTGAGAAAAATCCATCGACCACCTCCACGACGATTGGTTACTGCGCGCTCGTCTGTCGGGTACGTTGTCACGACTTTGGCTCTATCTTCACTCAGAATCACAATCCAAGGTCGCTCTTCCCATCGAACCACTAATCCGACGGCACCACTCGTTAAATCTTGAAAGACTTCACCGGCTGGGAGCGCCGCTAACCAACTCTGAAAACGATCACCCTGAATGCCATAGGTCTCTAATTTATCGATTGCATGGCGAGTGAGCTCCATCAGTATCACTGCCCGTAAGTAGCAAGGTCCTCAAGACAAGCCTCCAATGCTGAGCCTCCTGTCATCATGACCGGTCGATACCAATGGATCGTTCTGCTGACGGTTGTTTCAAAATCCCAGCGAGGCTGCCAGCCCAGGAGCTGACGTGCTTGGTCACTGACGAGATGCAATAGCCCAGCCTCGTGCGGAGCTGTTGGATCGGATTGGTCGAACCACTGTCCCGGCCAATGCTGAAGCACTGTCGTAATCAGCTCTTTCACAGAACGATTGGACTCTATTGCTGGGCCAAAGTTAAAAGCTCGCGCAAACGGATTCACCGTTTTCTCCGCAGACTGCTGATGTCCAAGCAGTCGCTGCGCCAACAGTAGATATCCTCCTAGCGGTTCCAAAACATGCTGCCAAGGTCGAGTTGAGTGGGAATTACGAACAGCAATAGCAGCACCGGCTGATAGAGACCGAACCGCATCTGGCACGATGCGATCGACTGCCCAGTCTCCCCCGCCAATCACATTGCCTGCCCGCGCCGTCGCGATCGCTAAATACGGCGTTTGATGAGCCGCATCCCCACAAAAGCTCGATCGCCAACTAGCCACGGCTAACTCCATCGCTGCTTTGCTGGCACTGTAGGGATCATGCCCTCCTAAGCAATCAGTCTCCCGATAGCCGTAGACCCACTCACGATTTTCGTAAACCTTATCTGTTGTCACCATCACCATGGCGCAAGGGTGCTGCAAACTTTTTAGGGCTTCGAGCAGTTGCAGGCTACCGAGAACATTCGTTTGCCAAGTTCCCAAGGGATCGGCATAGCTTCGACGGACTAAAGGTTGAGCCGCTAGGTGAAACACCACCTCAGGTTGTGCTTGTTCTACCCACTGCCTCAGAGCTTCAGCATCATTCATCTCTCCGAGCCGATACTGAAAGTAACCCCAACCCGCTTGCCGCTGGTTCGCCAAGTCCAAGGCTGTAAACAGCGATCGCTCGGATTCTGGAGGTAGGGCATACCCCCAAACATCAGCCCCTTGCATCAATAACCAAAGCGTTAGCCAGCTTCCCTTAAAGCCCGTATGCCCTGTGATCAGCACTTGGCGATCGCGCCAAAAGCTAGAGTTCATTCCCAAAGCTTCCAGGGGGCCTGATTATTAGCCCATAGCTCCTCTAAACGAGTCCGGTCTCTCAAGGTATCCATTGGCTGCCAAAAACCTCGGTGCCGATAAGCAGAGAGCTGACCAGCAGCAGCAAGTTGAGGCAAAATTTCTCCCTCCCAGCTACAGCTATCGTCTGCAATCAAGTCCAAAACATTGGGTTCAAGTACGAAGAAGCCACCATTAATCCAAGCGTTATCACCCTCAGGTTTCTCTTGGAACTGCAATACCGTATCACCTTCCAGACTCAGGGCACCGTAACGGCCAGGAGGCTGGACAGCAGTTAGTGTTGCCTGACATTCTGCCTTTTGATGGTGTTGAACAAGTGCATGAATATTGACATCTGCAACACCATCTCCATAGGTAAAACAGAAGGTTTCGTCATTTAGATAATGGCGAACTCGGCCTAACCGCCCTCCTGTCTGACTCATCTCGCCAGTATCTACAAGCGTAACTTTCCACGGCTCGCTTTTTCGGTGATGAACTTCCATATGGTTATCAATATCCATATGAAATGTTACATCACTGGTATACAAAAAATAGTTGGCAAAATAATCTTTAATTAAATAGCCCTTATAACCACAGCAAATAATAAATTCCTGAATGCCAAAATGACTATAGATTTTAAGGATATGCCAAAGAATTGGTTTGCCACCAACTTCTACCATTGGCTTAGGTCTTAGGTGAGTCTCTTCACTTAGTCTTGTACCAAGACCACCTGCCAAAATTACAGCTTTCATTCCAACAAGTGATGATTAACAGCCTAGTTAATGAGCTTAACAAGTATCACATCGACAAGTTTTACACAAACCTATCTGACGTAATAGCTTTGTTAAATAACATTAACTTTGCAACCTAAGACAGTATTTGGAATCACCTTTTAATCGCTGCTTCTCTCTTTAAGGCTAGTTAGTTGCTCTCGCACCATATCCACTCACCCTAAAAAATCACTCTGCTACTTCCGAACATTGTCCAACGACCCTTAAACATGACCCAGCTATACCCAAACGATACCCGGCCACACCAATTCAAAGAAAACCTAAAGCTTTAGCTTCATCAACCTCAATACCCATCGCCTCTGTTATCCCAGATGTAGTTCGCGGCAACTTCCCATAGCCTAGTTGTACACAGTCGAAGTAATTCTATGTATGTCCCCAGCATCCCCTCTCACTCCAGAGAAACCCGACCGACTACGTGAGCTTTGCATGGAACTGCAAACCGTCTTCGAACCTCTACTCAGCCTGACGCTTAAGCAACGCCAACGCTGCACCAAACAAAGCAGCAAAAGCTAAGGCTTCGTTACCTGCACCGCTACATTGTTGTAAACCAACCTCGTTTGGTTCCCTAGCAGTCTCGACACCAGTCGCATCCTCGCCGACTATGTCGTCAGCGATCGCCTCAGTGACTCTGACTCCTACCTTCTCCTCAACAACAGCATCATGAGCGCCGCCCTCGATATCTACAGACTGCTCAAAGCTCTACAGTGTAGCGCTGGCTAAAGGCGCAACATCTACTCTGATCGCCTCAGTGCCTAACGTTCGCTTTTGCGATCGGGCGGTGTTCCGCAGTCGCCAGCCTATTACTGTTAACAGATGCGACAGCAATCCTACTCTTTTTCTAATTGCTCCACTCCGCCTGTTCCTAGATCCCTCACTGCGGCCTAGGTAGTCTCCAGATAGGCTGTCCAGGGTGAAAGCAGGTCTCAGCCATCAGTTTCAGTGGTAACGCGATTGCCCTTGCACTTTACCCCCTCAAACCCAGTCCTAAGCCTGATCCGATCCACGGCGAAGATACTGCTGGAGCACTCTTATCTGAGTATCAGTCGGCCGAGTCGCTCGATGAACTTGCTGTAAATAACTCAGGGCTTCCCAAAATTCCAATCCTCGATGGCGACAGAGATAGGCCAGCGTGATCAAAGGCGATCGCTCAATTGAGGCAATGCAGTGAATGTAGACCGGTGGGCTCGTGAGGATTAACTGATGGAGCTGCTCAACGGCAGTAGTTATTTGCTCAACACTGATCAGCTTGTTGCAATAACTGTCGGGTAAGATGCAGCGCTGCCATTGCCGAATCTGAATCCATTCTGGGATAGGACCTTCTTGGGGAGCGCAAAGGGAAAGAACCGCCTGGATATTCTCCTGCTCAAACTGCGATCGCTGCTGCTCGTGGGGCAATGGGCCGATTGCCAGTCGTCCCGGAATCACCCAGTCAATGGTGAGCTGTGTTGAGGAGGGGGTGCTTGACCGACGAGCTTAACTATCAGGGCAGCGAAGCGATAGCGAGCTGCAGGGGGAATGCCATCCACTAGCTCCGTTACCAAATCCGGCAAAGTCGCAAAGATCGCGTAGAACAGCTTGTCGGTTTTCATGAACTCGGGCTAGACATCGGAAGCAAGCTTGGGATGACTGGCGATCGCGCCATAGCAAAAGTGAGTAGAAATCACTTCCTACTCACTCTTTGTTGAGTTCAATGACGCAAGATTGACTAGCTACCCGCTTTCTTCGGCCCGAGCATCATCATCATGTTGCGGCCTTCTTTCTTCGGTGCTTGCTGGACTTCGCCCAGCTCCTTGAGATCGCTGGCAAGGCGCATCAACAACTGCTGAGCCAAGTCCGTGTGCTGAATTTCACGCCCCCGGAAAGTAATCGTGGCTTTGACTTTGTCGCCGGCTTTGAGGAAGCGCTGAGCCTGATTGACGCGCACTTGATAGTCGTGCTCGTCGATCTTGTAGCGCATCTTCACTTCTTTAACTTCGACGTTATGCTGCTTCTTGCGCGCTTCTCGAGCGCGTTTTTCTTGCTCAAATTTATACTTGCCGTAATCCATAATCCGGCAAACCGGTGGGTCGGCCTTATCACTGACCAGTACTAAATCGAGTTCTTTCTCCTCGGCAATCCGTAGCGCTTCTGCAGGGGTCAAAATTCCGAGTTGGGCCCCATCAGTATCGACGACACGAATTTTCGGGAAGCGAATGCGTTCGTTGATCTGGGGGAGATTGCGAAGGTTGCGAGCGCTGTTCGGTTGGGGAGGTAGAGCCATTCAGAACCGGGAGACGGGAAATGTTGAAAGCAACGCGCGATTCTTCAACAAGGTAAAGAAACGCTCTCCAATTCTACCGAGGAGCGGAAGGAACGTCAGAAACATTGCGGAAGAATTCATAGAGCGCGTCGCCGCTGCCAAGTGAGCCAACCCGCAGCCCCCCAACCAGCGAGAGGCACGAGGATTAAGGAAAGCCAAGTCACCAGCGTGGCCCGCCAGCCCGTCAGCAGCAGACGGCGATCGCGACTTTGGCGCGGACGAATGCTCAAGGTTTCGGCTTGACGATCGCTCAACCAGCCGACGCTATTCAGGAAGACATCGCCATTGAGCTGCTGATTGAATAGGCGATCTTGCAAGAATTGACTGCTGCCAAAAACCACAATCCGCGCCTCTTGATTGCCTGTCTTGCGACTAGCAGCCGCAGCAAGGGCAAGCGGTCCCCGGAGATCACGGGCCGGATCAAAGCCGACGGTGTCGCTCAAATCCGCCTCTGCCCAACTGCGATCGTTGCTAATCAGCAGCGGATCGACTTGGATCTCGGGTTTTTCTGCAATCAAAATCGCGCCTGCTTTGGGGAAGAAAGAAACGCCATTGCCAAAAGCTTGGGTGATTGGATGGTTGCCATAGCGATCGACCAAGGGTGCTTCGGGACCAAATCCGGCGATCGCACCTGAACTGCTGTCGATTACCGATCGCGGATCGAGCGTCAGTCCCCAGGGTTGGAGTAGCGGTGCTAGACCGTTATCGGGGCCAGGCGGTGCAAACACAGCTAACCGCCCGCCGCGATCGATGTAGCGTTGCAGACTAGCGACTTCGGTCGCGAGTAAGGGCCGCTCTGGTGCGACGATTGCCACCAACGCTGCATCCTCAGGAATCTCAGTCTGTCCTGTAGCGAGCTGACTGGCGAGGTTGAGCGGGCGCACGGTGTAGCCGCGATCGCTCAAAGCTTGCTTGGCAGCAGCTAAGGCTTCCGGCGCGGGTTCTCCGTGGCCTTGCAACCAGTAGAGCGGTGTGATTGAGGTTTGCTGGAGGTTCGCGATCGCGGTCGTTAGACGAGCTTCACTCAGAGGCGTAACTGCTTGATTGACCAGAAACTGACGGCGATCGCCCTGCTCCAGAATCAAGTCACCTTCATCTTTGACCCCCAACCGCTGAGCCAAATCGGGTCGTTGCTGGCGATCGACCCGTTCAAATTTCAGTTGTGGACTTTGGCGCTGGTAGAGCTGGACCAGCTTTTGAAGACTCGGATCGGGTTGTGCTGAGAAGAACCAGAGCGTCAGTGGTTGCTGCAGTTGCGAGACAACTTGCTGGGATTCTGGCGCCAAGCTGTTGAGCTGCGCTTCAGTCAAATCAAGGCGGCGATCCCAACGTACGGCCCCCCAATTGAGCAGGATGAGCAGCAGTAGGATCAAGGCCGTGGTGCCCGCTGCGGTTGCCCCCGATCGCAGACTGCGTTGCTGCCAATTCAGGCTGAAAAGCCAGCTAGACAGGGCGATCGCGCTGCCAAGCAGAAAAAGGGCGATCGCGCCGGGCTGCACGCCGCGGATGAAAGCAAAGCCAAGAGCCGCCACAGCTAGCCCAATCCCCAGTCCCGGCCCCCAGTGCCGTAGGCGGCGACCCCAAAGTTGCATGGATTTAACCTCGCCGCACGCGCAACAGTTCCACGGATTGAGCTGTTAGGAACAAGCCCAAGCCGATCGCGCTGGCAAAGAGAATGACGCTGGCGCTACTCACCTGCCCTTCCACCCACTGGCTGTATTGCTGCAACAGTGACAGATGACGACTGATATCCCCGATCGCGCCACTCACGCTGCCGCCCAAGCTATCCAGGGCCCAGAGCGCCAGCACCAGCAGGAAGCTCAAAATGGCAGCCAAAACCGTGCTGTCGGTCAACGAGGACAGGAACATGCCTAAGGACAGAACAGCCGCCGCGAGGAGTAGTAAGCCGACATAGCCCGAGAGGAAGATCCAAGGCGAAAGCGCCGGGCTAGAGGATCCAAGGGCGATCGCTTCGTAGAGGGCGATTGGTAGCAGGAGGCCCACAACGGCCGTCAACACTGCTAGGAGCTTGGCGATCGCCACCGTCCAATTCCGCACGGGAGCCGTCAGTAGCAATTCCAAGGTGGTGCGTTTGCGTTCCTCGGTGTAGAGCCCCATCGACAGCATCGGCAGCAGCAACAGCAGCAGAAAGCCCAGCACTCCCATGAAGTTCTGAATCAGCAGATAAGGGGCATCGATCGGCTGGGTGATAGTGGCACCGCCCTGTTGGTCAAAAGCAGCGAGCTGACTGAGCAGGCTCTGCAGTTGCACGTTGAAGAAAAAACCTGCCAGCAGCCAAAAAGCGCCGGCAATGCCATAAAAAAACGGCGATCCAAAATAACTGCGTAGCTCTCGTTCGTAGAGAACGACGCCGGCGCGATCGCGCAGCAGATGAAGGCGTTGCATGCTGTTATTCTGCCGGTTCCTCGGACGGGTTCAGCGGGACTGGGGCAGTCAGCCGCAGGAAAATCTCTTCCAGACTGGGGCGATCGCGCCGCAGTTCCCAGAGTTGCCCACCCTGCTGCTGGATGGTGGCTGCGATCGCTGCGCCAATCTCTTGGTCGGCCTGACTGGTGAGGCTAATAATCCAGCGATCGCCAGTTTGGGCTTGCATCTGGACTGACTGCACCCCATCCAGACTTTGTAAAACTGCCAAGGGATTGCGATCGCCACTGACTTCAAGGCGATAGTGCCAGCCGCCTTGCTGTAGCAGCTCCCGTGTTGCCGTGGTTGTCACTAGGCGCCCTTGGTTGAGGATGACGACGCGATCGCTCACTTGACTGACTTCAGACAGGATATGGCTCGAGAAAATCACGGTCTTCTCGCCCGCCAAACTGCGAATCAGCGATCGCACCTCTTGCAACTGGCGGGGGTCGAGGCCAACAGTTGGTTCATCTAGCAAAATCACCGGCGGATCATGGACGATCGCCTGAGCCAAGCCCACCCGTTGCCGATAGCCCTTGGAGAGCTTGCGAATCGGCGTTTGAGCGCGATCGTTGAGACCACAGCGCTGCAGGGTCTCGGCTAACCGTTGCGGGCGATCGCCGGCTACCACACCCTTGAGTCGCGCCACAAAGCTAAGGTAAGCCTGCACTGTCATCTCAGGGTAGAGCGGCGGAATTTCCGGCAGGTAGCCGATCCGTTGCCGTACTGCCTGCGCTTGTCGATGCACGTCCCAGCCGGCAATGCGGGCTGTGCCTCGGCTGGCGGGTTGTGCTGCCGCCAAAATGCGTAGCGTAGTCGTCTTACCTGCGCCATTCGGGCCTAAAAAACCCAAGATTTCGCCCGCTTCAACCCGAAAAGTAAGGTCTTGGATGGCAGCGCGGGCACCATACTGCTGAGTCAGTTGTTCGACTTCAATCATGCCTAGGACGCTGGGGATCGGTCTGCCAGTCAGCACTGAGCCCCTGACGCTGGCCAGTGTAGCGCTGTGAAGTCCCCTCTCAGGCAGCTGAACGCGCACCGATCACCGCCAATTGCTGGCGGGGGCAGGTTGACATGTCGCAGGAACAGGAATGCCGCTTCGTGGAACGGGTGCTCAATGCCCGCCTGCGACAAGTGGGGCAACAGATTAGCGCAGCTGAGGTGGAGTCGTTGCTCGCCCTCAGCGAAATCCAGCGGCTGATTCAGATGGGCTATCAGTTCTGCGATCGCCTGCAACAATTTGCCAGCAGTCAGCAGCGACCGCCCCTCGATTGTTTGGGGGAAGTAGCACTCTCCTGCGGGATGCCCGCCGATCTAGGCATCGCCGCCTACGAAACACTGACTGCCCCGCGCCCTCACTCAATTCCCTGAGGCTAGGGATTCAAGCGCTGCCGCCGCCAGTCTGATTCGTGCTGCCAGTAAGACCAGCGTTCTTGGGGGTCGGGTGCCAGTTGCAAATGATCGACCGCGATCGGGCGAATTACCAGCAAGACAAAGTTCTCTGGCAGCTGATCGAGATCCTCAACTTCAGAGGCGATCGCGGCTTCTTCCCACACAGCTCCAGGTTGTGGCCAGTAGAGCTGCTGTCGCGCTGCCAGACTCAAACGCTGCCAGAGTTGCTGTCGGGCGGCTTGCAAATCGCCTGAATCTGCGGCAGTCACAGCGGCGATCTCACCTTGAATTCGAAATTGCTCGCGGGTCTTGGCGAAGTACCAGCAGATCTCACAGCCCGCTGCTAACTGCATCAGCTTGGCCGATCGCGCATCGGTGAACAGCTGCAGCCGATTTGGCTCCAGAAATCCCCGAAAGACCACGGTGCGGTTGGCAGCTTTGCCCTCAGTTGTCACAGTGGCTAGCTGAAAGTAGCGGCTTTGGGGCTGAGCCCGATTGCGATGCAACGCCCGCGCCAGGGGCGATCGCCAAGGAGCCAGCATGCTAGGACTGGACGGCTGCGATCGCCAGATCCTTCAGAGCCGTGATCACCCGAGCCTGATCATCCTCGTTGAGTTCCGGGAACATCGGCAGCGACAGGACTTCTTGGGCGGCACGCTCGGCTTCAGGGAAGTCGCCAGTCTTGTAGCCTAACTGGCTGTAGGCCTGCTGCAGATGCACAGGCACGGGGTAGTAGATCATCGAGCCAATGCCTTGGGCTTGCAGTTGTTGTTGCAGCCAGTCGCGGCAAAGTCCTTGGCGATCGCAGGGATGACTGACACAGCGGCTGCGATCGCCACAGGCCTGCACCCGCACCGTGTATTGGTGCCAGACATGGACGGCATCGGCGTGCACGCTGGGGGCGACCAGACCGGGAATCGCGGCGATCGCTTCGCCATAGCGCTGCGCGATCGCTTGGCGCTGCTGATTCCACTCATCCAAGTAGCGCAGCTTAATCGAGAGAATCACCGCCTGCAGCGCATCCAAACGGCTATTCAGGCCGATCTCATCGTGGTAGTAGCGCACCCGCATGCCATGCTGACGCAGCGATCGCAGGCGATCGGCCACTTCAGGATTCTTGGTTGTGACGAGGCCGCCATCGCCGCAGGCCCCCAAATTTTTGGTCGGATAGAAGCTAAAGCAGCCACAGTCGCCAAAGCTGCCAACCGGCTGACCCTGCCAAGTTGCTCCCGTCGCTTGGGCACAATCCTCAATCACGCGCAGATTGTGGGCTCGGGCAATCGCCATAATCTCCGACATCGCCGCCGGATGGCCGAACAGATGAACGGGAATAATCGCCTTGGTGCGCGGGGTAATCGCTGCTTCGATCTGGCGATAGTCGAGGTTGAAGAACTGGGGTTCGATGTCGACTAGGACGGGTGTGGCCCCCGCCAAACTAATCGCTTCTGCAGAGGCAAAAAAGGTAAACGGCGAAGTGATGACTTCGTCCCCAGGCCCGATGTCTAATGCCCGCAGTGCTAGATGCAGCGCATCGGTGCCCGAATTGCAGCCCACGGCTTCCGTCACACCCATGGCCGCTGCAAAAGCCGCTTCAAAGTCCGCAACAGTCTGTCCGCCGATGTAGCCCCCCGAGGCTAAGACCTTGGCTGTCGCAGTTTCTAGCTCAGCACCGATACGGCGGTACTGCTCAGTCAGATTAAAGGCGGGGATAGACGTCACCGGACACTCTGAAGAAGAGCACATTGCTTTCCATTGACCTACGCCTTGCCGCTGAGATCAAGGCTTGGTGGTAATCACAAGTCGGCAAAGATGGGCCGCTGCGTCGCTAGAGGGAACGAAATCAGGCTTGTCGAGCGGATTGATCGACTGAAGACGGCTGCGATCGCCCAGAGTTCCAGCCAGCTAGAGCGTCAGAAACGCGCGTGACGACGGGGCGGCAGCGGCAAATTCAGTTGCTGATGAAAGTCTTCTTGAACGCGGTGCGTCAAGCGGCGTGAGGTCTGGCGCACAATTTGCCGCAACAGATGGTCACCGGTGCTGTGCACCAGCTTCTGGGGCAGCACGTGGATAAAGCGCGGCAGGCGAATCCCCACGGTCAGCAGTAGATCCCAAGCCACTGCGGTCGCTTCGGTGACGGGTGCTTCGGTTTCGTGGGTGAGGCGATCGAGGCTGAGCGAGGCCTGAAAATCGACTTGATAGCCTTGGGACTCATAGCCCGGTACCGGCACAGTGCAAATCCGGTAGACCCCTTGATCAGCGGGTAATAGCTCAAGGCCAATCTGCGGCTCGACCTCAAAGCCCAGAGATCCATAGCGCCCCAACACGATCGCGTAGGCATCCTTGCCGATCGAGGTAGTGGCCATCGGTTCGGCGCAGCGCCGGAACCATTCCTCGTGGCGATCGAGATAGTGAGCGACGACCTCTGCCGGAGCGTACATCTCCATCTCGTCCTGAAACCGACTGCTAAAGCAGATCAGTTCGGGATCGGTACTAAAGGCGGGGGTGGAGTCGAGAGTCACGATCGCGCGGCGACACAGCAGCAAGACAAAAGCAGAGACTGTCACTCACTCTAGGCAAGAGCTGGCAGCAGGGGAAGCCAAAAGCTAGGACCGCTGCAGATCAAAGAGTCGCTCAATCACGTCCTCCACCACTTTGTCGGGGGTTGAAGCCCCGGAGGTGATGCCAATGGTCAGCGGGCCCGCCGGTAGCCAGGGCTCTGTCGTGGTCAGGTCCGTGTGGAGCGGTTTGTGCTCGATCCGGTTGCCGGGGCCAATCCGTTCTGCCGCGTCGATATGGAAGGAGGGAATCTGGCGCTCGATCGCAATTTCTTGCAAGTGAGTGGTGTTGGAGGAGTTAAAGCCACCGATCACCACGATCAAATCCAGCGGTTCCTCAACCAGTTGGAACATCGCGTCTTGGCGCTCTTGGGTGGCATCGCAGATGGTGTTGAAGGCCAAAAAGTGATCGTTGAGCGCTTGGGGGCCGTACTTCTTCAGCAGCGTCCGTTCAAATAGTTTGCCGATTGCTTCGGTTTCGCTCTTCAACATCGTTGTCTGGTTGGCAATGCCGATCCGCTCCAGATCGCGATCGGGGTCAAAACCGGCCGAGCAAGCCTTGCCAAAGCGCGTCATAAACTCGTCGCGATCGCCACCGTTAAGGATGTAGTCGCAGACGTACTGCGCTTGCTCCAGATTCAGCACAACCAGATAAGTTTCGGCAAAGGAGCTGGTGGCGACCGTCTCTTCGTGGTTGTACTTGCCGTGAATGATTGAAGTGTGAGCACCGCGCTTATGTTTTTCGACGGTGTTCCAGACCTTGGAAACCCAAGGGCAGGTGGTGTCGACGATATGGCAGCCTTTCTCATCGAGCAGCTGCATTTCCTGCACGCTGGCCCCAAAGGCCGGCAGAATCACGACATCACCGCGATCGACGACGGAAAAATCCTTCTCGCCCCGCTCACAGGGAATAAACTCGACGCTCATCTCGCGTAGATGCTGGTTGACCGAGGGATTGTGGATGATCTCGTTGGTAATCCAGATCCGCTCTTGGGGAAAGTGCTGACGCGTTTCGTAGGCGATCGCGACGGCTCGCTCTACGCCCCAGCAAAAGCCAAAAGCTTCGGCGAGGCGAATGGTGATTTCGCCACGCTGCAGACGGTAGCCATTCTGGCGCAAGCTTTGAATCAAGTCGCTTTGATAGGCCGACTCAAGAGCGCCCGAGACATCGGTGGTTTTGCCAAAGCCTTTGCGGTTATAGCGATCGGACTGGTGCAAGGCCCGCTTAAAAGCTTTTGTGTCCATCGATGATGCTGCAGAGACGCTTTTTCAGATTAGCGGCTTCGCTCGATCGCCCGCAGCTTTTCGAAGCCGCGATCGCCAATTGCAACCATTGGGAAGATGGGCCAATCGTCTAACGGGAAAGGCAAGGGACTTCCGTCCGTGTCATGCCTGACCCCGCTTCGATGATCGCTTCGACTTGAAACCAGTACTGAAAGAGGGGGTTGTTCGTGCAGATCATCTTCAGTTCGCTGCTGCGAGCTTGGAGCTGCGGAAAGATCAGTCGCAGCAAAGTCTGAAGAACTTTGCGGGCTGGGGTGTGGCCTGTCAGTTCGAGCGGGGCTGCTTGGGTTGCCGTCGCCTGGGTGGAGATCACAACCGTTCCGTAATTCAAGCTCCGGAGGTGAATCTGCAGCATGGGTCTGTTCGGAGGAGTCAGTGGGTCACTACAGGGGTTACGGACCAACAGCGCGATTGGATGCATCATTCCGAAAATTTCGATGCTGCGCGGGATCGTTGCCTTGGATCCACCAGTTTCCACGACGCAAAATCGGCTCTGATATGCTGGCGTCAAATCCTGCCGTGCACCGTTGCGTCCTGTTGTGGCTATAGCCCTTTCCGAATTTGTTCAACGCCGTGAACAACTCCTCAGCAAAATCGGGTCTGGAGTAGCGGTTTTCCGCAGTGCTCCCCATGCCGTGATGCACAACGATGTGGAGTATCGCTATCGCCAAGACAGCGACTTCTACTACCTCACCGGACTGGATGAGCCCGAATCGATCGCGGTGTTGGCGCCCAACCATGAGCACAAATTTGTGCTGTTCGTGCGGCCCCGAGACCCCGCTCAAGAAACCTGGGTTGGTTACCGGCTCGGTGTTGAAGGAGCAAAGGAAAAGCTGGGGGCTGACGCGGTCTTTTCGATCGCGGATCTCGACAAAGAACTGCCCAAGCTGCTCGAAACCGGCGATCGTCTCTACTACCACCTCGGTCGCGATCGCGCTTTCAACGAACGAATGCTGCAGTTCTACCAGCAGCAACTAGCGCTCTATCCGCGGCGGGGCTACGGCCCTACAGGGATCGCAGATCCGGGGCCGCTGCTGCATGGGTTGCGCCAAGTCAAAAGTCCGGCGGAAGTTGAGCAACTGCGTCAGGCGATCGCGATCGCCGTTGAAGCTCACGATCGGGCACGGGCGATCGCCGCACCGGGCGTCTGGGAATACGAAGTGGAAGCTGCGATCGAAGGCTGCTTCCGGCAGCGGGGTGCCCAGGGGGCAGCCTATCCCTCGATTGTGGCGACGGGTGCCAATGCCTGCATCCTCCACTACATCGACAACAACCAACAGCTGCAGGATGGTGATCTGCTGCTGATCGATGCGGGTTGCAGCACCGGCTATTACAACTCCGATTTGACCCGGACGTTTCCTGTCAATGGCCGCTTTAGCGACGAACAACGGGCCCTCTACGCGATCGTATTGGAGGCCCAGAAACAGGCGATCGCGGCAGTCCAAGTGGGTGCCCCTTACGGCAACTTCCACGAGGCTGCCGTGCGCACCTTAATCGAGGGCCTTTTGGATCTGGGGTTACTCCAAGGCGATCCGGCAGAACTCTACGAAACGGGAGCCTATCGCCCCTTTTACATGCATCGCACCGGACACTGGCTGGGTTTGGATGTCCATGATGTCGGCACCTACCAGTACCGCGACAGCTGGACAACCTTGGCCCCGGGGCATGTCGTGACGGTTGAACCGGGACTGTACATCTCACCGACGATCGCGGTGGCGGAAGGTCAACCCGAGGTGCCGGAGCGCTGGCGGGGTATTGGCATTCGTATTGAAGACGATGTGCTCGTTCAGGCTGATGGCCCTGAGGTTTTGAGTGCTGCCTTGGTTAAAGAGATCGCTGACTTGGAGTCCTAGGGATGCGACTTTCGCCCTTCACGGCTGGCCTGCTGACGCTGGGCCTGGGGCTGAGCTACAGTGCTGCAGCCCTAGCGCAAACGCTCCGCGCCCTGACGACGGATAACTATCCGCCCTTTGAGTTTCGCATCGAAGAAACTACCGATCGCCCTGGGGTATACGGCTTTGATATTGAACTCGCCGAAACGATCGCCCGCAATCTAGGGTTAAAAATTCAGTTTCAGGTGGGTTCCTTCGAACAGCTCTTGCCGAATTTGATGGCTGGACAGGGCGATCTAGCGATCGCGGCGATTTCAATTACCCCTGAGCGAGCCCAGCGGGTAGACTTCTCGGAACCCTATTTCGAAGCCCAAGACAGCTTAGTGACGCTTAATTCGCGATTGCTGCCGGCCGATCAAAATCTGTCTGGATTGAGACTGGGCTATCTCCAAGGGACGGTCCAGGCCCAACGGGCAGCCCAGCTCAAAACTCGTTATCCAACTTTGCAAACTAAAAGTTATGTTGATGTCACGGCTTTGTTAAAAGCATTAACAACACGTGAAGTTGATATCGCCCTTGTGGAATCTGTGGTTGCAGCAATTTTCGCCCAAGATAATGCTCAGCTTGTTGTTCAAAAACTGAATGGTGCAACGCAAGAACGCTACGCGATCGCCTTTCCCAAAGGGTCGCCCTACCGTGATCGATTCAATCGTGAAATCCGTCGCTTAAGAGACAGTGGTGAGTTAACTTTAATGCTAAGGCGCTGGTTTGCTGCCCAACAATAACGTTCCTAGTTGCAGGCTTGCCATAAATGGTTCTATTCTGCTTAGGCTGAGAGAAGTTACTTCTGAGACTAAGCAATGGCCCCTACCGAGTTTGAAGCTGAAGCAGCGCAACGGGCACTGCGTCTTGCCCATCTGCTGCAACAGCTTCGCGCCGCTGCTTATCAGCAAGCAACTGAGATCACAGGTCTCTCGATTGGCAGCCTTTCAAAACGGAAACTATCTCAGTTGTTAGGTGTTTCACCGACCCTGATTAATAAGTACGAGAATGCAGAAATTGATCCTTGGGATATTCGCTGGAGTCTGATTCGGCAGATTGCTCATCTGTGTGGCTTGTCGCTGGATGATTTCGATCAAGCCTTGGTGGGTGAAGAGAACCAGAGCGATGTAACTCAGCCCTCGGAGTTGATCGAGGATTTGCAACTTCAGCTTCAGAAGTTGGCTAGCGCCCTCGAAGGTCAACATGTTTCTGTGCGATCGGTGCAGCCTGAGCAGCCAATTTCTTGGTTTGGCCGCTATCTTCGTACCTTGGTTGCCGATGAAGTCCGCGAGTCGGGCAAAACTGAGCAGGCGTTGCACCGTCAGTTGATCGCTGCTTTTCCCTCTTTAAACCCGGCAATTACTGATCGTTTTCAGGCGGTGTTGCAGGGAGAATCCGAGCTGACAGCGGCGGAGATTGAAGTGATGGCAGCCCCGATCGCGGCGGCCCTGTCGGTGGTCATTGCCGTACCGGTGACCGCTAGTCAGTTGCGATCGCTGCTGCCCTAGTCGCCGCTGATATGGACAATCACTTGGCGGCTGTGGGGGCGATCGCGATGCTCCCAGAGATAGACAGCTTGCCAAGTGCCCAATCCCAAGCGACCTTCGACGATCGGAATTTGCTCAGAGGTGCGAGTTAGTACAGTGCGAATGTGGGCCGGCATATCATCAGGGCCTTCGGCGCTGTGGGCATAGGCGCGGAAGCGACGACTTCCGCCCAACGATTCGTAGCCCGCTTCAGGAACTAGCGCTTCGAAGTAGCCGGCCAGATCGTGCAGTACATCGGGGTCAGCGTTTTCTTGAATGATCAGGCTGGCTGAAGTGTGCCGAGTAAAGAGATGACAGAGGCCCGTCTGAATCCGAGACTCGCGCACGATGCGAGCGATCGCCCCAGTGATATTGAGGAAGCCTTGGCCTTGGCTCTGAAGCTGCAGAATTTGCTGATACTGTGCCATGAAAGTTGCAGACGACAACCACGATCGGGCTGAGCTCTGAGCGATCGCTGACGATGGGCTCAGACTGGAGCGATCTAGAAAGGAATATCGTCGTAGTCTACGTCGGGTGCTGCAGTTGGGGTCACAACTGGACTCGCTTTGACGGGCGCTGAAGCAGCAGCGCTGCGGCCATAGCTCACCTCTGACTCCTCTTGAGCCAGAATGCCGGTGGCGCTATCGAGAGTGAGATGGTGCACCCGAGTCACTGTCAATTCTGTCTGCTTCTCGCGATTGCCGTCGGGTTTGAGCAAGGAGTTGATCCGCAAGCGCCCTTCGAGCACGACTTCGTCATTGAGCCGACAGCGATCTTGCAGCTCTTGCGCCACCGCACCCCAACCGACAACTTTCAGCCGAGCGGGGGCATCTTTGCTGCTAAGCCCCGGAAACTGCACGACCATTTCTGCAACGGGGGTCTGATTATCTTGGGTGTAGCGCAGTTGCGGGGCTTCCACCACGGTGGCTTGCAAAATGCAGCTGTTCATTTTCAGAGAACCGAGCGATCGCTGCTGCCATTGTCTCGCCTTCTGCCGAGGAATGCCACCGCCCTAGGCGCTGCGTAGCGCCACGATCGGGTCGAGACGTGCGGCTTGGCGGGCTGGCACGACGCCGAAGAACAGGCCGATACCGCTGGAAATCGTGACGGTGATCGCGATCGCCACGGGAGAAACGCCGGCTTTGAGCGGGGTAAGTAGGGCGATCGCAGTGACGCCAGTAATGCCCAACCCAGTGCCGATCGCACCGCCTAGCAGGGCCAAAATCACGGCCTCGATCATGAACTGATTGAGGATGTCTTTTTGGGTCGCCCCGATCGCTTTGCGCAGGCCAATTTCTTGGGTGCGCTCCGAGACGGAGACCAGCATGATGTTCATGATGCCGATGCCGCCGACCAACAGGGAAATACCGGCGATCGCAGACAGCATCAGGGTGAGGCCATTGGTGACGGTGCCCACAATCGTCAAGACATCCTTTTGCGATCGCACCTCAAAATCATCCTCGCGGATAATCCGGTGCCGCTGCCGTAGCAGGTTGGTGATTTGAAACTGTGCCGCATCAATGCTGTTGGCATCCTTGGCCGCGACGGAGATAAAGCTGACTTCAATGCCGTAGGGCGAAGTGGTGCCGAGAATGCGACTGGAAACCGTGGTCAAGGGCAAGTAGACCGCATCATCTTGGTTATTGCCCAAAAAGCTACCCTTGGGTTCCATCACGCCAATGACGCGGAAGGAGGCTCCCTTGATGCGGATGCTGGCCCCGACGGGATTTTGGACGCCAAACAGCTTTATCGCTAGGTCGCTCCCCAGAACGGCGACCTGTTCCGCCCGACTGAGATCGAGATCACTAAAGAAGCGGCCCCGCGCCACGCTAAAACTCCGCACCGTCAAGAAGCTAGGCGTCACGCCAAAGACTTGGGTGGTGCTCGATTCGCCTTGGTAGGTCACCAACTGGCGGGTACTGACTTGGGGGGCGACTTCGCCGGCGGTTGGTACTTGAGTCGCGATCGCCACGGCATCAGCCAAAACCAAGGTTTTGGGAATATCCAAGCCGCCGCGCCGCGTATCTTGGTTGCCCGGCACGATGAACAGTACATTCGGCCCCAAGGACTCGAATTGCTCTGATGCTAGGCGTTGTGCCCCTTGCCCAACACCCACCATCGTGATCACCGAGGCGTTGCCGATGATGATGCCCAGCATGGTCAGAGCGCTGCGCAGCCGATTGGCTCGCAGAGTTTTGACCGCCATTGAGAGGCTTTCAGACCAATCGACGCTCATAGGATCCCAGTTGGAGGGCTGCGGTCTCAGCTCGAAGCCAGAGCCACCTTGGTCGGTCGACTCGGGGCTGAGAGTCCCTTCATCCTAGGCCGCGCCCTCGAGCGATTGCTGCGTGCTAGTGGGGGAGTGGTGGTACCAAGAAGACCTGACCGGCAAAATTAACGCGATCGCCCTCCCGTAGTTGACGGCCTCGGCGAGTTTCTACCATGCCACTGACCTCAACTTGGCCGTCTTGGATGTAAAGTTTGGCTTCGCCCCCCGTTTGGGCGGCTCCCATCCATTTCAGAAACTGATCGAGGCGAATTGTCGCGGTTTCCGTGCCCACAGGCTTGATTCAAGTGCGATCGCTTCCATCCTAGAGTGCCGAGGTCTGATAGGTTGAGACGTGACCCCGTGTTCTCCTCAACCTCCTTGCAGAAGCACGCCAGCTACAACCTCCTTTGGCCTTATCTGCGGCCCCAAACGAAGACCATTGTTCAGGCCTTGCTCTGTACGCTGGTCTTCACGGCATTTTGGCCGATCTTGGCTTTCTTGGCAGGCCAGATGGTCAATCTGCTGGTACAGGGAAAAGTATGGGAACTGGCACGGCTGGCAGCGATCACGATCGTCGGCTTCCTCATCCATAAAGCTGCTCAGTATGGACAAGACTCCTTAATGGCGAAGGCGGCGCTTCAGATCGCCTACAACCTGCGGGTCAATACCTATCGACACATCCAAAGCCTGAGCCTCAGCTACTTCGAGAAGGCCAAAACTGGCGACCTCACCTACCGGATGACCGAGGACATCGATCGCGTTGGGGAAGTCGTCAATAAGGTCTTTCACGATGCGACACCCTCGATCCTGCAGCTGATCGTCGTGCTCAGCTACATGATCTATCTGAACTGGACGCTGACGCTGGCGATCCTAGTGATTGCGCCGATCATGGGTTTCTTGGTCGGCTGGTTTGGGCAGCAAATGTTGGTGTTTCCGCGGCGCAGTCAGTCGCGGATCTCAAACTTATCTTCTCTGCTAACGGAAGTCTTTAGCGGCATTCGTCTGGTGCGGGCCTTTGCTGCGGAACCCTACGAAATCGAGCGCTTCAGCCGCGAGGCCGAGCGTAACCGTGAGGCCCGCTATCGCACGGCTTGGCTGCGGGCCATTCAATATCCCGTCATTGGCTTTCTGCAGGCCGCTAGCATTCTCTTCATTGTCGTGCTGGGCAGTTGGCAGATTTCCACGGGCCAGCTCAACGGGCCAAATTTGGGCAGCTATGTGGCAGCGATCGCCATGTTAATTGACCCGATCGTCCACCTGATCGATAACTTCAACGAGTTCAAGCAGGGGCAGGCTTCCCTTGATCGCATTGATGAACTGCTGAGCATTGAGCCTGCGGTTCAAGAGGATCCCCAGTCACGGATGCTGCCGCCGATTACCGGCAAGGTGGAATTCCGACAGGTGAGCTTCAGCTATCGCAGCGACAGTGCGCCGGTGTTGCGCCAACTCAATCTGACGGTCGAACCAGGTGAAGCGGTTGCCTTGGTTGGGGCTTCAGGTGCGGGCAAATCAACCCTCGTCAATCTGATCCCGCGTTTCTACGACCCGCAGGATGGCGAAATTTTGGTGGATGGCATTCCCATTCGCAGTGTCACCCTCGGCAGTCTGCGGCGACAGATCGGTATCGTCCCCCAAGAGACAATCCTGTTCTCCGGCACGATTGCCCAGAACATTGCCTTTGGTCAGAGGCAGTTCGATCGCGCTGCCGTGGAAGAAGCCGCACGCATTGCCAACGCCCATCAATTCATCAGCCAAATGCCCGATGGCTATGACACATGGGTGGGAGAGCGCGGCGTCAACCTCTCCGGCGGTCAGCGGCAGCGGCTGGCGATCGCCCGCGCGGTCTTGCTGGATCCACGCATTTTAATTCTGGATGAGGCGACTTCGGCGCTTGATTCCGAGTCCGAAACCTTGGTGCAAGAGGCCCTAGAACGGGTGATGCAGGGACGGACGGTCTTTATCATTGCTCACCGTCTGGCTACGGTTCGTAATGCCAGCCGCATCTTGGTGATGGAGCGCGGCCAGATTGTTGAGGCAGGCAATCACGATGCGCTGTTGGCAGAGGCTGGCCGCTATGCGCGATACTACGCACAGCAATTTCGTGCCTGATCAGGATTAATGAAACGGACGCCCCAGACTGAATTGCCGGACTGGGAAGCGATCGCGGATTTGGATGCGATCGTGGTCGATAAACGAGCTCGTAAGCGGGCCACGGCAGCGAAAGGGCGACGGCGCGATCGCCGGTATGGAAAACGCTTGCTGCAGCATCAGATCGATGCGATCGCCGAAGACTGTGACCTAGATGAGGAAGCATGAGCGAACTGGGCTTGAGTCTGACGGCGATCGCGATTTTTACCACGACGGCATTAGCTTTGGTGGGACCAATGCTGGGTAGTTCTCCGCTGCTACCGGCGGGATTGGGTTTTAGCCTCTTGGTGCTGTTCAGTCTGGATGCGGTGACTTGGCAGGGGCGGGGTGCCACGTTACTGCTCGATGGCATTCAGCAGCGATCGCCCGAATATCGTCAGCGGATTTTGCATCACGAAGCGGGTCACTACTTGGTAGCAACCGCGCTGGGGTTACCCGTGACGGGCTACACCCTCTCAGCGTGGGAAGCGCTGCGCCAAGGACAACCTGGTCGCGGGGGTGTGCAGTTCCAAGCAGCTGCGCTAGAAGCCGAAGCCGCACAGGGGCAACTCAGTCAGCGATCGCTGGAACAGTGGTGTCAGGTGTTGATGGCCGGTGCAGCGGCAGAGCAACTGGTCTACGGCAACGTGGAAGGGGGAGCTGACGATCGCGCCCAGTGGAAACAACTGTGGCGGCAACTCGATCGCAATCCTGCCGAAGCGGATTTACGCAGTCGCTGGGGATTGTTACGGGCGAAGACTTTACTGGAGCAACAACGTCCCGCCTACGATGCTTTGGTGGCGGCGATGGCTGCAGAGGCCAGCATTGAAGACTGCAATCAAGCGATCGCCACTGCTTGGGTAGAAGAACCTGCGATCGCCGCTTAGTGAAGAGTCCAGAAGATTCCCCTCCCCTCTCGCCCAATGGACAAGGGAAATGTGATTCAGCATGAGTCAAGTCCCCAGTGCATGGATGGGTGTGCAATGACGGACAGAGGCTGTTGACTCTCAGTTATCCCTGTAAGCCAAATCGTCCGAAAATCACCAGCTGAAACGGTTAGGGTTGCATTGTTTTTAAGCACGAGCCATCAACAGTAAGAGCGATCGCGCAGGAACGGTTTAGTGTGTAGTTGCGGCGCGAGCAGGGGTTAGGGATTGGGCAATGCTGTGGAGTTATCTTTTGGCGACGATTGGAGCAGACTGGGCAGCAGTCGCATATCGTCAAAAATGAGATGGGCACCGGCTTCTTGCAGACGCCAAGCGGGCATGGAACCCGCGTAGCCAAACACTTGCATTCCTGCCGCCACGCCTGCCGCTACTCCCAAGGGGGTGTCTTCGATCACAGCGCAGGCCGTAGGATTAACCCCGAAGCGATCGGCGGCCAACAAAAAGACATCGGGAAATGGCTTGCCGCGAGGTACTTCAGTCACGCTGAAGATTCGTCCCTCAAATCGTGGCCAGAGCTTCGTCAGGCTCAGTGTGGTTCGCATCTTTTGATGATCACCACTGGACGCAACACAGTAGGGCAATTCAAGAGCATCCAAAGCCTCTTCAACCCCAGGAACGGCTTGTAGATGCGTTTCTAACGCGATACGGGTACGGCGTTGATAGTGCTGAACAAAGTCAGGGGGTGGAGGATTGCCTAACCGTCGCTCAATTAGTTTGAGACAGTCAGCCATGGAATGACCCACAAACTGCTCAAACATGTCATCCAAAGTCACCAACAGACCCAGTTCATTGAGCATGTCTGCAAAGACGCGATTAGTGATGCGTTCCGCTATCAACAAGCACACCATCACAGTCGAAAATCACCAGCTGAAACGGTGAAGTTTGCATTGTTTTTAAGCACGAGCCATCAACAGTAAGAGCGATCGCGCTGGGACGATGTAATCGCGCCGTAGGCAGGGTTTTGCCTCATCCGGCAGATGACAAGCTTCAAGATTCGGCAGTGAAGTATCGAGCAAGCGATACCAAACGCGGCCGCGAGGAGGCCTCGGCAACTGGAAGCGCAGGTCTTCCCAGTAAGCATTAAAGGCTAGGTAAAGCCATTCCTGCTGGCGAGGATGGCAGAGACTGACGGCCAGACTGTGGGACCACAGCGCCCAATCGGGTTGTTTGAGTTTGACGCCATGCCAGATGGCATAGGGACGACGCGGATGGGGTTCGTTCTGCAGCAGTTCGTTCTGTTGGAACATCACCAGCGACTGGGAAAGTTCAATCAGGCGGCGACTGAACACCAAGAAATCGGCATGGCGATCGCACAGCGACCAATCAAACCAGCTGATCTCATTGTCTTGGCAGTAGGCGTTATTGTTACCCTGCTGACTGCGTTTGACCTCATCGCCCATCGTCAGCATCGGTGTGCCCTGGGCGAGGAATAACGTGGCGAGCAAATTGCGCTGCTGCCGTTCCCGTAAGCTCAGAATCGTGGGGTCATCGGTCTCGCCTTCAATGCCGTAGTTCCAGCTGTAGTTGTCATTGGTCCCGTCCCGATTGTTCTCTCCATTGGCAAAGTTGTGCTTCTGGCTATAGCTGACTAGATCTCGCAGCGTAAAGCCGTCATGGCAGGTGATGAAGTTAATGGTGCGTCCGGCATACCATTGGTCTGTGCTGTAGACATCGGGGCTACCCAGCAGGCGTTGACTGAGGGCGTAAGTACAGCCCTGATCTCCACGCCAAAAACGCCGAATATCGTCCCGGAAGGGACCGTTCCAAGTCCCAAAGCGATCGCCAATAAAGGTACCAACCTGATATAAGCCGGCTGCGTCCCAAGCTTCAGCAATGAGCTTCGTACCGGCCAAAACCGGATCGGAATCAATCGCCCAAAGCAAGGGCGGATCCGATAGGGGGTTGCCATTGGCATCACGACTCAGCACCGACGCAAGGTCAAAGCGGAAGCCATCGACGTGCATTTCCGAGACCCAATAACGCAGGCAATCGAGAATCAGCGATCGCACGATCGAATTGTTAGCTTTGACGGTGTTGCCGCAGCCGGTGTAGTTGCGATAGCCCGCCTGTTCATCCAGCAGATAGTAGGTTGAATTCGCTAGACCTTTGAAAGACAGCGTTGGACCGTCTTCATTCCCTTCAGCAGTGTGGTTGAACACCACGTCGAGAATCACCTCAATCCCTGCTTGGTGGAGCGCCTTGACGAGGTCGCGGAACTCATCAACTGGACCAAGTGGATCATGGCGAGAGCTGTAGGCTGCGTGGGGCGCAAAAAAAGCCATGGTGCTGTAGCCCCAGTAGTTCTCGCGTCCTAAGGGGGCATCTTGGCGATCGAACTGGTGCACCGGCAGCAACTCAACGGCCGTGACGCCGAGGGATTGCAGGTAGGGAATTTTTTCGATTAGACCAGCGTAGGTGCCACGTTTTTCAGGGGCGACGCCGGAATTGGGATGCTTGGTGAAGCCGCCAACATGCAGCTCATAGATTACTGTGCGAGCGTAGGGTGTGCGTGGATGGCGATCGCCTTCCCAGTCGTAGTCGCTGGGGTCAACAACCACGCTACGCAGGGCTTGAACGCAGTTATTACTGGGTTTAATAGCCGCTTCGCGACTGTAGTGCTGCCAGCCGACAACCCCGCGAGCGTAGGGATCCAGCAGCACTTTGTTGGGGTTAAAACAGAGGCCGCGATCAGGTGCGTAGGGGCCAAAGACGCGGTAAGCATAGACCTGACCGGAGCGAATGCCCGGAATAAAAACATGCCAGTAGAAAGAGGTGCGATTGAGGTGCGGATCGAGGCGCACTGTCCGTTGAGGCTGGGCACCCTCAGGGTCATCAAACAGCAGTAATTCAACGCCCGTCGCGTACTTGGTGTAGAGCGAGAAGTTGACGCCGGTGGGATAGACGGTTGCCCCGAGGGGATAGCTTTGGCCGGGGTCAACAGCCACGGTCGATTCAGGGCGACGGGATGAAACAGTCATGGCAGTCCTTAGAGCGCCGTTAGCCACTGCTGCAAGACTGGTGGCAAGGGCAAAACAATCAAAATGAGGATAAAGAGGGCCAAGAAGCCAATGCCATCGCGGCGATCATCCAGTTCACTCAAGTCATTCAACGCCGGTTCATCGGCGACTGGAAGCAACAATAACAACAGTGCCCGGAGCAGGAGTTCCGATCGCACAAAGGAAAGGGCGAGGATGCAGAGACGCGCCACCTGACCAATGACTGCCCCTTGGCGCTGGCCAAACATGGCATGGACGATGTGACCGCCATCCAGTTGGCCGACGGGCACCAGGTTCAAGGCCGTGACAATCAAGCCCAAGTAACCCGCGATCGCGACGGGATGCAGTTGCAGGGCCTGATTCAGTCCTAGGCGATCGCCCAAACTGAGATGACTGATCAACCCCATCAGGATCGAGACGCCCGGATCAAGGGCTGAGAAGTTGAGCAGCCCGGACCGCTCTGGCATCGGCACCACCTGAGATTGTGTCAGCCCCCAGATCAGCAGCGGCAGGGTGATCACCAAACCCGCGAGGGGACCCGAGACGCCCACATCAAACAGAGCCTTGCGATCGGGAATCGGACTGCGGATACGGACAAAGGCGCCAAAGGTTCCTAAGAAAGCGGGCACCGGAATGAAGTAGGG
The DNA here is from genome assembly GCF_000010065.1 of Synechococcus elongatus PCC 6301. Classification (NCBI taxonomy): domain Bacteria; kingdom Bacillati; phylum Cyanobacteriota; class Cyanophyceae; order Synechococcales; family Synechococcaceae; genus Synechococcus; species Synechococcus elongatus. The sequence continues at coordinate 1,535,264 of NC_006576.1, read as the reverse complement.
CAAGCTCGCTTGCAGGCGGTGTTTACGAGCAGCCCAGAAATGGCCAAATTCATGTACGCCGAGAATCGCGAGTAGCGAGAGGGCGTAGGGTAAACCGCGCAACAGTGCCGCTGGATTGTCTTCTAAGGATCTTGCTAGCTGGGGCTGGATTTCGGCCAGTTGACCCGCATAGCTAAGTACAAAGCCCACCAAGGTTGTGGTCAGTAGCGTCAGCCCCAACAGCACCAGCGCTAGCATGGGCTTGAGGGCCAGGCGAGGTTGTTGGCGCAGGGGGTTGGGAATCAGGGCAAAAAAGGGCTTGCCGGCATTGTCTTCTCGCAGCATCACCAGAAAGCGATCGCCAAACTGTTGCTGCACTGCCGTCTGCACTTGCTCATAAACTGTGGCGGGATCACCTCGCAAATTTCCCCGACAAATGACGGCTTGATAGCGATATTCCAGTCGCTGCAGATTGAAGCGATCGAAGGGAAAACACTGACGAACCTGGGCTTCTTCCTCTGCGGTCAGCGATCGCGCCGGTGGGGCACTGGCCACTTGCAAGGTCTCTGAGGCTGCCGCGATCGCTGCTGCTTCGGTCTCATTGGTAGGCAGCGATCGGCTGGGTGGGAGGCGTCCCCATTGCAGCAACGTCCAGTAGAGCAGTGAACTAATCAGCAGCGGCAGCAGGAAAATCACAAACGGGAGCTGTCCCCCCTGCTGACCGAGTAGGAGTCCCCAGCCAATCCAAATGAAGGCAGGCATCATCAGCACCAGCCAGAGCAACCAGACTGGCGTGCGGCTGAGGCGCGGCACATTGCGCTGCAACATCCAGTAAGAACCAACCGCCAGAAGGATTAACCAGAGAAGCAGAAAAAGCATTACGTCAGGGAATCCGCTTCATCCAATCTATCGGACTGCTTTTTGCTCCGTTTACCAAGAGCGGGTTAAGCGTGGCACGATCGCAACAGTTCCCTTCCTCAACCGCTGTGTCTGTTTCGCCGCCTGCTGCCTCCTCGATCGCCAAGCCTCCCCAGCCTGTTTTGGATGGTCTGTGGGCGTTTGCGCCCAACCGCGACACCCTAGGGGGGACAGCCTACTTCCTGAAATTGCCCCAGGGCAACTGGTTGATTGATGCACCGGCTTGGCATGGCGAAACCCAGGCTTTTGTCGAGGAGCAAGGTGGTTTGCAAGGGGTCTTTCTGACCCATCGCGGGGCTTTTGGTAAAGCGATCGCCATTCAGCAACACTTTGACTGCGACTTGGTGGTGCAAGAGCAGGAAGCCTACCTATTGCCCGGCGCAAACGTCACAACCTTTGAACAGGAACAGGCGATCGCTCCAGCCTTAACTGCTATTTGGACTTGTGGCCACAGTCCGGGTTCCGCTTGCCTGTATTGGGAGGGGCACGGTGGTGTTCTCTTTACAGGTCGCCATTTGCTGCCAACTCGCGCAGGGGGGGTTGCCCCACTTCGCACCGCCAAGACCTTTCACTGGCCGCGTCAAATCCGTAATACTCAAATGCTTTGCGATCGCTTCAGCTCTGAAACCTTGGCTTGGATCTGCCCTGGTGCTAGCAGTGGCTTTTTGCGCGGCCGCAAAGCAATCGCCTCGGCCTACATGCAGCTGCAACAGCTGGACTGGTCTGCGCTATCGGAAGCTCAGCCGCTCCTCTAGTCCCGGGCTAACGACATTTTTTAGCTTCAGAACTGACCAGTATTTTTCTGAGTCAATATCTGAGTATTTGCAATAACTATTAACTGTTCTGTCACCTGCAGATACCAAGAGACTGCTAGACGCAATTTCAAACAGTTGAATTGTGTTGCAAGGGGTGAAGAAAGCCGGACGATCGCGATCGCAGCCGTTAATCTAGGCCATCCATCATCCTACAAACCCCTCCTATGGACGAGCCGCCGATTTCCGATTGCCCCCTGACTTGGCAAGATCTCGATTTGGGATCGCCTACCGTCGCCGTTCGTTGCCTCGGTTTAGGTTTGTTGTCCCTAGTAGCTTGCTGTCTGCTCTTTCAACTTCTAGGCACCATCACGTTTGATCCGATTGCGATCGATGCCGTAACTTCGGGCCAACAGCGCTAGACCAGTTCCCTGAAAGTCAAAGGTTGAACTTTTAAACTCCCCAGGCAGGATTCGAACCTGCGACCAATCGGTTAACAGCCGACCGCTCTACCACTGAGCTACTGAGGAACGTACCTGAATTAACTTAGCAGAGGCCGAAAAACTCTGCAAGACTTTCAGCCCGCAAAGTCGCAACCTCTGCTGAACACAGCTCTAGAGTGTGCTGTGGTAGAGCTCCAGCACTTTATCCCAAGCATCTGCAGCCGCTGCAGGAACGTAGTCAGAGCGTTGATCGCAGAAGAAGCCATGGCCCGCCGCATAGCGGAAAACCCGATGCCGATCGCTAGCTGCAGTCAGGGCTGCTTCGACTTGGTCAATTTCTTCAATAGGGATCAACGGATCGGTCGTGCCGTAGAAGGCATAGACCGTGCCCCCAATCGCAGGTGTGCGGCTGATCGTCGGTTCACCGCCACCCGGCGTAAAGGTCGCAATTCCCGCACCGTAGAAAGCGGCAGTCGCTTGTACAGCAGGCAAAGTTGCCGCCAGATAGACGACATGGCCACCAAAGCAAAAGCCAATCGTGCCCACAGCATCTGCCTTGGCGTCGGGACGACTGCGGAGATAGGCAATGACAGCCTCCAGATCACTGAGCAGCTGCGGGGCGGTGGTCAGCTCCTTGTGGCGGCTGCCGATCGCCATGTCTTCGACGGTGTAATTCAGTTCAATGCCAGGGGCGGTGCGCTGATAGATAGCGGGTGCGATCGCCACAAACCCTTGTCTGGCCAATCGTTCGACCACTGATCGAATATGGCTATTGATGCCAAAAATCTCTTGAATCACCACTACTGCAGGGTAGCGACCGGGTTCGCTCGGCGCGGCTACGTAGGCATCAATTTCGAGATCGGGGGCTGGAACCTTAACCCATTCAGTGGCGATCGCAGTGGACATGATGGTGAATTCCGCAGAAGTCTCTCTGGCAGTGTGCCACGCCCTCGCCCACGACAGGGGATTGGATTGATACAGCCCGCCCGCTATTCTGGAGCTCAGATTGTGGCGGTTCAGGATCAATGATTCGTTTTCACATCCAAGCCGACAGCGACATCCCTGCGTCGACACAGCTATACAACCAGATTCACTTCGCGATCGCGTCTCGCCAGTATCCGCCGGGGCACAAGCTGCCCAGCACCCGCCAGCTAGCCATGCAGACGGGATTGCATCGCAACACGATCAGCAAGGTCTATCGCCTGCTCGAAGAAGACGGCGTTGTCGAAGCCCAGGCCGGTTCCGGCATCTATGTGCGGGGGGGCAATGACCCTCGTGAGACGGCGAAGAGTCAGCGCTTGCGCAAGCAGTATCCCGATATCGATCAACAGATTCGTGATCACATTGACACGTTGTTGCAGCAGGGTTGCTCCCTAGCTGAGATCCGTGAACTGTTCTTAGCAGAGGTGGATTGGCGGTTGCGCTGTAGCGCCAGCGTCCTAGTCACAGCGCCTTTGCAAGACCTAGGAGCGGCGGAGTTGATGTATCGGGAGCTGTCCCAAGCCTTGGGTGTGCCCGTTGAAGTGGTTCCCTTGGAAGAGTTGGGCGCCATCCTCAAACAAAAAGACAGCGGCACTGTGGTCACAAGCCACTACTTCTTCCAAGATGCCGAGGCGATTACTGCTAGCCTTGGGGCTCGCACGATCGCGCTGGATCTCTACGACTATCGCGAAGAACTCTCATTCTTGAGTCAGCAAAAGGAAGGTAGCTGCATCGGCATTGTCAGTATTAGCCCGGGCATCCTGCGGGCGGCGGAAATTATCATCCACAGCTTGCGCGGCGAAGCACTGCTGATCATGTCCTGTCAGCCCAATGACCAAACCAAGTTGGAAGCGATGCTGCGCAGTGCGTCGGTGATCATCTGCGATCAATCCAGCATTGACAACGTCAAGCAGCGCGTCAGTGCGATTCGGGACGACTTGATCCGCTTACCCCGTTTGCTCTGCAGCAAAAGCTACATCAGCGAGGCCTCGATCGCTCTGCTGAAGCGGGAACTGGGTTTGAACTAAACCACAGGCTGAGGTGTACTTGGTCCGAGATAGGTGGCGATCGCCGGCGAAAACACCTCATAGATTAGCGTCAGCGGCTGTCCTTGGTGCCAGAACAGGTAATAGCGTCCCCAGAACGGCCCAGTCTGGCCGAAAGCCTCACTCAGAGCGGCGCTATCACCGTATTCAACGCCTTGGATATCGCGATAGAGCTCTGTCCGTAAATCGGCAAGATTGGCCCAAATCGGTTGGGCGCGATCGCGTAGGTAGGCATCAACCCGCTGCTGGGTCCACCAAGAGGTGGCGTAGGCGAGACGCTGACCGGAAGCAGTGCGCAACCAGACCTGTCGCCGTAGCCGTGGCCCCGCGATCGCACGGATTGGTGGAGGGGCGCCGTCATCTTGATCGGCGATCGGGGCCATTTCGATGACGTCCACCGCAGTCGGTTCCCCTGTCAGGAGCTGTAGGTGGCGTGTGGGCGAGCCATCCCCCAGCAGGAGCAATTGCCAAGCGGGAGCGAGTTGACTGTGGGGCAATCCCTGAATGACCGATCGCTGATCGCCCCGCCAGAGCGTTTGTAAGGCATGCCAGCCCTGCAAAGTGGAAGTACCGCGATCGCTGGAAGCCATTAATTTCGTTACAGAAGTTAACGTTACCCTGATTCTAACGATCCCGAAGTTATGGGTGGCTGCCCGATTGTGTTTTGGCAGAAATCCTGTTTTTAGCTCAGGGACTCAGCTGACTTGAGCAGACTGGCAATCGCCATGGCCTAATCTGACTCGTAGCAGTTCTTGCCAAGGTGACAGTGCTAGCTTGCCTCAAAAAACTGCGCGAGGCCTGACTGAAGAGGAACGGTGTTGGGCTGCGGGGTCGAGAATCGCAGTGCTAGGCTGCAACAAAATCAACCAGCTTCCATTCGTTGGTCTGCTGCAGACGATCGCTGAGACGACGAAAGACCTGTTCACAGTGGTTATTGGACTTCAATGGCAGTTCTTCGTTTTTGCAAATGAACTGTAGCGAAATGCGATCGCCTTTTGCCATTGTGGTGTTGACCAAGACTTCAGTCACAACCAGTTGCGAAAAAGGAACTTTGCCAGCCGGTTCCCGCGCCACTAGATAGTCTGCTGAATTGTGCAGAATACTTAGGTTGCAGGCTTCTAGGGTCTCATGTAGCACTGGATAGAGCGAACCGAGAGGAATTTCAACGGTTGTAGAGCAGGTGTAGCGAGCCATGGGCGCCTAGGCAAGCAAGAATTAGGACTATTGAAGCGTAGAATCTGCAGGTTTAATTGTTCGTAATGTCACTAAGGTGACTGGCTCAAGGAAGAAGATTGAACTTCGGTAACTTCATTGTCCTAGAAGGCATTGATGGCTGCGGCAAAAGCACGCAGCTACAGCGCTTGGTTAATTGGCTGCCCCACTCCTCGTTATTGCAACCTGGGCAAGTGATTGTGGCGACGCGAGAGCCGGGCGACACGGCCTTAGGTCAAGCCCTGCGATCGCTGCTCTTGACTCAGGATTGGGCAGATCAGCCACTGCAACCGATGGCGGAGCTGTTGCTCTATGCGGCCGATCGCGCTCAGCATGTGGAAACCGTGCTCAGGCCCCAACTAGCCGCAGGTGCCGTTGTCGTCTGCGATCGCTATGTAGATTCCACGGTGGCCTACCAAGGCTATGGCCGGGGTTTGGATCAGTCTGCGATCGCCCAACTCAATGCCCTTGCGACTGCTGGTTTGCGCAGTGATCTGACCCTCTGGCTTGATTTGCCCGTGGCGATCGCGGCAGAACGCTGCCAAGCTCGGGGTCAGGGCGATCGGATGGAGGCCGCAGGGCTGGCGTTTCAAGAGCGCCTGCGTCAAGGATTTCAGGCGATCGCGGCGGCAGAGCCTGATCGGGTGGTTCGCATCGATGCAGCTGGAGATCCTGATCAGGTTGCCGCTCGTATTCAAGCCGTGGTGCAACAGCGCTGGCCCCGGTGATGAATCCCTTTGCGCCGCTCATCGGTCAAGACCTTGCCGTTCAGTTGCTGCTGGCAGCCTGCGATCGCGATCGCTTGGCGCCGGCTTACCTGTTTGCTGGTCCTGATGGCACCGGTCGTGGACTGGCTGCCCGTTGTTGGGCACCGCTCCTCTTGGCTGATCAGTCGGGACGGGTCGCTCGCGGCAATCATCCCGATCTGCTCTGGGTTGAGCCGACTTATTCCCAGCAGGGAACCTTGATTCCTGCAAGTCAAGCCCAAGCCCAGGGAATTCAGCGGCGAACACCGCCCCAAGTGCGACTGGAGCAAATTCGCCAAATCACTCAGTTTCTGGCACGACCTCCTCTCGCTGCCCCGCGATCACTGGTGGTGATTGAACAGGCTGAAACGATGGCTGAGGCGGCAGCCAATGGGTTGCTCAAAACGCTAGAAGAGCCCGGTCAAGCCACGATTATCCTGATGGCACCGAGTCCTGAGCTGCTACTGCCAACCCTTGTTTCTCGTTGCCAGCGAATTCCCTTCTATCGCCTTTCTGAGCAGGCGATGGCGCAAATTTTGCAGACCCACGGCTTTACAGAAATTCTCGACGCGCCAGCGGTTCTGGCCTTAGCTCAAGGCAGTCCAGGAGCAGCTATCAGCCATTGGCAACAACTGCAAGCAATCCCGCCAGAATTGCGCGATCGCCTTCAGCAACGGCCAAACTCTTTGCAAGTGGCTTTGGAACTGGCGCAAGCGATCGATGCTGGCCTCGACGTCGAAGCCCAGCTTTGGCTTTGTCGCTACCTCCAGCAGCAGGGCTGGTCCCAGCAACAGCTGCAGTCCCAGCAACTGCTCCAGCTCGAACAGGCACAGAAACAACTGCGAGCCTTTGTTCAGCCGCGACTCGTCTGGGAAGTGCTGCTCAGTGCTTGGGTTCAGGACGCCGAAGGAAACTGATCGGCGTGTTGGTGGAGTTCCGTCTCGGCCGGCAGCTCAAGGCAGTAGCCCGCTCCATAGACCGTTTTGATGTAGCGCGGGTGCCGGGGATCGGGCTCGAGCTTGGTGCGCAGATGACGGATGTGGACGCGAATCGTCTCGATGTCATCGTCGGGATCATAGCCCCAGACTTCTTTGAGGATTTCGCTCGGCGCAACCGTTTGGCCGTGGCGTTGCAACAGGCAGTGCAACAACTCAAATTCCAAGTGAGTCAGCTTGACCGTGCGGTTGAACCAAATGGCCTCAAACCGCTCGGGAATCAGGGTCAGCGGACCGTAGCTGAGAATTTCGCTATGGCGGGCTGCATGGGGAATGCGATCGGTGCGCCGCAGCAAGGCACGCACGCGGGCCAGCATCTCTTCAACTTCGAAGGGCTTAGTCAGATAATCGTCAGCACCCGCGTTGAAGCCTTCAACCTTATCCTGAGTCTGTCCGAGGGCGGTCAGCATCAGCACCGGAATTTCGGCAGTACGCTCATCGCGCCGCAGTCGCTGACAGACGGTAAAGCCATCAACCCGCGGCAGCATTAGATCCAGCATGATCAGGTCGGGAACTAGCTGAACAGCTAAAGCCTGACCTTTAATGCCGTCCTCAGCTTTGCGTACGTCATAGCCAGACATCTCCAGATTGACGGCGACCAGCTCCAAGATGGCTGAGTCATCATCGATCACGAGGATGCGGGGTTTCATAGGGTAACATTCCGGGAGGACAAACCAGCGGACTAGGCTTTAGCAAAAACGCGGTAAGCTTTGTGCTGGCAGCGGCTTACAGCGGATCAATTTATGTTTTCTTAAAAATGATAGTGGCTCTGTTCTGGTGAGGTCGCAGGGCGTAGAAAATCTTTAAGTTGTCTTTATATTTGTCCGAGCTTTGCGGTTTTAGCAGTGGTGCTAGTCCAGTGCTCTGTCCGTAATTGCGGTTGGATAATTGTTGAGAAGCAACTGATAAGGACTGCAGTCAACCATCAAATTACTCAATCCCTGCTTCTGCAGTTTCTTAGGATTGAACTGCTGTTGAGATAGCGGCCAAAAGTAAGCTGTATTGAAGTAGCGATCGCTCTTGATCTGAGCCTTGATCAACTCAAGTAATCAGGAGCGATCGAAGCGTTGGAGATTAATTGAGACGCAGGGCTTGGGCTTCGGCTTTGGCTTTTTCTAGGGCTGCCTTGAGGTTTTCTTCATCGGCAAAGCTCAAGTTCGTTTGTAGAATCCGGGCGTCTTTGGCGTAGACTCGCAACTCTTTCAGGATGCGATCGGGGGTTGCTTCGCGGATGAGGAGGCAGAGGGCGGCTGATCCGACCTGCAGGGTTTCGCCGACCTCGCGCAGAAAGTCATCGTTGATGCCAATGTCGCTCAAGGAACCGCTGAGTGCACCAGCCGCTGCACCGATCGCCGCACCCGCCAAGGGATTGAGGAAGATCAAGCCGACAAGGGTGCCCCAAAAACCGCCGCTGACGGCACCAGTTGCCGTTAAATTAATCGCTTGATTGAGTTTGACATGGCCCTCGGAATCCTTGCTGACAACAACAGCATCTTCTAGGGCAATTAAATGTTCTGTCTGTAGCTGAGCAAGTTTGATTCGGACTTCTTCGGCTTCTTGCGAATTGGGAAATCCGACAACAACAAGTGAACTCATAGGGATTGAGCAAGCATTAGGAATAGTTCTACGGTAACCAGCGACAGCAGAATCGTCCGAAGATTGCAACTGCTTGTAATAAAGTCCAACTAGCGCAACTTGTTATCTGGAATACTTCCTAGTCGACCTTCAATATCAGCTTCTGCTTCAAGGGAAAGCGATCGCAGTTGATCAAGGAGTGCCGGACTGACCTGTTGCCAGAGATCTCGCTGATGAGCTTTTAGGAGGCGATCAGCCATATCTCGCAAGGCCAAAGGATTGTGGGTTTGAATGAAGGCTTGAATTTTGGGATCAAGTAAATAAGTCTCAGCAACTCCCTGATACATATAGTCGGGAACAATTGCCGTTGTTGCATCATAGGCAAACAAAAAGTCGAGCGTTGCAGCCATTTCAAATGCGCCTTTATAACCATGGCGCATTGCCCCTTCAATCCATTTGGGATTGATGACGCGGGAACGATAAACCCTCGCTATTTCTTGTTGTAGCGATCGCACCCTGGGATTATCCATACAGGAATGATCCCCAAAGTAGAGCTGGGGTTGCTGCCCTTGAATCAAGGCTGTCGCTGCTGCTAGCCCACCTTGAAACTGATAATAGTCATCGGAATCAAGTAGGTCGTGCTCGCGATTGTCCTGATTCTGGAGCACAATTTGTAGCTGTTGGAGTCGTTGCGTAAATGCTTCGGGCTCAGGCTGACCAATGCCTTGTCCGCTGTAAGCATAGCTACTCCAATTGAGATAGGCCCGCCCCAAATCATCGGCAGAGTCCCAATTCTGCGATTCAATTAACCCCTGCAAACCCGCGCCGTAGGCACCGGGCTTGGAACCGAAGACCCGATAACGCGATCGCCGTTGGGCTTGCTCGAGCGTCAATCCTTGCTGTTGCCAACTCTTAGTTTCTTGACGAACTTTGGCAGCGATCGGATTCCAATCTTCAGGCTCGTCTGAATCGGCAACTGCTGCGATTGCTTGGTCAAACAAGTCAATCAGATTGGGAAATGCATCTCGAAAGAAGCCGGAAATTCGCAAAGTGACATCGACTCTCGGGCGTTGCAATAGTGATAGCGGCAGGATTTCAAAATCAATCACCCGCCGCGAACTGCCCTCCCAAACCGGCTGCACGCCAATCAGCGCCATTGCTTCGGCCAGATCATCACCGCCGGTGCGCATCGTGGCGGTTCCCCACAACGACAGAGCCAGTGTCTGCGGATATTCGCCCTGCTCTTGGGTGTAGGCCTCGATCAAGCGATCGGCTGCTTTGCGTCCCACATCCCAAGCACTTTCTGTTGGCAGCGATCGAATATCGACGGCGTAGAAATTGCGACCCGTTGGTAAAACTTCAGGTCGGCCACGAGTTGGGGCACCCGAAGGGCCAGCAGGAATATAGTGACCGGCCAGACCGCGCAGCAATGCTGTCATTTCCTGATCGGTTTGCCGGAGGTTGGGCAACAGCGATTGTTCAATCCAATCGAGTTCTGCCTGTAGCTCAATTGAGTCAGTAACGGTCGTGATTGCCTGCCCTTGTAGTAACTGATCAATTGCATCCGCCGCGATCGCCTCTAGTTGCTCAACTGCTTCGCCTACTGTTCTGCAGCAGTGGGACTGTACTTGCAGGTTGGGCGTCAATAGACTAGCTAGATCTGCTGTCAGAGGATCAAATTCCAATCCGTAGGCTTGAGCGATCGCGCGGGTTAAACCTTGGCGACCGGCTGTGGGATGGCGAGCAATGGAAATGATCAGATCGCGCAGCTGTCGACCTTGGGGGCAACTGCCAAAGATATGGAGACCATCGCGAATTTGTGACTCTTTCAGTTCACAGAGATAGCGATCGGCATTAGTAATCAAGGCAGCCAGTTGATCGGGATCGAGTTGCCGAGGATCTTGATCTGGCGTCAAACCCTGAATTTCAGCACTGAGATGATCTTGTTGAATCAGTTGGCTAATGCGATCGCGAATTGCAGGTAGTCGCTTGGGGTCAAGCGTTTGAGCATCGTAATATTCATCAATTAGACTCTCTAGCTTTTGCAGCCCGCCATAGAGTTCAGCTCGTGTCATCGGAGGCGTCAGGTGATCGAGAATAACTGCCTGCGATCGCCGTTTTGCTTGAGAACCCTCACCGGGATCGTTGACAATAAAGGGATAGAAATGGGGCAGCGGACCAAGAGCAATTTCGGGATAGCACTGCTCAGAAAGTGCCAGACTTTTGCCCGGTAGCCATTCTAGGTTGCCATGCTTGCCGACATGGACAATCGCATCAGCCCCAAAATCCGATCGCAGCCACTCATAAAAGGCTAAATAGTCATGAGTCGGCTCAAGATCGGGTGCGTGATAGTTCAAGGCTGGATCGCGATCGTAGCCCCGAGCTGGTTGAATTCCAATGAAGACATTCCCAAACTGAATCCCCGCGATCGCAAAATTGGATTCAGGCTGACCCCAGCGAGTTTGAATTGCAGACTGAACAGTTTTGGGTAGCGTCTGGAACCAAGCAGAATAGTGCTCGTGGCTCAAGCACTGATAAATGGGATTCAGCCCTTGGGTTTCAGGATCATTGGTAATACCTGTAGTGAGTTGCTGAATGAGTTGATCGACATCCTCGGGAAGATCGCTGAGATAATACCCTTCCTGTCGCAAAGCTTTAAGGATTTCTAGACAGCTTGCAGGGGTATCTAAACCAACGCCATTAGCAATACGACCATTGCGAGTTGGATAGTTCGCAAGGATCAGTGCTACTTTGCGGTCGCAGGTTGGTTTTGTTCGTAACTTCACCCAATTCGCTGCTAAATCCGCTACGAACTGAATGCGATCGGGCAAGGGCTGATAGCCCAAAACATCGGTTTCTAAGGCTGGATTCCAGCCTTGAGTCGCTTTGAAGGAAATTGCCCGGGTAATGATCCGGCCATCGACTTCTGGCAAGGCGACATTCATCGCCACATCTCGTGGTGATAAACCTCGCCAATCCTGTTGCCAACTCTCGAGGCTACCGCCGCTGAGGATGACTTGTAAGACTGGTACATTAAGCAACTGCCAAAGCTGCGAGGGTTCTGCTTCTGCGATCGCTTCCCGCTGCAGTGCTAGCGGTTGCAAAACTGAAAAACTGGTGGTGTTGATCAGGACTTGAATCTCGGATTCAGGCTGATATTTGAAGTAGTCAACTATCTCCGCTTGGATCTCCGCATCACGCAGGGATGTCACAAAGAGCGGCACTGGATAGAGACTGCGATCGCACAAGGCTTGGCAAAGTGCATCAATCGCCGCCAGATTCCCTGCTAGATAGTGAGCACGATAGAAAAGAATGCCGACCTGCGGTGTGGTTGCATAGTCTAGTGCTGTCAGGAAGGGATAGCGACCTACCGCTGGAATTCGTTGCGGTGCTTCATAACTAAACCTTGGGGATACACCTTGGTGGGCTGCCCATCGCAGGGCATTGGCCAGATTGGCAACACCGCCTTCGAGAAAGTATTGCCAGCCTTGCTGCACCTCAGCCAAGGGTAAGGCCGACTGGCTCATCAAGTCTAAATCTGGCTGATTGTCGCCCGGCAAGACAATCAGTGTGGCCCCACTGCGCTCAACCGTCTCGCGCACAACCTCTAAGCCGTAAGACCAGTAGGAGCGGCCTCCCAGCAACCGCAGCAGGATAACCTGCGCCTGTGCCAGCACCGACTCGGCGTAGGTATCAATCGACAGTTGCTGCTGTAACTGCAGCAGATTGACCACGCGCACAGCGGGAAAGTCAGCGGGCAAAAAAGCCCGAGCTTGGGCGATCGCGCTGACATCCGTGTCGGCCGCCGTCAGAAAAACAATCGGGGCAGGCGACTGTTCCACGAAGATCACGCCCTCGGTGGCTGGTGTCCAACCGCCGGGGATGGCCGCGAGTCGGTGCATTCAGATTCTCGGGTGGGTCTTCTGCGTTATACAGCAGTTGACTATCAAGCTGTTGCCGGTCAGCCCAGAGGTCAACCGGTATTGCTCCGCTTTTCAGAATGAATGAAGAGGCGATCGCCTCCGACGGGTGCTGGCTTAGACGGAAATCGGCTGCTCGGCAGCAACAGCCCCAACGGCACCGGAGTAGAGTAGCCCGCGCTTCACATCCAGCGTCAGGATTGAACCGTCACGCACGACGCTAGTGGCGTTCTTGACGCCAACAATCACGGGAATACCGAGGCGCAGGCCAATCACGGCGGCATGGCTGGTCAAGCCTTCCTCTTCCGTGACAATGCCGCTGGCTTTGCGAATCGCTTCGATGTAGTCCGCTGAGGTCTGGGTGGCAATCAGAATTTCACCTTGGGCCAAGGTCGCCGCTTCCGCTGCATTGTGGATGACGCGAGCCTTGCCACTGACACTACCCTGTCCAACGCCAATCCCCCGAGCAATCACTGCCGTGACGATTTCGACCTTGACCAAGTCAGTGGAACCGGAAACGCCCGGCAGGGTGCCGGCTGTCATCACTACCAGATCGCCTTCTTTGAGCAAAGTGCGCTCTTGGGCGACGTTGAGGGCAGCGCGGAAGGTTTGGCTCGTCGAAGGCAAATCAACGACCAGAAGCGGCTGCACGCCCCAAACCAGTTGCAGCTGACGCGCTACATCAATGTTGGGCGTAACCGCCAAAATCGGCGTGGTCGGGCGGAATTTGGAGACGTTGCGGGCTGTCGCGCCGCTTTGGGTCAGGGTCATAATTGCGGCCGCATCTAATTGCTCGGCGATATGACCCACCGCTTGGCTGATCGCATTGGGAATCGAGCTAGTCGGCGTCGGGTTGAGGGTGATGTATTGCTGCTCAGCTTCGATCCGATGGGCGATCGTGGCCATGGTTGAAACGGCTTCAATCGGAAACTTACCGACGGCTGTTTCGTTGGAGAGCATCACCGCGTCGGTGCCATCCAGAATGGCGTTAGCGACGTCCGAAATCTCAGCCCGGGTCGGCCGCGGATTGCTGACCATGCTGTCCAGCATTTGGGTCGCGGTAATCACCGGAATGCCGAGACGATTGGCGGTGCGAATCAGTCGTTTTTGCAGAATCGGCACTTCTTCTGCTGGCAGCTCAACGCCGAGGTCACCCCGCGCCACCATCACGCCATCACAGAGCGAGAGCACGGCTTCCATCTGCTCGATCGCTTCGTGCTTCTCAATCTTGGCGATCACGGGCACTGACTTCCCAGCCCGAGAGATCAGTTCTTTGATTTCGAGAACATCCTGCGGGTTGCGGACAAAGCTGAGGGCGACCCAGTCCACCCCTTGATCCAGACCAAAGATCAGGTCTTCGCGGTCTTTATCCGTCAGGGCTTTGACAGACAGATAGACGCCGGGGAAGTTGACCCCTTTGTTATTCGAGAGGATGCCACCCACCACGACTTCGCAGTGCAGCTCACGAGTTTGGCGATCGACCTTGACCACCGTCATTTCGACGCGGCCATCATCAAGCAGAATCGTTGCGCCTTCCGGCACTTCATCGGCCAGCGGTTCATAGGTGACCGAGCTGATTGTTTGCGAGCCCGGTACACTGCGGCTGGTCAGGATGAAGGAGTCACCCTTTTGGACTGTAATTGGGCCATCGGCAAAACGACCGAGGCGGATTTTCGGTCCCTGCAAGTCTTGCAGAATGCCAACGGGACGATTGAGCTCGAAGGAGATCTGACGGATCAGGCGAATGCTGCGCTGATGATCGTCGTGGGTTCCGTGGGAGAAATTGAGCCGTAATGTCGATGCGCCAGCTTCGATCAACGCCCGTAGCACCTCGGGCTTGGACGTTGCAGGGCCAATCGTGGCGACAATTTTAGTGCGGCGCTGAAAGTCGTTGGGTTGCATCGACAGCAGAGGCGAATGGGGCGGATAGCCGTGGAAAAGAGAGACCAGGACTCACGGAAGATAGTACCAACAGGGACCCGTCTTATTGCTGTTTTGATGCAGAGGAAACTCAACGGTGGATTTTCAGGACTACCAGCGACAGTCGCGCCAAACCGCCTGCTACCCCCAGGCCGGTCGTAACTTTCTCTATCCCACCTTAGGCTTGTGCGGTGAAGCGGGCGAAGTGGCCGAGAAAATTAAAAAGGTGATTCGCGATCGCCATGGCCAGATCGATGCCGAAACCCAAGCGGCGATCGCCAAGGAATTGGGCGATGTGCTCTGGTACGTGGCGCAACTGGCGACGGAACTGGGACTCGAGATGGACGCGATCGCGTCAGCCAATTTGGAAAAACTGCGATCGCGCCAACAGCGGGGCGTCTTGCAGGGCGACGGCGACAACCGCTAGTTCTGGGCGGCTTGGACGACGGCGATCGCCTGCTGGGTCAGATGCGGAAAGTCACTGTTGTCATCCCAAGGGGCATGCACGTACTCACCGTTGATGTAAAGGCGGGCAAACTCCGCTTCGTTGCCCTCAGCCGCTTGGGGCTCCAGGGTAATTGGCTGCCGTAGTTGTGCCGGTTGGAGTTGGGCGATCGCCACCAGTAAGGACTTACTGAACACCGATTGCGCACCGGATTCCAGCACGTAATGGCGATCGGCTTTGATGTGCAAATGCAGCTTGGGAACGGCTTTGCCGCGCCGCTGCAGCTCCCGAATTTCAAGACCGACGATATAGCCGGTAAGTGCTGGTGCCTCGATTGCGATTGGATGACCCTCGGCATCGAGGCGATACCAATTACAGCCTTGGCTACGGTTGACATAGATGTACTGGCGTCCGGGGCTGGGGCCAAAGCCCAAGGATTCATCCGCCGGTCGCAGGGCTTGGGCGATCGCGCCTAGTTGCTGAGCAATGTCTTTTAAGAGCGGTTCTAAAGCAGTTTGTGTGTCGATAGTCATAATCACAAAATCATTCAGTGTAAAAGCGGCCTTAGAGTGCCACGCTATGATGAGTAATGTGACTTAGGCTACGGTCGTGCCTTACAATTCTTGACCTACTGCGTCAAAGGGTGCCGCAAGCCACCATTTCAGCCGCTGCGATCGCTCACACTACAGAGATTTCACTCCTAGCGCCCATGATTTCGACTGTCAGCAAACCGCGTGTCGTCGTCATTGGCGGCGGTTTTGGAGGGCTGTATACCGCCCTCAATCTTGGCAAGACCTCTGTCGAGCTCACCCTGATTGATAAACGAAACTTTCACCTGTTTCAACCCTTGCTGTACCAAGTGGCTACAGGGGAAATTTCGCCGGGCGATATCCCTGCGCCGCTCCGGGCGATCGTAGGTCGTAACCCCAATACCCGCGTCATTCTCGGTGAAGTGACTGACATCGATCCGCAGGCCCATTGGGTGCGCGTTGGCGATGAAATTGTCGAATACGACTACTTGGTTGTGGCGACGGGTGCCAGCCACCACTACTTTGGCAACGACCAATGGCAGCCCTTTGCTCCGGGGCTGAAAACGGTTGAAGATGCGCTGGAAATGCGCCGCCGGATTTACTTTGCCCTCGAGCAAGCTGAGCAGGAGAGCGATCCAGAGCGTCAGCAAGCTTGGTTGACCTTCACGATCGTGGGAGCAGGCCCCACCGGCGTTGAACTAGCTGGCGCGATCGCGGAATTAACCCGCGGTGAAATGCGCAAAGAATTCCGCAATGTCGACACCACCAAAGCCAAGGTCATTTTGATTGAAGGCATGGATCGGGTCTTACCACCCTTCCCGCCAGAGCTGTCAGCCCAAGCGCAAGTACAGCTAGAAGGCTTGGGCGTGACTGTGCAAACCAAAGCCATGGTCACCGACATTCAAGAAGATCGCGTCGTCTTTAAGACTGGCGACGACTTGCATGAGATCCCTAGCCGCACGACCCTTTGGGCTGCGGGCGTCAAAGCGTCACCCTTGGGCAAGCTCCTAGCGCAACGAACCGGTGCAGAACTCGATCGCATTGGTCGCGTCATCGTCCAGCCTGATTTGCAGCTGCCGACTGACCCCAACGTCTACGTCTTGGGTGACCTGGCCCACTGCCCTGATCAAGCAGGCAACCCACTGCCCGGTGTGGCAGCAGTCGCGATGCAGCAGGGGGCTTATCTCGGTAAGGCACTCAAGCGGCGGCTGAAGAGTCAACCCGTTGATCCCTTCCGCTACCAAGACTTCGGCAGCATGGCAGTGATTGGCCGTAACGCTGCGGTTGCCCGCTTAGCAGGTATTCGCCTCAGTGGTTTCCCCGCATGGCTGGTCTGGGCTTTTATCCACGTCTGGTATTTGATTGAATTCGACAGCAAATTGCTGGTGATGGTGCAGTGGGCTTGGACCTACTTCAACCAGAAACGCGGCACTCGCCTAATCGTCAATCATCACCGCATGTCGGCCCCGGCAGCGATGACTAATCCGGCCGAAAAAGAGTTGGCGAAGTCCTAGCTGCTGTTGGGTTGTCTCAGTCCTTGCTGCGATCGCACGGGGGCTGAGACAGAATAGAGGCCAGAGTCTGAGTGGCCAGCATGGTTGCGATTCCTCGGAACTTCCACCTCAGTCCGCATCAGTTTGAGCAGCTTTGTCGGGCCAATCCCGATTGCCGCTTTGAGTTGGATGCTGACGGACAATTAATTGAAATGAGCCCTACCCATTGGCAGAGTGGCCGTCGCAATCAGGCGATCGCCACACAGCTTGGTCTGTGGTTCCGGCAAACCAAACAAGGCGCTATCTTTGACTCTTCAACGGGTTTTCGCTTGCCGAATGGTGCGATTCGTTCGCCGGATGCTGCTTGGGTGACACCGGAACAGTTAACGCGGGCGGTGACACGAGGCCTGGATGAGTTCTTTCCAGGCTGTCCGGCTTTTGTAATTGAACTGGCGTCTGCGAGCGATCGCCCAGATGATCTGCGTGGCAAACTTGCAGAATATCTGGCAAATGGCTGTCAGCTCGGCTGGCTGATTCTACCGACATTTCGACAAGTAGAAGTATGGCGATCGTCCCAAGATCCAGAATGTCTTGAGAATCCAGAAATCATTTCTGCCGATCCACTCCTCACTGGTTTCAGTCTGGATCTCCGCGAAATTTGGTAGTTGCTCTAGGAATACCTTGATGATTGGCAGCTACCTAAATAATTGCTTGATGGTGCCTTTAAGCTTTGCAGCCTGCTCTCTGGGAGTTTGACCAAATTCAGACCGGATATCTGGATTGGATCCAGCCTCCAGCAAGGCTTCCACGATCGGTTCTAACTCTTGTCGAACCGCAATGTGCAGCGGTGTTTCACCCATATCCCCGATCGCATTTACGTTAGCACCCGCCTCGATTAGCACTAGAACTGCAGCAAAGTCAGCCCGTCGCACCATCACATGAAGTGGCGTATCCCCATCACAATCTGTGCTGTGAATGTCAACCTTCTTACGCCCCATTTCAGCGGGGAATAAGGCGTCAGAGCAAGACTGCAAGATCTCTGCAAGGGATCTCATCGATTTAGCGAGCATCACGCTTTTGAATGCAGGCTTTTAGAGCGTCGCGGGCAGATAGGCCACTGTGCCATTCTCCAGAAACGACTTTGTATTCAACATCGTTCCTGCCTCGATTCGGAAGGAGTAAGAGCCCTAGGCCGCGTCTTGTTTCGATATCCGACTCCCGCATGTAGATGTTGAAATCTTGGTTGTCTTCGATGGACGACAAAAGTGCTTCAGTTGAGGGCACGCGAGACATCAGCATGCCCATCGTGTCCACAAGCGGGTAATTAGTCTGGAACGCTTCGACTGTCTGACTTTCGCCGGATTGCTCGAGACGAACCCGGACACGCTTCACCTGATTCACCCTCTGAATGTTGACGTTGTAGAAGGCAAGAAATGTCCCTGGCTCATCGCCCGTCCAATCTTGGAACATCACGCCACCACGTCGGGTTGCAAAAGTAGCCGTACACATGGGGACTTTGCTATCCAGCTTCGAACTGCCAAAGATCCAAACTCCTTGCAACAAAGCTTCATAGACCTCTGGGTTTTCCTTGCCAACTAGTTCGCGCTCAGTCTCGATGCTGGACTGTGCCATTTGCTCAAAGAAATCCACCCATTGCTTCGCATCGTAGGTAGACAATCTGGGAGCAGTGATATTCATATCTGCAATGCTGGGAGCACTGTTCCCTGAACCTACGCCACCATCCATGGGCGCACAACCGACCCAACCAGCATTGCCACCACCCATTTGATAGTGACCCGGTGGACAAGCCTTTACTGGTGCCCCTACCAAGAGCATTAAAGTGAAGCTCCCAACAAAAGCAGTTAGGGGGAGTGCATAGTTCATTAGCTTCTCCTAATTAGAAGTCAGCGATCTCTTATAGTTGCTCCAGAACAATTATTGTCGGCTGCAAACATTTTTTATTCTTGCATCTCGCTGTATGGGGATGACAAATTGTTGAAAGCCTAGCCTGATGTCATTCACAAGTTTTAGTGCATTTCTTGATGCCGTCATGAATAACTATATCTAATGTGAAATTCAGTTAGCCCCAACGACAAGCGATCGGCATCCGCCAACCGGTTCCAAAGGCGCGATCGCTCACTTTCAGTCCTGGTGCTGCTTGCTTGCGTTTGAATTCAGCACGGCGAACAAGGCCAAGCACTTTATCAAGAACTTCAGAAGAATGACCTGCCGCTAAAATCTCCTTGCGGGACTGATGTTTTTCAATCAGCCGTACCAAAATATCATCCAAGACTGCATAGTCTGGTAGTGAATCCTGATCGACTTGATCGGGCCGAAGTTCTGCACTCGGGGCTTTGGTGAGGATTGAGTCAGGGATAATTTCTGTTGGAGCTTGTGGAAAGTGTTGCGATCGCACCTCGGCTGCCGCTTCAGAATTTAACCAGTGACACAACTGATAGACCCAAGTTTTGGGTAGATCTGCGATCGCTGCGAGGCCGCCATTCATATCGCCGTAGAGCGTGCAATAGCCAACGGCTAGCTCTGACTTATTCCCCGTTGTAACCAGAAGTGATCCCAATTTATTGGCTGCTGCCATCAGTAAAGTGCCGCGAATCCGCGATTGGATATCCTCTTCCGTGACATCCGGCGATCGCCCTGCGAATAAGTCCGATAGCGAATGTTCAAAAGCCGTCATCAAGGGTGCGATTGCGATCGTTTCATGGCGAATCTGAAGATTCTCGGCTAGGGCGATCGCATCCGTAATTGAGTGATCGGAACTGTAGGGTGAAGGCATCAGAATCGCGAGCACATTCTCTGCCTCGATCGCAGCAGCAGCTAAAGCAGCAACCAATGCTGAGTCAATCCCACCACTTAGCCCCAAGACAATGCTTTTGAAGCCACACTTACGGGTGTAATCTCGCAGTCCGAGCACCAACACTTCCCAGAGTTCAGCTAAATCCTGTTGTGACTCTGTGAGTGATGGAGAGGCGATCGCTGTAGTTGCAGGTGCCAATTGGATCTGCTGCCAATCTACGATCAGCAATTCAGCTTGGCAGTGTTTACCTCTCTGCAAAACCTCACCTGCGGCATTCAGGACAAAGCTGTTGCCATCAAAAATCAGGTCATCATTGCCGCCGACTTGATTGGCGTAGAGCAACGGAATTTGATAGCGGCGACAGGTATGCCGGAGTAGGGCTTCGCGCAGTTTGGGTTTGCCAAAGCAGTAGGGCGAAGCCGAAAGATTGACCAGCAAGTCAATTTGATCAGCCACTAAGGCCGCGATCGGATCCGATTCGTAGCGACGCTCTCCCCAGAACTCCGGTTCATTCCAAAGGTCTTCGCAAATGCTGACCCCCACTCTCAGGGTTTCTCCCTCCGCTTGGAGGTCAAACCAACCGCCTTGCCCCGACTGAAAATAGCGGTCTTCATCAAAGACGTCGTAGGTGGGTAGCAACTGTTTGTAGAAGCGATCGCGGATTTCACCGTTCTCAATCAGCACCGCGCCATTGAACAGCGGCTTGCCGCCCTCAATGCCCGCTTGCGGATTCGGCAGCGGAGCACCCACCAGCAGTGCAATATCCTTTGGGGCTTCGCGACAGAGTTGCTCAAGCTGATCAGCGATCGCCGCCAGAAAATCGGGTAACAGCAGCAAATCGCGAGGTGGGTAGCCGCAGAGCGACAGTTCCGGCGTCAACAGCAATCGCGCTCCTGCTTGTTGGGCTTCCCGAGCCACCGCCACAATCGCTTGGGTATTACCGGTCAAATCCCCAATCGTGGGATTAAGTTGCGCGATCGCCAGTTTCATAGGGCAGCGGAAGCCGAGGAATAGAGCTGATGTTGATGAATGTAGGCGGTAACGGCAGCCGGTAGCAGTCGCCAGTCGCTGCTTTCTCGAAAGGTCGAGGATGCGATCGCGGGACCTTGGAAGGGTGCGATCGCTACAGTGGTGCCTTGTTGCGTCAACCAATCGGCGGCGGTTTGCCAATCATTAGAGGCAGGACGGGGCACCACAAACAAGGAGACGCTCGGCAACCACTGCGCCGCTTGATACCAGCGGGGAATCTGCGCTAGCAAATCACTGCCAATCACTAGCGAAATCTTGGCTTGTGGCCAGCGATCGCGAGCTACTGTCAGGGTCTGAATCGTGCGCGGAAAACTGAGGTCAGCGTAAACCTGTGCATTACTCAGGGGCGGCTGACAGGCATTGACCATGGCCGCCAACATCTGACTGCGATCGCGCAGGGAAGCCGCATGTTGCTTAAAAGGGTTGTCTGACGCCCAAATCGCCACATGATCAAAGCAATCAGCGCAGCCTTGGATGATCGCTTGATGCGCCAAGGTGGGCGGGTCGGCACTGGTTCCAAACAGGGCTAAATGCATGGCTCTCCGCCGCTAAAGCTGCTTGAGCCGTAAGCGGCGATCGATTTCACCCCGCAGGCGTTGCAAAATCGCGGCTTCATCCAAACTGTCCAAGATTTGCTGGGTCAGCAGTCCGGCTCCTTCTGGCCCCCAATCTGCACCATTGGCCAGATAAGCCTTGGTCACTTGCCCGATCGCGTAGGTGGCAAAACCACCAATCCCTGCCTGAGTGAGCGCAACAGGGACGTAAACGCCCAAGCTCAAGCCGCCACTGACGGGAGCGGCCACGCCCATGAGTCCCTTGAGGGCACTCAAACCGACGCGCACTAAGCCTTCACCCAGCCCTAAACTGCCCATGCCTACCGCGATCGTGCGGAGTAGGGCGATCGCTTTGCCTTCACCAATCGGCAGATCGTAGAGCTGGGAGAGTTGCAGAATCAGCGCGACATCGATCGCGGCACCTCCCAGCAGATCGACAAAACTGATTGGGTTGATGGCGACAGCCATCCCTTTCGCGATCGCAAATCGCCAGATCAATTCCTCGGCTTGGCGATCGCGGCTTTGTAGCTTGCGGCGCACGACTTGGCGATCGACCATCGCCATTTGCAGCAAGGCATTCAGCGCTAGCAAGGACTGTCCTTCGTGCAGCAACAGCGTGATGATTCGCTGACGCAGTGGCTCAACTTGGGGCGGCAGACTGACTAACTTCGTCCCCACAAGGCGATCGCCGTCATACTCCGGTTCGGCTTGGCGCGGCGCAGCGGCCACCGTCACAATTTCATCGATCGAGATCAAATGCCGCAACCGCTCATCGGCCAGCTTGTTGCGAATCGCCTCGCGATCGCGATCGCCGTATTGATCCGCCTTATTCAAGACCAGCAACAGCGGCTTATGGGCTTGGTGCAACACCGTCAGCGTGTCCTGTTCTAGCTGACTGATATCGCCACTGACCACAAACAGAATCAAATCGGCCTGTTGCGCGACCCGTTTGGCGAGGGCTTCCCATTGATCGCCGTCAATTTCATCAATGCCCGGCGTGTCGATTAGCTCGACTTGCACATCACCCAAGCCTGACCAGCGCAAGCGCTGCACACCATCCTCATCCGTCGTCAACGGCCAAGCAGCCGTGGCGATCGCGGTCGTCACACCATGAATCGCGCCCGTCTCAAAAACCGTTTCCCCAACTAGCGCATTCAATAGCGAGGACTTTCCCCGTCCCACCAATCCAAACACTGCGATATGGAGGACTTGCTGCTCCAGCTTGGCCTGCATGCGCTCCAGACTTTTCAGCAGCGGTTCCAGTCCCTGTTGTTCACGCGGACTGAGCTGCAGGCGATCGAGATAGTCCTGCACCAGCCGATGCGTCTGGCGGTAGTGATGTTCCTGACTGGCTTGGCTGAGGTCGGCTAACACCGCCTCCACCTCTTGCCACTGTTGAAGCGAATCCACCACTGCGATCGCGAATTGCTATTCCCTGAACTCTAGCTTGCTTCCTTTCGTAGCGGCTCAGAACACAGCCACCTCTCTGTTGCTGTTCCAGACCACCCAAAAGCGGAAAACTGCAGCGATCGCAAGAACCTGAGCTAAATTAAACTCGTAATGAGTATGAGATGACAATAGTCCCATGCGAGTTGCTGAACTCCCCGTCCATCAAATTCGCCGTCCCCTGCCTCGCAACACCGATCCGCAGAAAGTGCAGGACTTGATGGTCT
The DNA here is from genome assembly GCF_000010065.1 of Synechococcus elongatus PCC 6301. Lineage (NCBI taxonomy): Bacteria > Bacillati > Cyanobacteriota > Cyanophyceae > Synechococcales > Synechococcaceae > Synechococcus > Synechococcus elongatus. The sequence continues at coordinate 1,512,238 of NC_006576.1, read as the reverse complement.
CGATCGCGGCTGAAGGCTTGCGTGAGCCGATCGAGGTGCTGGAAGTCGAGGGCGAATATTACGGCTTCTCGGGCTGTCACCGCTACGAAGCGCACCAGCGGCTAGGCTTGGAAACGATTCGCTGCCGGATTCGGCGCGCACCGCGATCGGTGCTGGCTCTGCATCTGGCTTAACTAAGGCGATCGGCCTTGATGGGGCAAACTGAACACTGGAATTCTGAGGTTGCAAGCTGTATGGGTAAAAAATCGGAAGGTAAAAAAGCGGCCACGCTGCCCGTGGACATTGGCATCAGTAATGACGATCGGCAGGCGATCGCAGATGGGCTCTCCCGACTGCTGGCAGATACCTACACCCTCTATCTCAAAACCCACAATTTCCATTGGAATGTCACCGGCCCGATGTTCCAGACGCTGCACTTGCTGTTTGAGACGCAATACAACGAGCTAGCCTTGGCCGTCGATTTGATTGCCGAACGGATTCGCGCCCTTGGTTTTCCGGCACCTGGCAGCTACAGCGCCTACGCCAAACTCACCAGCATTGAAGAAGCAGACGGCATTCCCAGCGCCACTGAGATGATTCAGCAGTTGGTGATTGGTCAAGAAACGGTGGTGCGAACCGCGCGGGCTCTTTTCCCGATCGTCGATGCTGCCAGCGATGAACCGACCGCTGACTTGCTGACTCAGCGGATGCAAATCCACGAGAAAAATGCTTGGATGCTGCGCAGTCTGCTGGAAAGCTAGTTCCCGATGGAAGCCCAGTTGCGGCAGTGGATGCAGGCACAAGGCCTCACCAGTTGGCGATCGCTCGCTCAGCAAAGTGGCGTCTCTGAGCGAGTCTTGCAGCGCCTGCGACAAGGTCAAGGCGACTCACTCACTTGGAAACAATTAGCGGCGATCGCGGCTGTCCTTCAGATCGATGTTGCCAAGTTAGTCGAGCCGGAATCAGCCCGCCAGACTCCTGCCCCGATCGCTTCAACCAGCGATCGCGAAACCTTTGAGCAGGATGGGCTGCATCGCTTGGAGCCGTGGCTATTGAACTGGCCCCGCGCCGCTTGGGCTGCTCAACAGCGATCGGATTTACCCGCAGAGCGACTGTTGCCCTTGCTGCAACCGCTGGAGCAGTTGTTGAAAGACTGGCAAGTTGAAACCCTCGGGACGATCGGCCAGGAGTTCGCCTTTGATCCCAGTTGGCAATTGCTGCGCGAGGGTCAGGCCGAGCCAGGCGATCGCGTTGTGATTTGGCGACCGGGGTATCGTTGGCGCGATCGCTTGATCCAGCGGGCGGAAGTCGATCGTTTGTCCTGAAACGAGTGAGGGCGATCCCAGGGCTTTCGTAAACTGAAAGCACAGACAGCAAGGGTGGTTTCGCGTGGCGATCGCGCTGGATTTCGGCACCAGTAATACTGTGGTGGCGCGTTGGAATACAGAAACGCAATCGCCGGAATTGCTGTCGCTGACCAATCTCAGTCAGCGGGGCTCCCAAACCCCACCACTGATTCCCAGTCTGCTCTACGTCGAAGAAGCGACGATGCCCCGTTTGCTCGCAGGGCAAGCTGTGCGCGATCAAGGGCGCGATCGCCCGCAGGATTCCCGTTTTTTTCGCAGTTTTAAGCGCGGGATTGGGGCAGAAGTTACGGGCTTTCTGCCGGATTTAGATGGTGTCTGCCCTGACTTTGAACAGGTCGGCCAGTGGTTTTTGGACACAGTGATTGCTGCTTTAGAACCGGGCGATCGCGACGGCGCTGACCTCGTGCTGACGGTGCCCGTCGATAGCTTTGAGAACTATCGGCTGTGGCTGAGTCGCGTGGCACAACAGTGGCCGGTCGATCGCGTCCGCTTGATTGACGAACCAACGGCGGCAGCGCTGGGCTACGGTGTCGAGCAGCAGTCGCCCATTCTGGTCTTTGACTTTGGCGGTGGCACCCTCGATCTCGCCTTAATTGAGTTGGGACAGACTACCTCCAAGGTGCGATCGCCCTTGGGTTTCATCCTCAAATGGGGCGACCAATCTTTTGGCGACAACAGCGGTCAGCGCCCGCAACTGGCGCGGGTGCTAGCAAAAGCAGGTCGAAACCTTGGCGGCAATGATCTCGATGACTGGCTGACCGACTACTTTGCGAAACAACTGAATACGGCTCCAACGCGTGTCCTGACGCGCTTAGCGGAGCGGATCAAAATCCAGCTTTCGACAACGCCTGAGGCGAGCGAAGTCTACTTTGATGACGAAACGCTGCAAAGCCTACAACTACAGCTTGATCGCTCGCAATTTCAGCAGATTCTGCACGATCGCGGCTTCTCTGAACAACTGGATGAATTGCTCGAATCAGTCCTCCAGCAAGGTCGCCGCCAAGGCATTAATCCTGATGCGATTGCAGCTGTTCTGATGGTCGGTGGCAGCGCCCAAATTCCTGCTGTGCAAGACTGGCTGGCGGGTTATTTCCCGACTGAAAAGATTCGCTGCGATCGCCCCTTTGAGGCGGTAGCTTGCGGTGCTTTGCAACTGGCGCAAGGGCTAGAAGTCCGCGATTTTCTCTATCACAGCTACGGCATTCGCTACTGGAACCATCGCAGTCAGCGCCATGATTGGCATCCACTGATTCCGCCCGGCCAAGCCTACCCGATGGCGGAACCGGTCGAGCTAGTGCTGGGGGCTTCGGTGGCGCAACAACCCAGCATGGAATTAGTCCTCGGTGAACTGAGTCAGGATCGCGGCGCGACGGAGATTTTCTTTGATGGCGATCGCCTGATTACGCGCCGGATTGGGCCCGATCGCACGGCAGCAAAGGCGCTGAATGATAGCGAAACCGCCCGCACGATCGCCCGACTTGATCCACCCGGCGATCCGGGGGTTGACCGTCTACGGCTCCAGTTCTGGGTTGATCGCGATCGTTTTTTGCGGGTGACGATTGAAGATCTGCTGACCCTGGAAACCGTGGTTGAGAATCAAGTGGTGATCCAGCTTTAGGGCTGAACCAGCAAGCTGCGATCGCGGCTCCAGTAAATCAGCCTTCTAGAATAGCCAAGGCTTATTTCCGAGGCAGCTGTGGCGGCTCCGATTCTGTTTTGGCACCGGCGTGACCTGCGCCTCAGCGACAACATTGGTCTGGCGGCGGCGCGGGCACAATCAGCGCAGCTGATCGGTCTGTTTTGCCTCGACCCTCAGATTCTCCAGAGTGCTGACATGGCGCCAGCACGGGTTGCCTACCTGCAGGGCTGCCTACAGGAACTCCAGCAGCGTTATCAACAGGCGGGCAGTCGGCTGCTATTGCTCCAAGGGGATCCACAACACCTGATCCCGCAACTGGCGCAGCAGCTTCAGGCGGAAGCAGTTTATTGGAACCAAGACATTGAACCCTACGGCCGCGATCGCGATGGGCAGGTCGCAGCCGCTCTGAAAACGGCAGGCATTCGGGCTGTTCAACTCTGGGATCAACTGCTCCATAGCCCCGATCAAATCCTCAGCGGCAGCGGTAATCCCTACAGCGTCTACGGGCCGTTTTGGAAAAATTGGCAGGCTCAGCCCAAGCCCACGCCGGTTGCCACACCGACAGAACTGGTCGATCTCTCACCAGAGCAACTAACTGCGATCGCACCTCTGCTGTTGTCGGAACTACCGACCCTGAAGCAGCTTGGCTTTGACTGGGACGGGGGTTTTCCAGTGGAGCCGGGGGAAACAGCGGCGATCGCCCGTCTTCAAGAATTTTGCGATCGCGCGATCGCCGACTACGATCCCCAGCGCAATTTTCCGGCGGAAGCAGGAACCTCGGGCTTGAGTCCCGCTTTGAAATTCGGGGCGATCGGTATTCGTCAGGCTTGGCGGGCTGCCAGTGCAGCCCATGCCCTCAGCCGCAGCGACGAAGCCCGCAACAGCATTCGCGTTTGGCAGCAGGAACTCGCTTGGCGGGAGTTCTATCAGCATGCGCTCTACCATTTCCCGAGCCTGGCCGATGGTCCCTATCGCTCGCTCTGGCAGCAATTCCCTTGGGAAAATCGCGAGGCTCTGTTCACGGCTTGGACCCAGGCGCAAACGGGCTATCCGATTGTTGATGCAGCGATGCGCCAACTGACTGAAACCGGCTGGATGCACAACCGTTGCTGGATGATTGTTGCCAGCTTTTTGACCAAGGATTTGATCATCGACTGGCGGCGTGGGGAGCAGTTCTTTATGCAGCACTTGGTCGATGGCGATCTGGCTGCAAATAACGGCGGTTGGCAGTGGAGCGCTTCCAGTGGCATGGATCCCAAACCGCTGCGGATTTTCAATCCTGCTAGTCAGGCCAAGAAGTTTGATGCCACGGCGACCTACATCAAACGTTGGCTGCCAGAACTGCGCCATGTCCATCCCAAGGACTTGATCAGTGGGGAGATCACGCCGATTGGACGCCGAGGCTATCCTGCCCCGATCGTGAATCACAACCTGCGCCAGAAACAGTTCAAGGCGCTCTACAACCAGCTCAAAGCGGCTATCGCTGAACCTGAGGCTGAGCCCGATTCATAGGTGCTGGGCGCTGCTTCTGCTTCAATAAAGAGCGTGCAAGTTCAGAACTGAAATTATGGGCGCAGTCTTTTTTGGCTTGGTTCTTGGCGGTGGCATTTTTACTGCGATCGCGCTGCTGTTCGGCCTGCGCGCTGTCAAGCTCATCTAAGCCGCTAGGATCAAAGCCGTTGCATCTCTGAGGTCTGCTTGTACTACTTTCCAGATCAGCCCCCCTACTTTCTGCTGATTGCAGGGTTTTTGGCTGCGGTCACCAGTGGTTCTGCCTTTGCTGCAATCCTCAAGCAGTTGGTCCGGCAATGGTTGGTTGACCCAGAGACGCCACTCTCCGCTCTGCGGGGTGTTGAACTGCGTTTGCCCTATCTGGCCATGGTGATCGGCGTCGGCTTGTTCTTGGCTGCTGGTATGCAAATTTTTGGATTTCCGGCTTGGTTTGCTGCCGCGATCGCCCTACCGCTGACAGTGCTGACGGCAGGGCTGGTTTGGTGGCAGCTTACGAATGTGATGCGCCAGATTGAGCAAGGTGGCCTGAAGTCCCTTGATCTCGATTCCTTTGTCTAGGTAGTGGTTGCGGCTGGCGCGGCGATCGCAGGCTCTGCAATGCCTGCTGAATGGCTGCCCAGTCGTAGGGCAGGGGAGGCTGCAGCGGTCGATAATCGCGATCGCACGGTTCCCCATGGCGAATAACCGCATTGACTAGTAGGCAAGGTTCGCCACTGAGATTGACTGCTCCGTGGGGAATCCCCGGCGGAATCCGCACCACTTCCCGTTTGGGATCGCTCAGGGGTAGATAGCGATAGCGCCGATTTTCTAGCACGACTAGAACGAACTGACCCTGTAGCACCATTAGTTGGTCGGTTTGGAAGTGATGGACAAATAAGTCTTCCACCTGCTCTGCACCGAGCTCAACCACCATGGTTTGATCGCAGGTTTGGGGCGCAAAAAACTGAGCAGTACCGCTACGAAAGCTTTCGACGGGAAGAACTTCAACTTGTCGAACTAAGGCCATTGGCAAGGCCCTCCGCGGACTGCGCCCACAGCTTAGCCAATATTCTGTAAATATTTGTGGCGATCGCTACGCTTCCTACACTTTTTGTGGGTCGTTCGATTCCGTTGGCAGACTCGCTAGGGTGAAGCGAAAGATCCACGGGGGAAGCGGGGATGACAGCCCAAGCGCCAACGGTCATCTGTCTGGGAGAAATGCTCTGGGATTGTTTGGCCAACGATCGCGATCTTCCGGCGGAACAGGTGCAAAGTTGGACACCTTGGCCGGGGGGTGCTCCCGCCAATGTTGCAACGGCGCTAGTCAAGCTTGGTGTTCAGTCGGGACTGATTACCTGCCTCGGTTCTGATCCTGAAGGCGATCGCCTCTTTCAAGTTCTCCAAGACAATGGCGTGGCGATCGCGGCGGTGCAGCGGCATCCCCGCCTGCCGACCCGACAGGTGCAAGTGCTGCGAACCGCTCAGGGCGATCGCCAGTTCGGAGGGTTTGGCGCGATCGCTTGCGATCAATTTGCGGATACGGAACTGCAAGCGGAGCAGTTGCCGCAGGCTTGGTTTCGTTTGGCCAAAGTGCTCTGCTTAGGCACGATTCCGCTGGCTTATCCCAGTAGTGCGATCGCGGCGCAGCAAGCGCTGACTTGGGCCAATCAGCAGGGAATGACCGTTCTCTTGGATGTCAACTGGCGACCAAGTTTCTGGCCTGATCCCAGTTTGGCTCCCGATCGCATTCGTGCCATCCTGCCTCAAATTCAGCAGTTGAAATTAGCGAGAGAAGAAGCGGAATGGCTGTTCGACACGGTTGATCCAGCAACAATTCAAGCCCGACAACCGCAGCTACAAGCAGTATTGATTACGGATGGCGATCGCGGCTGCCACTACTGGGTTGCTGGTTGGCAGGGTCACTGTCCCTCTTTTCCGGTAAAGGCGATCGATACGACCGGCGCGGGAGATGCATTTGTCGCTGCTTGGCTAGCGCAAAACACGCAAATGGACTTCCAGTGGACGAGCGCAGAGCAGGTGCAAACAGCGATTCGCTGGGCTAGTGCTGCTGGTGCCTTGACGACCCTGAATCCTGGCGCGATCGCAGCTCAGCCGACTTCTGATGCTATTCAATCTTTACTATCTAAAACTTAACTATCTAAACAGCAAATTAACTAATAATTTAATTGAGATACAAAGCCAAAACAAGGATGTTGAATATAGACCTAATTCAACATGATGATTATCTAGATTCTTTCCGAGATTCAATCAATGAACTACCCTCTTGCATTGGAAGATATTCATTTTTCCACCAATTTAAATCAAGAGATTGAATTTTACAATGACGAGATTTACGTCAATGTTGATGATGTACTGGTTCAGTCTAATGGAAGAATTTGGCTAACTTGGCTTCCGATTCCTGCAGTTCGCTTTTCTATTACAGGGTTGCCCATAGGAACAATAAAATCACTATTACTAGATACTGTCGATCTATATCTTAAAAATAAAAAGCTAATCAAGAATTGCAAGATTTCACATATTTCCACAGGTGGATTAGAAGAGTCAATTTTTGGCTTTATGAGCCAAAAAATACAACATAATCCCCAATATAGAGTGGATTACATTGATTGCTCTATTGTCAATCTACATGAAATCTATGGTGACCCAATCATGTATGCTGATGGAACCTCTTGTAGAGCTAGGCTTAAATTTATATGTTCTGACTGGAAAATTATTGTTGATTCTAAAAAAGGACATAAAAACATACTTAATTCGCTGTGTGAGCAGTCAGGATATGCTCTCACTCATTCAGTGAGATTGACAAGATTAGATGGTTCTAAATTTCAATTTAGCGAAGGTATTCAAGTTCTAGATGTTTTTTCTCTATATCTATCTTTCGCAGTCGGAAGATGGATAGGCTGTGTTTTTCCAGTTGGTAATGATGGATCTTCCTCGGGTTTAAGTGTGATGGAATGGTCTTGTCCACGTGTTGATCCCTTTAGAAATTGTTTTACATGGACTGATATGCAGTATTCAAAAGTCCTTGAGGATCCATTCAGCAGTTTTATGTCGTTATGGGATGATGAGGATTGGCGTGAAGTTCTTCAAACAGCCCTGCATTGGTATCTTTCTGCTAACGCATTCTCAGGTGGGTTAGAAGGAGCTATAATCCAAGCACAAACAGCGCTAGAATTACTTTCTTCTGCCGTTCTTGTAGAACGGGAAAAGTGGCTTAGCAATGATGGTTATACGAGGATTTCTGCAGCTGAAAGAATACGTTTACTTATTCATTGGTCTGGAGTGTCTGCAGATATTCCTTCTGAACTAGTTGAGTTATCTAAGTTAGCCAAATCAGAGAATTGGATGGATTCAGCTGACGCTATGACAGCCATGCGAAATACAATAACTCATCCAACTCAAAAAAATCGAGTTAAATATGCAAGGCACTCTTCTGCAGTGAGAACAGAAACTTGGAAGATATGCTTGTGGTACTTAGAACTTATCATTCTGAAAATTCTTAATTATAATGGTGCCTACAGAAGTAGAATTTCGTGTACTTGGGTGGGCCACATTGTGCCTATTCCTTGGTCATGTAAAAACTAATTTTTCCAATCTCCAATGAGGCATGATCTCGCTATGGAAGATGGGCACTCTTTAGCAGGCTGATTCTGTTGGTCAATGACAGATAGTGTGCAGGCGGGAAACAGGCTCGTAATGATATCTGCTAAAGCGATCGCTGCTACTTTCCCCCTTAAATGCCTGACAGCGACAGGATCGGCAAAGGGCAGCGATATAATGGCAAAGTGTTTTGCCCCTTGGTGCTATGACAGCGACGGCTCCTGTAAAGACTGAGTACGAAGCAGTTATCGGTCTGGAAACACACGTCCAGCTCGGCACCGCCACTAAAATTTTCTCCAACGCCTCGACGGAGTTTGGTGCCGACCCCAACACCCATATCGATCCGGTGGTGCTGGGTCTGCCGGGTACCCTGCCGGTGCTGAACCAGAAGGTGCTGGAGTATGCCGTCAAAGCCGGTTTGGCGCTGAACTGCCAGATTGCGCCCTACAGCAAGTTCGATCGCAAGCAGTATTTCTATCCCGACCTGCCTAAGAACTATCAGATCTCGCAGTACGACCTGCCGATCGCGGAACATGGCTGGATTGAAATCGAGGTCGCCGAGAAGGGCAAAGAACCCTACACCAAGAAAATTGGCGTGACCCGCCTGCACATGGAAGAGGACGCGGGCAAACTCGTCCATGCTGGGAGCGATCGCCTCGCGGGTTCGACCCACTCCTTGGTGGACTACAACCGCGCTGGTGTGGCCTTGGCGGAAATCGTCTCGGAACCCGATCTGCGTACGGGTAAGGAAGCAGCGGAATACGCCCAAGAACTGCGCCGGATCATGCGCTACCTCGGCGTCAGCGACGGCAACATGGCTGAAGGCTCGCTGCGCTGCGACGTCAACATCTCGATTCGCCCCAAGGGCACCGAGAAATTCGGTACCAAAGTCGAAATCAAATATATGAACTCGTTCAACGCCATTCAACGGGCGATCGAGTTCGAGATTGAGCGCCAGATTCGCTGCCTCGAAACGGGTGAGCCGATCGTCCAAGAGACTCGTCTCTGGGATGAAGGCAAGCAAGTCACCAAGTCGATGCGCTCCAAAGAGGGATCAAGCGACTATCGCTACTTCCCTGAACCAGATCTCGGCCCGATCGAAGTCAGCGAGACTCAGCGGGAAACCTGGCGCAGTGAATTGCCGGAATTACCGGCGCAAAAACGCCATCGCTACGCTGAGCAATATGGACTTTCGGCCTACGATGCGCGGGTGCTGACCGACGAGAAAAGCACGGCGGATTACTACGAAGCAACCGTGGCTGCCGGTGCGGATGCTAAGCAGGCGGCCAACTGGCTGATGGGCGACATCGCGGCCTACGTCAACGCCAACAAATTGCTGGTATCGGATCTGCCGCTGCAGCCACAAGATTTGGCGGAACTGGTCAACCTGATTGAAGCGGGCACGATCAGCGGCAAAATTGCCAAGGAAATTCTGCCGGAACTGCTGGAAAAAGGTGGCTCTCCCAAAGCGATCGTGGAAGCGAAGGGTCTGACGCAAATCTCCGATCCGGCGCAGATCGAAGCGCTAGTTGATGAACTTTTGGCGGCGCACCCCACGGAGCTAGAGCAGTTCCGTGCTGGTAAAACCAAGCTGCAGGGCTTCTTTGTGGGTCAACTGATGAAGAAAACGGGTGGGCGTGTCGATCCGAAGCTCTCGAACCAAATCCTCAACCAAAAGCTGAAAGGCTAGGGGCAATTGGTGGCAAATCAGACAGTCGGTCAAGCTGGGGCAGTGCAGACTGTCGATCGGAGTCCCAGTGAGTGTCTGTTGTCTGCGATCGCCGCTTTTCGTCAAACCTGTCGCGATCGTCGGGCGATCGCGACAGCTGTGCGGGTAGCGTTATTCATCGGTACGCTCCTGTTTACGATTAACCATGGCTGGGCAACAGCCAATGGCCAAATGACGCAGTCGCGTTGGGTTTCTGCTCTACTGACCTACTGCGTCCCATTTTTGGTCAGCCTGCATGGTCAATCAATGGCGCGATCGCGCTTGCAAGCTATGGACAATACTCTCTCAGTGCCTCTAAGGACTGATACGGCACAAACTGAGCGGTAAAGGCTTCGGCTTCGATCGCGTGGTCGTGAGGGCGATAGCCCTTGTCAATCACGGCTTGCTGCGCGGCTGCAGTTGTCCGGATGCCAACCGGCTTGAGTTGTCCCCGAGGACGGCCATTGGTGGCGCAGGCTTGCACGGCATGCCAAGCTTCATGGCGCAGCGTAGTCAAGAGTGTCCGTGTATCCCGCAGCGGCTGATCGGTCAGGGTCAGTTGACCGCTGGTGGAAAAGACGCCGAAACGGACAAAGCGCTGGCCGGGCCCCAGTTCTCCGTTGGGCTGATAGCGGACGGGAACCCCTTTTTCGAGAAGAACCGCCATCAAGGCTTGAATTTCTTGGCGGGCGCCTGCATCGCGATCGCGGCTGAGACCGGCTAACAGACGCTCGAGGTCTGCAGTCGATCGGATGGCAAAGGTTTCAGGGGGCGGCGCAGCAGACAGCGAAGATGCTAAGCAAAGTGGCGCAAGGATTCCCAAGAAGCGAGTCACTTTCTGCAGCATCGTAATAGTTCTTGATTAATTGCGACGAATTAATGCAAGACGTTAACACTATTTTCTTTTCTTTGGCTGCAAAAAATTGCTGCTCCATTTCAGTCGGCTGCAGCCTGATCCCTAGACACTAGACAGTGCAATCTTTGCCAGCGTGAGGGGTCAGTCTAGAGACTGGTCGGAGCGAGTTGATGGATCGTTAGCAATCAGGAGCGATCGCTCAGCCCTCAATTCGGGGTGCGATCGCGTTGTTGCTGATAGTCTTGCCAAACGATCTGAGCTTCCGATCGCAGCAGTTCTTGATGGGGAATTGTGCGATCGCGGGCTGGCTTTTGGATCTCAGCATAGATAGTGCTGTCATCAAACTCGGCGTAGGCAGCAGTGTCAGAGCAGCGGGTCGCAAAAACAAGGCGCTCGAGCTTGGCCCAGTAAACGGCTGCCGCACACATCGGACAGGGTTCCGCGCTGGTGTAGAGCGTGCATCCCGATAAATCAACAGTTTGTAGGTGCTGGCAAGCTTGTCGAATGGCGGCGATTTCAGCATGCCAAGTCGGGTCCCTTTCAGTCAGGACTTGATTGAAGCCTTCCGCGATGATCTCGCCGTTGCGAGTGATTACACAGCCAAAAGGCCCGCCCGTACAATCGATCAATCCTGCTTGCCGACTCAGCGCGATCGCCCGTCGCATAAAGCGCTCGTCTTCCGCCAAACTCATAGGGCGCAACAGGAATAAATCACGCTGACTCTAGCAGCTGCGATCGCAGGACCTCGGCAATCCGGGCTGCTGCCCCCGCTTCTCCAAGACGTAAGCGTCCATTGGTTGCGGTCGCTTCTTGCATGGCTAGATCGGCTTGATAAGCCTCCCATGCGGTTAGGAAGTCCGAAGGTTGAGAGAGTAACTGCACCGATTGCCCCAACAAGCGAGTCTGCGCTTCTGCGAACCCACGGGTGAACTGCGGCCCCTGTCCCGCGATCGTGAAAGCGGGCTTACCGAGCCCCACGCATTGCTCTGTCGCGGTGTCAGCCATTCCGATCGCGCCCTCGGCAAGTTGTAGAAACGGCGCGAAATTCCGCTGCCCCAGTAGGCACCAACCTGCTCCTTTTTGAAAGGCGATCGCCTCGGGAATCGGACTAGCCGCAGGTTGCCAACCGCGATCGCTGAGACCTTGCGTGAACTCCGCTAGCGGCAAGGAAGGCGCGATCGCCGCCAACGCCACAAAAGCGCGGTCGGGATCAACCGGCAGTGCATCAATGATCTGCGACCAATTTCGCTGAGCTTCCGGCGGCCGAGAACCTGGCAACAGCAACCAACGCGATCCCGTCGGCAAAAGGGGGGACCAAGCTGCAGCTTCCGGTGCCTCGAGGCCGTCCATCATCGGATTACCGACTGCGATCGCCGGTACCCCAAGCTGCTGTAACCCCTCAGCCGTCAGGCGATCGCGTGGGAAAACGGCTCGACAGCGCGGATGCTTCATCAACCAGCGATCCCAAGGGTCAAAGTAGCTGCGCTGCCAGCGCGACCACAGCATTGTCGGATTCGAGATCGGCAACAGCCCCTGTTCATCCCGCCAGTAGTAGTCCGACTTCGCTGTCGCCACAAAAGCAAAGGGGCGATCGCTGGCCCAGGCAAACAGCAGCGGCACAATATCGCCAACCGCCAGCACCGCGCTACCCGACTCGGACCACTGCCGCACGGCCTGCCATTGCCCAAAGGTCAGTCCCGTTAGGCCACCTGCCAAATCGCGCAGCAATTGCCGCCAGTCTTGATTGAGAAAACCGCCGGAGGGCAGCACCTGTCGAGGGCCAATTCGTGCAATCTGGGCAGCCGCAAACGCATGACCCTCGCCCACCAGCGGGAGCGCCGCGATCGCCCAATCCGGTTCAAGTTGGCGCAGCTCCGTCAGGATGCGGATCGCAATCTGATCTTCGCCGTGACCGTTGCTAAGACAGAGCAAGCGCATACCGTTGTTCGAAAGTCTCTGCTAGAGTAGTGGACTGTGCCTGGCGGCATAGCCAAGTGGTAAGGCAGAGGTCTGCAAAACCTTCACCCCCGGTTCGAATCCGGGTGCCGCCTTTTAATTCTCTCTGGACTCGGCAGAAATTCTGGCCTTCGCCCAAGCGATCGCACGCAGGTGTCATGCGATCGGTGGACTGGAGACGGTGGTTCAACAAGGGGCAGTCGGACTTTAAATCCGGACTGACGCTTGAACAATTTCAGTCCATACGGTGAGGTCAGCGCTAAAGAAATATCTTGGTTTAAATGAGTATTGTTGAAATAATTGCTGTCTTTTTGTAGTCGATTTCAGCGGTAGCGGGGCTAGTTATCAAGCTGCCCCAGCCATCTAATGCAAGTCAATTAATGTCCTTGTCCTATGGGAGCTCGCCAACTTCCTTGAAGGCAGAAAGATATTAACAATACTCCCTATCTCAGCCGCCTCTTTGGCTGTCCTAGGAATAGCTTCTAATGGTTTTCTTGTGTAAAATCAAAAAGTATAATAATCCCGCAAAAAACCTTCCATTAAATATCAAGTTTGACAAATTATCAGTTGTGTTCAAGCCTCAGAGTAGCTGCGCATAGCTCTAGCTCTAAGTTTTGAATATAATTCAGGAAAAAGCATTGGCTTTGCAAAGAACCATCCTTGAGCATATTGAACCCCACGATTGCGCAAAAAATTAGCTTGCAATTCTGTCTCTACTCCTTCAGCAACCATCATCAAATCCAGCGTTTTGGCTATCTCAATGATATGTGTGACGACGTTGCTAGTTGCTGTATCCCTGCCAATTGTATCGACGAAAGACTTATCTATTTTGAGGTAATCAAGCTCAAGATTTTCTAAATAAGACAAGCTTGAGTAGCCTGTCCCAAAATCATCAATAGCAACTTGTATTCCATCAGCTCGTAAACTGCTGATTACTCCATTTGCAAGCTTAGGGTCTGTAAAGCCACGTTCTGTGGCTTCCACAATTAGACTTCCTGGTTTTGCACTCGTGGCCTTGGCGACCTTACGCATTAGAGAAACTGTCTGCGGGGTATGCAGATCTGCGGCCGATAGATTGATACCAATATGAAATCTTGGAAACTCATCAAAGAAACCGATCGCCTCCCGAGACAGTGTTTCAACAATATATTCAGTAATCAGTTGAATTAATCCACTATCTTCTGCGACAGGGATAAAAATATCAGGAGCCATAGTCTTGCCATCGGGGCGTTTCCAACGTACAAGTGCTTCAGCTCCAACCCAATCTCCTGTTTGAAGGTTAACTATTGGCTGATAGGTAAGAAAAAATTCACGACGTTTGATTGCAGTTTTTATGACTGCGGGCAAAGCCAACTGGCCTCTTAAAAAGTAGATAACTGAAAGCCAAAGGATAATGCCTGCCAAAATACCCACAGGCACAATTATCCATGCAATTGCTCGTGTTCTTGATGCTAGTCCAGTGACTGGAGTAGCTACAACTGCGCCTAAAAAATAACGTTGAGAGGAGACAGCTGCAATGATATGTCCCTTGTCGATAAAAGTGGATTCTTGCTGATTGTTGAGGGCTGAAATCCACTTAGGATCTATGAAACCACGAGCTGTCAGGGTCTCAGGATTAGATTTTGATAAAGTTGTAATTGATATATTTTCTATATCTTTGGAAATATCAAGTGGCACATCCTTCTGAATAACTGCTGCAAAACTATCCCGTTCAATTACAATAAATTTAAGCCCTTTAGCAAAATCAAATTCAACATTACGCCTGAGCTTTGCTCCGCTAGGCTGAACAATGTCCACAGGACCTAAGTCAAGTGAATCTTTCCCCATTGAAGAGCAAACTAGCTTGTTACCAGAAACATAGCCAATTGCTTGAATATAAGCTGAGGCAAGGTCAATCTTCCTCATGACCTGAATCTGCTCTGGATCGCAGGTCTGAACAGACTGAAGGGCTCGTAACTCTTTAAAACCTTTATCAACTTGATCTGCTGCTTTCTCTGAGCTACGAAGCAACCCCCGAGCAGTAGCCAGCATATAATTCTGCTCACCAATTAATGCTTCTCTGCTAGCAATATTGATTGAGATTAGAGTTGGTAAAGCGATAGCAAACACACTGGTTCCAACTGCGAAAATAAGAGCATTGCGTTTTTTCACAGGACTTGATTTGTGAATGATCGAAATACACTGCTGATGACTCTAGTCAAGCAAAGACAGAGTTTGGCGAGACCTTCTCTCTGGAAAACTTTCTTTAAGATTTTTGTGGTGTAATGGAAGCATCGATCAGAGGTGGATTTACGGAGTAGTAATTAAATCATCGCAAGGTTAATCAAATTTTTGTGACTTTTAGATAGTTCTTCATCATTCCGCCACAGTTGCTGTGTGTTTCTTGACTAAGCAGAAGTGTAATCTTCCTCCATTGCTTCGGTTCAATATTCAAACTTTGAACTGTTGCGCCAACTCTAAACGACAGTCATGACCCTGCGAAACCAACAGAACAATGAATTCCTGACAAGCTTTATCTGCTAAGACTTTACAGCCGTGAGTTGCGATCGCTTAGTCCGGTTCAAGTCGACGCAGTTCCGTCAAAATGCGGATCGCAATCTGATCTTCGCCATGACCGTTGCTGAGACAGAGCAAGCGCATACCGTTGTTCGAAAGTCTCTGGTAGAGGAGTGAGCTTTGCTTGGCAGCATAACCAAGTGGTAAGGCAGAGGTCTGCAAAACCTTCGCCTCCGGTTCGAATCCGAGTGCCGCCTTCAAAACCCTAGCCTCAGTCTGCGATCGCGACAATCATTGGTGATGCGATTGGTCGCCTTTAGTCCAACCGACGCCAGCGACCGAGGTACTCTTCGCCACGCCGTCCTTCGACAGACTCGGTGACTGACTCCAGTTGCTCTTCTTGCCAGCCTTGAGCAAAGCGATCGCGCAGCTCAGTCAGGCTGCAGCCATAGGGCGGTCCTGAGGGGCGATCATGGCACCAGAACAGTCCCAACAAGCAGCCCTTGGGCTTGAGAATCTGTCGCACGACTTCGACATACTCTGCTCGGCGATCGGGATCGATCGCACAGAAACAGGTATGTTCCAGCACAGTGTCAAACTGACCGGCAAATTCTTGGGGCAGCGCAAAAATATCCCGCTGCAGAAACTGAGCTGTTGTCCCCTGCGCCAATGCTTGAGCCGCTGCGATCGCACTGGGGGCAAAATCAAAGCCCACGACCTCAAATCCCTGCTCAGCAAACAGACGGGCATCGTGACCGCGACCACAGCCCAGCACAGCAATCCGTCCGGGTGCTGGTGCATTAGTCCCTGCCAGTAACGATCGCCAAACAGGAGCCGCCTGCCCCAAATCCCAGCGATCGCTGCCCTCCTGATAGCGCTGTTCCCAGAATTGCGCTTGGTTGACCGCGTTGGTCATGCTGAGCGATGCCTCAGAACGATGGAGTTCAGAACTGGGAAAGACAGACGGCGATCGCCCTGCCGCTGCTAAAGGACCCCTTTCGAAGAAGGGATTTGACCGGCACGGCGCGGATCAACTTCTGTGGCCATGCGCAGCGATCGCGCAAAGGCTTTGAAAGTCGCTTCGATGATGTGGTGCGAGTTGATGCCGTCCAACTGACGCAGATGCAAGGTCAGTTTGGCGTTATTGGCGATCGCCACAAAAAACTCGCGCACCAGTTGTGTTTCGTAGGTGCCCACCCGTTCCGTCGGCAGAGTCAAGCCATAGGTGAGGTGTGGCCGCCCCGAAAAGTCCAGCGCCACTTGCACCAAGGCTTCATCCAGCGGTGCCACAAAGTGACCGAAACGAACAATCCCTTTGCGATCGCCCAAGGCTTCTGCCAGAGCTAAGCCGAAGGTGATGCCCACATCCTCATTGGTGTGGTGATCATCGATGTGCAGATCGCCCTTAGCCGTGATTTCCAGATCGATCAGGCCGTGGGAAGCAATCTGATCGAACATGTGGTCGAGGAAGGGAATCCCCGTATCGGCCTGACACCGGCCGGTGCCATCCAGATTGAGGAACACCTGAACATCGGTTTCTCCGGTTCGGCGGCTGACCGTGGCTTGGCGGGGTGCCGTTCCCGGGGCAGTCAAAGGGCGATCGCTGAGTTGCATAGTCGTTGCGCGGCCTACATTCCCATAATGCTGTAGCCGGAATCGACATAGATGACTTGGCCGGTGATGCCGCTGGCGAGCGGGCTGGAGAGGAAGGCTGCCGTATTGCCGACTTCCATTTGGGTGACAGTACGGCGCAGCGGTGCGGTTTCCTCAACGTGGTGAATCATATCGAGGATGCCACCGACGGCTGAGGATGCCAGCGTCCGAATCGGGCCAGCAGAGATGGCATTGACGCGTATGGCCTGCGGACCAAATTCTGCTGCCAGGTAGCGCACATTCATTTCCAGTGCGGCTTTGGCGGTGCCCATGACGTTGTAGTTGGGCACGACGCGCACGCCACCCAGATAAGTCAGGGTCAGGATGCTGCCGCCTTGATTGAGCAGCGGTTTGCTGGCTCGCGCTAAGTCGATCAATGAATAGGAACTGATTTCCAGGGCGCGGGCATAACCTTCGCGAGTCGTCGCGCTGAAGTCACCCGACAGTTCTTCTTTACCGGCAAAGGCAAGGCAGTGGATCAGGATGTCGAAGTTGCCCCACTGCTGGGCGATCGTGCCCAAAGTCTCGTCAACCTGTGCTGCATCTTGCACATTCAGCGGCAGGAACAGACTGGGGTTGAGTGGTGCGGTCAGCTCTTGCACTTTCGACTCTGTCCGGCCGCGATCGTCAGGCAGGTAGGTAATCCCCAGCTCAGCCCCAGCAGCATGGAGTTGTTGGGCAATCCCCCAAGCGATTGAGCGATTATTGGCGATGCCTGTGACGAGGGCTTTCTTTCCAGAGAGGTCGAGCATGATAGCAGGGGCAACAACAGAACCAACCGCTTATTATCCGCTGTTGGCTGCCTCCCCACGGCTGTCGCCGAAAAAGTAGCAGTTGCTACAAGCAGCAGCTAGGCTAGGCCGTACGGTAACGAGACACTTGGCTCGTTCTGGTTCTGGCTTTCTCAACAACGGCGCGATCGCTGCTGTTCATGGCCATGCCCACCAGCCATTCCTTGCGCGGAGTTATAAGGCACGGTTGCGATGCTGGCCAACGAAAATTCTCTGCTGACGATGTTCCGGGAGTTGGGAAGCGGTAAGCTGCCCCTCCAGATTGAGCAGTTTGAGCGGGGTAAGACCATCTTTTTCCCGGGGGATCCGGCTGAACGGGTCTACCTGCTTGTCAAAGGAGCGGTCAAGCTCTCACGAGTCTATGAGTCGGGCGAAGAAATTACGGTGGCCCTGCTGCGTGAGAACAGCGTGTTTGGAGTGCTGTCGCTGCTGACAGGTCAGCGCTCCGATCGCTTCTACCATGCAGTGGCCTTTACGCCGGTTCAACTGTTTTCGGTGCCGATCGAGTTCATGCAGAAGGCGCTGATCGAACGGCCGGAACTGGCCAACGTGATGCTGCAGGGGCTGTCCTCGCGGATTCTGCAGACCGAAATGATGATCGAGACGCTTGCGCACCGCGATATGGGTTCTCGCTTGGTCAGCTTTTTGCTGATTCTCTGTCGCGACTTTGGCATCCCCAGCCCTGATGGCATCACCATCGATCTCAAGCTTTCCCACCAGGCAATTGCGGAAGCGATCGGCTCAACGCGGGTGACAGTGACGCGCTTGCTGGGTGACCTACGGGAATCAAAACTGATTGCGATTCACAAAAAGCGGATCACGGTCTTTAATCCGGTGGCGCTGAGTCAGCAGTTCAGCTAAATCTCACTCCAACTCAGGGATTCCGTTGCTGAGGCTCCCTATCGCCCCCATCATGGAGTGAACAGGTGTGAGGAGTCTGGCAGCGGCCCGACATGGTTTCCGGATACATTCTGGTTTTAGCGGTGCTGGTGCTGGGCGGCGTGATCGCGACGATTGGCGATCGCTTGGGCAGCAAAATTGGCAAGGCGCGCCTCAGTCTGTTCAACCTACGGCCTAAAGATACGGCCGTCGTAGTCACCATTTTGACGGGTGGCTTCATTTCGGCTTCCACCCTGGGCATTCTTTTCGCGACCAGTGCTCAGCTGCGGGCAGGGGTATTTGAGTTCAACCAGGTTCAGGATCGCCTGCGCCAAGCCCGCCAGGATCTCGAAACAGCGCGGCGCGACCTCGAAGCCAGCGCTGCCCAACGAGAGCAAGCCCGCCGCAGCCAACAGGAAGCGCAACGCCAGCTCGATCGCACGAATCAGCAGTTACGGGCGGCGGTAGAACAGCAGCGACAAACAGCGGTGCGGCTAGAGGACGTGGAAACGCGATCGGCGAGTTTGCGATCGGACTTGGTCAAGTTGCAGCAAGAACGCCAAGACTTGTTAGCTCAGCGCCAAGCCGTCCGCGACCAGATTGATCAGCTCAAAACTCAGCTGCAAAGCCGCGATCGCGAAGTCGCGAGCCGTGAAGCGCAACTGCGCGAGCTGGAGTCCAAACAGACCAGCTTGACTCGGGAAATTCAGCAACTGGAGCAAACGCTAATTGCTTTCCGGCGGGGCAATGTTGCCCTTACGCGGGGGCAAGTCTTGGTCAGCAAACTGGTGCAAATTCTGGCACCCCAGGGCACTCAAGAGGCGATCGACATGATCCTGCGCGAAGCCAATGTGGTGGCGGCTCAGGCGACGCGTCCTGGCATTCAAGAAGTGCGGGAACAGATCATTCAGATCCCCCAAGCGGAAGTTGATCGCTTGCGGGAACAACTGCGGACGGGCCGTCCGTTTGTGGTGCGGATTCTCTCAGCTGCCAACGTGGTGGTTGGTGAACCCCGCGTATTTGTCTTTTCGGATGCCACCCCCAATCAGCTGCTGCTGCCGGCTGGGCGTAGCATTGGCAGTACCTCCTTGGTCCCCAGCAGTCTCGATGCGGATGAACTGCGCCAGCGGATTAACCTCCTACTGACGGCGGCTCAGCTGCGGGCGCGCCAACAGGGGGTGTTGTCGGAGGTTCTAGAGATTGGCGATGGTCGGATTGAAACCCTGCTGCGCTTCTTATCTCAACTGCGCCAGACGCCTGGTGAGGTGACGATTGAGGTGGTGACCAGTGAGGCGATTTCCACGGCTGATGCCCTGCAGTTGGATCTCCGCGCCATCCAGAATGGTCAAGTCAAGTTCTCGACTGAGCCATGACCAGTGCTGCAGGATTGTGGATTGGCTTTGATCCGGGCCGTGATAAATGTGGTCTGGCCTTGATGGAAGCGCAGACTGGGCAGATACTGGAGCACCGGATCTTGGCCTCCGCTGAGGCGATCGCAGTGCTTGCCCAGCTTTTCCAAGCGCGATCGCCCCAACTGTTAGTCCTCGGCAACCAAACCACATCCCAGCAGTGGCAAGCTCAACTCAGTGCCCTGCCGAGTGCTCCGCCGATTGCCTTAGTAGATGAGCGCAATAGCACCCTCGAAGCCCGCGATCGCTACTGGCAGATGTATCCCGTGCGGGGCTGGCGACGCTTACTACCCCAGGGCTTACGGCAGCCGCCCCGCCCCGTGGATGATCTGGTCGCTATTCTGCTGCTGGAGCGCTACCGAAGGCAGCAGTCGTGCCGCAAGCGCGGTTAATGTTCTGTTCTAGAACAACGTTCGCGACGCCAATCACCTGGGTGGTGACTTGATTGACCAGTGGCTGCAGCAAAGCGTCTGTAAATTGATTGCCCAATGCTGCCGCCAGTGGATCGGACTCCTTCTGGAGTTCAGTGGTGAGTTGCTGGCGCACGGTTTCACCCACGACGCGACTGATCGTCGATTCCTGCTGCTTCAGCCAGACAGGACCGATACTGGTGCCAACTCCGAGCTTAGTCTCGCGCTCTAGGTTTTCAAGTAGTTGACTTGCCAACTGTTGCTGCTGCGGATCGGTAATTTCGCGGGCGATCGCCGCTTTGGCTTCAGGCAAAGCGCCCGGCAAAAGAATTAAGCCAGCGCGATCGGGATTGCAGGCATAGAGGAGACGCCGTTCTTGACTCGCTTCAGTGCCAGAGGAATTGGCCTGTAACTGGAAAGGTGCTAGCACTGGCCGGTAGTAAACCCAGCCTGCTGCTGCTGTCCCCCCAATGGCGATCGCAATCACCGCGATCGTGCCTTTCAACCAGCCCATAGATCCTCCCTTGGCTGTGGTTGGCTTCAGTCTGCCATTCTCACTAGTGGACGCCAGAATTGGGGTAAAAGTTGGGATCAACTTCACGATTGCTGAACAGCCAGCGAGCTTTGTAGCCAGTACTATTGCATTCTTTAATCTATATAGGACAGTTCGCCGAAGATGATAATCTTCTGGAACAAGGAGCTTAAGCCCCTTATTTTCTATCTTGTAAATGTCTCAACTGAAACAATAGTTACAATACCTGCTTCAACTGCTTCTTAGATCGACTGCATCGACCGCACAAATCGCTGGAGTTGCCGACTTTCTAATTCCAAAACCCGTCGAGCAAAATCTGGATCATGATCAAGAAAGTCATCAAAGGCATCGACAGAAATGGCAAGAATTCGAGTCCTCTCACTGTCAGCCACGATCGTATTCTCTGACTTGCTATGGGCTAAAACTTCCAACTCATCTAGAGTTTGACCTGGATGCAGCTGTTCAATTCGAACCTCAGCTCCAGTTTGATAATGAACGTTGGCATGCCCTTCAATTAACAGTAGTAACTCTCGACAGGTGTCTCCTGCTTCGGTGATGAGATCTCCCTTGCTATAAGTTCTCACTTCCGCGCGATCGGCAAGAGCAATGAGCGTCTCACTTTGCATGCGGTGGAAGAAATCGCTATTGAAGAGGTAAACCACTCGCTCCAGCATTGGGAAGTCGGTCAGGGATGGATGAGCAGAGGCATTTGATGGCAATGCTAATAGCTGCTCAAGGGTGGCTTTCACCAGTGGGGAGTTGAACGGGTGACGCTGATCACGCGCGATCGCTTGACTCCGCTCTGGATCCAATTGGGCGATGACGTAGAGCGCCGCCGCCTGAATCATGGGATTCTGATCCAGAAGCAAAGTTTCTAGGTGCCCGAGCGTTGCCTGAGCCGAAAATTCTAGGGAACAGAAAACAGGCATTTCACCGGGCTGGGTCAGGCATTGCAAAATTGCTGCGGGTAAGCGATCGCTCCAGTGCCCTTGGTCTAAAACCTCCCCTAAAATTGCTGGTGACGCCTGTTGTAAACGTTGAGCTAAGCCCAACGCAGCCGGATCGGATTGCAGCAGTCCTAGGGTTTCTAAAATCGATCGCACGATCAATTCCTTTTTATGGCTGATGTTCTCCCGTAATAGGGTCAGGACAGCCTTGTGATCATAGAGAACTGGCTGATTGAGGACACGATAGCAATCGATTAATTGAGATAACTGTGCGAGCAGAAACTCTGCTCTTTTAACACTGCTGGCATTGCCTGCAAGCCCACTCAAAATCCACTCTTCATCTTGAGATGTAATTGAGTACTGACGGCGCAGCGATCGAATTGTTGCTGAATCCTGTAAGGATCCGGGATCCAATGAGCCCTGAGCTACTTGTTTGCTTTGCAGGAGCAGTAACCGTTCCAGTGATTTGCGATAACCACTAAGGCGAATCTGATTCTCAAGGCTGCGTTGGCGATCAGGATTGAGTAGGCTAGGATCCTCAATTCCAACTTCCTCGAGGACGATGCGGTGCTCATCATCCGTAATGCCTAGCTCCTGACGCATTTGCTGCAAAACTTCTAGGCTGCTGGAATAGTTGATGTAGCCTTCTTCTAAGGCCTCTCGGACTACGCCTTTGTAAGCTTGATGTCGCTTCTCACGAGTAAATCCAGGCAGTACCTTAGCCAAGATATAGACTTCGTGAGTGTTGAGATCGTTGAGGGTTCGACCCTCGAGGAACTGCGATACATTGAGCTGTAGCTTTTCTAGTTGCTTGCGGAATCGATTGGCTAAATTTTCACGGGAATAAAGATCAGGACTGCGCCGCCAAGTTTTGTAGAGCCAAAGTGTACTCAGTGTCACTAATCCCAGATCGTAGAGATATTGCACAGCCCAGGGAAAGAGCTGAATAAGAGGACGTCCGCCAAAGATAAAAAAGAAATTGAAGATACCAAAGGTGCAGAGAGTAAAAATACGATGGCGAATCGTCTCCAGTGATAATTCTTTTGGATGTCGTCGATAGTAAGACTTTGCACGCTTCTCTAGCCACCGCCCCCCTCCATAAGCGATCGCTGTACAGATCCCCAGGATAAGAGGAACAGCGATGATTTTGGGAACATTGATGGCTTGACCGAATAGGTAAATTCCTGGGTCAAAGAGTGAGGTCAGCTGGTCTGTCTGTCGTAGCCACGCTCCAGAGAAGTAATAGTTCCAGTTGCCAGCATAGAGATAGTAATAGCCGAAATAGCCAATCACTAAGCCTACATAGCCATAGCGAATGAAGCCAGTTTCAGGTTTGCTTAAACTATTCCAGTAGTTGCGTTCAGCATCAATATCAATGCAGGGATTTTGACAGGCAACGCAGGCACTCTGTTCCTGACCATCTGGCAAGAAAGTGCGGCACATTGACTGTGTAATCAGCTGCTCACTGGTGTGAGCTTTGCTGCCTAATAATCCCCCTGGCTCACTGTAAATAGACTGAACAGGTGCCATCGGGCAGAAATATTGGCACCAAGACTTGCCGCCGTACCAGTAGCCCACTGCGATCGCGGCTGCCACGGTCGATAACAACCAGCCTGCTAGGACGAGGCGATCGGCATTGAAAAACAAAATTCGGCCACATAAGCCGATAAATAACCAGCTGAATTGAACGTAGGGATAATTGCGGCCTAACCAAGAATCCGAGCGAACCTTGGCGAGCTCATAGCGAACCATACCAGTCTTTTTATTCTCCCTTCTAAATTGTCGCTGCCATCCGAGAGACCGAGGAATTTGAGATAAGAATGAAAGAGGACAAATCCGTCGCCAAAGCTCATGACCAAACACGAGTAAAATAAAGATACTAGCAGGAACGATCGCACCCCAAAAGAGTGTTGTTCCTAAAGGATAGGGTTGCTCTGATAAGCAATTTCCTTGGACTTGGATACAGCTCTCAGAGAGCCGGAGTGGACTCCAAGGATGATCAGGAGTCGTGAGTTTTGCCGTCCAAGGGTCATAAAAGAGAGAGGCAATAATGAGGAGCCAACCCACTGTTAATATCCAGCGGATCCAATGCATTCGCCGCTCTGGCAGTTGTGACAACATAAACAGACCCTTGCGCTTCTCTGGTCTTCAGCAATTGTGAGCGGAAGACGATCTCAGTCTGCCATTGGTTTTCTCTAGGCTGAGTCAATAGCAAAACCTAGGGCGATCGCGCCTGCAACCGCAGTAGTGCTGGCCAAGATCATCCCCTGCTGAAAACTTTTGATATGCAGCTTTGGCTCAAGGCCAGCTGCGGCCCTTCTGTCTCTGTTTCAGTCCTTACGGGCTTCAGTCAGCCTGAAGCAGATGCTGAGCCCCTGCTTGCCCTGAGGCGATCGCGCCGGCGACGAAGGTACTACCACCGATCGATTGCTCAGGAATCGTCGCGGGCTCACCGCCAGAGCACCAGTCCCCGCCACAAACGCCACGATCGCCCAGCCGTAGCACTAGGTCAGCCACAGAAGTCTGGGGCAAGGCATAGCGCCAGCGATGCACCTGTAGCGATCGCGCCGACAGGAGTGGCATTGCCAAATCTGTAGCCGCTTCTTGGAGAAGCGCTTGACCGGCTTTGCCCAAGTCAACATCGTCAAAATGAGCCTCAGCCCAGGCTGCGCTGCTGTGCAGGACACAAACACTTTCAGAAGGCTGCTGCCGCTTACTGCTGTCGAGCCCTAGCCAGCGCCAGTTCCGTCCTGAAGCCGCGATCGCCCGGCCTGTTGTGGCCGCTGCGGGGCCCGTCAAAATGTGATCGCCGTAGGTTGCAATCACTGTGATGCAAGGGTCGTAACTTACGCTGGCAAGAGTCGGAGGTTGCCATTCAGATGGAACTAACACCTCTGCCTGAGGCGCTGGCACAAAGAGGCCAAGGTAACGGGCCGTGTAACGATCGCCCTGCTCAGTCTGAACGCACCAGCGATCGCCCTGCCAAGTCACTTGGTTGACCTGTCGCTGGATCTCAATGCTGAGGCCTTCGCCATAAGCGCGAGCCAAGCCGCTCAATCCAGCCGGAGCCATCCACTGGGTCGGTAGCGATCGCGGCTCTAGTTGACCGTGACTATAGTGCCAATGGTCTGCCTGCCAGAGTTCCAGCAACCCGCGATCGCGGCCGAGTGCAATCAGCGAGTCGACAGACGACCACCCCTCAGCCAGCGCTGGCAAGCCATGTTCTGCAAACCCACCCAACTCCAATCGTCGTCGTGCTGCCCGACCGCCCCAGCCCCGCGACTTTTCCAAGACTTGCACCGACCAACCTGCAGCCTGTAGCGATCGCGCACAGGTGAGCCCAGCCCAGCCAGCCCCCACCACGATCGCGTTTAGGGTTTCCAGCGACTCACTCACAGCGATCTCCTTGCAGTCTTGTCTCTGGCAGAATTATCGACTAAGCCCTTGCCCAGCCTAGGCAGAAACCGGCCTGCCCCTTGGAACGGATGGCCCCGATCGCTAAGATGGTTGGGCAGCTCATCCCTTGCGGAGACAAGCCCTGTGCAGGAACTGCAAATGGCGCTCAGCTTGGCCACCGAGGAAGAACTGCACGAAATTACGGCGGTCCTCTTTCAACCGAAATTCAACCCTTGGGATTACTGGCGAACGCCGCGTCCGCTTGAGGTGGCGGCTCAGGAACCAGCCGTTTGGCGCCAGAGTATTGAACAACGCTTTCGCTTCCTGGCGGCGGATGGGATCACTGTGCTGAAGGGCGGCTGGCAGCAGCTGAGCTATCACCAAGTTCTGATCCAGATTTGCAAACACCAGAAGTTGCCCTATCAGCAGGCTTGGAGCAGCTTAGAGTTAGAGTCTGAAATCTTTCTCCGCTTGGCAGAACGGCTCCGGCGTCAGTTGCCTGCCGAACGCGGACAAGCCCTCTGCGATCGCCTCCAGCGGGCCTTAGCTCAATCACCCGCCGCAACCCGCTGGCCAGAGCTTCTTAATCATGAGACGGTACGACTCTGGCTGGAAGGCAGTAGTGCGATCGCCATCAATAGTGTGCTGCGGCCCTGGCTACTCCAACAATTGAGTCGCCAACTCGCCCTCGAAATCGCCCGCTATCAACTAGCGCGAACCACCTGCCAACAACTCGGCGCCTTGGGTTTACATTGGCCCGGACAACTGGCACTCCAGGGTGCAAGACGGGCAGTGCTGGGCCATACGATGCGCTATGGGGCTATGCGTTCAACCCTCGCGATTTTAGGACCGGCTCTCTGGGGCTGGTTCCTCGCGGATCTCGGTTGGCGGGCGATCGCTACCAACTATGGACGAGTCATCCCGGTGGTCTTTACCCTGGCCCAAATTCGCTTGATTCGGAGTGAGGTACTCGCTTGCGTATAGGGTCGATCCTGCGCCAGGCATCGGCAGAAGCTCTGGCAACGACAGGCATCTTAGCGGGTGTTACCCTCGCGCCGTATAGCCCCATCTTGGCGGGCCTAGCCGTTGTGCCTGCCTTGGGTTGGAGTAGTTGGCAGCAGCGATCGCAGCTCTTAAAGTCGCCCCTCAATCAAGCGCTGTTAGCGTTAAGTGGACTGCTGCTGCTCAGTGCCCTAGTGGGGACTTCCGGTTCCCTACGCTGGCTAGGACTCGCCAACTTCCTACCCTTCTTTTGGCTGTTGGCGGTGGCTCCGGCTCTCTTGCTCAAGCCGTCGGTTTTGCGATCGCTGTTGTGGATTCTCGCGATCGGATCGATTCCAGTCTGCTGCATTGGCTATCTGCAGCTCTATGCCAATTTGGGCTTTAGTCTCAAGCTCGGCATCATTCACTGGGTTGTCGATGCAGGGGGACGCGCTTCAGGGCGGATGGATGCCTTCTTTGGCTATCCCAACTGGCTGGCGGCCTATTTGCTCATGCCTTGGACTGCAGCCCTTGGTTTTTGGGGCGAAAGTTTGTCGCAACGCCGCTGGCGGCGCTGGCTAGGCCTATCTCTCCTTCTCAGTCTGCTGGGGGGATGTCTGCTACTGACTGATTCGCGAAACGCCTGGATTGTGGCTGGGGCGATCGCCTTAGTTCTGGCTCTCTATGAAGGTCTGAAATGGCTGGTTTGGGGCGGCATCGGCTACGCGATCGCTATTCTCTGGGCAGCCTTTGGGCCGACTGGACGCGTTCGCCTTCGCCAATGGATTCCAGCCTTTTTCTGGGCGCGCTTCAGTGGTGATAAGTTTGCCGATATTCCGCGATCGCCAGCGGAGTCTCGCTTGCACCAGTGGCAGTTTGCTTGGCAAATGACTGAGGCTCGCCCTTGGCTGGGCTGGGGCTCCCATAGTTTTACTCAGCAGTATGAAACGGCGACTCAAGTCTGGCTGGGGCATCCCCACAACTTGGTCCTGATGTTTAGCGCAGAATTTGGTCTGCCGGCTACCCTTCTCTTCCTCGGCATTCTGGGCAGCATCCTGGGTCGCGCACTATGGATTTTTCTGCGCTGGTCTGTCCAAGCTCCGAGCGATCGCCAGGATCAACGCCTGCTGCTCACGCTGCTGCTGGCCTGCCTTGGGTGCGCCATTTTCAACACGGCGGATGTCACGGTCTTTGATGTCCGCAACAACCTGCTCAGTTGGATTGTGCTGGCGGCTCTGCAAGCGGCAACGACTACCTTTGCGACTCAGCGATCGCCGGGTTTACGGGCCCAAAGCGCCTGAAGGCTGCCGCCGCTGTAGAGTTTTTCTTCGATTGGCCCAAAGCCGATCGCCTGGAGTTGCGCGATCAAGTCCGACTGGACGAGTTGCCAAGCTGTCTCGGTTTCAAACAGCTCAATGAAGAGGACGATCGCCGGCCAAAACAGCGGGTTGTGAGGGCGGTGCAAATCGAGAATTGCTAGGGTTCCGGCTGGCTTGAGGACCCGCCATGCTTCCTGCAAAATTTGCTGCCGCTGCTCGGGCGTCATCTCATGCAGCGCCACACTGATCTGAATCAGGTCAAAACGATTGGCTGCAAAGGGCATCGCCTCTGCCTGAGCCACTACGTAACTCGCCTGCGGTGTCAGGGCTTGGGCGCGTGCGATCGCGGTTGCCGCTGCATCCAGCCCAACCACGTTATCAAAACGCTGACAGAGCGCTGCCGTGGTCACCCCACCCCCACAGCAAAGGTCGAGGACCTGCGCCGATCGCGGTAGCGTCAGAGGCTCAATCAAGATTTGACGGAGTCGTTGAGGCCCTCCCACCGGCACCGACGAGATTGCGGTCACGGTGTCGTAGAGCCAAGCGTAGCGGTAGCTGAGCGGACGAAGAATGCTGGTCATTCGGTTCTCTTCAGGCTTGGATATTGTCTTTGCTCTCAGAAGCAGAGATTCCTGCTAGGCGAAGAAGCCAAGCTGTTGGTTGGCTGGTTGCGGTGATGCTTCGGGTGAACCCTTGGGCTGCTTCTTACCACGCTTGCTGGGAGTGGCTGACTGCCCGCCGACGCCTTGGAGCGATATCCCAGATTTGGCATCGCGATCGCGCCAACGAGCCAAGGTATCAGCCACGGCACGTTGCTGGTCGCGGCGACCAATCCAGCGCTGATAGGTGCGGGTATGAATTGCGATCGAGTGCCCCATCATTTTGGCGGCCACTGCGTCTGGTAGCCCCAGGTGAATAGTGCGAACTGCCCAAGCATGGCGCAGGTCGTAGGGTGAAAAGGGCAAGTTATAGCGGCGGAATTGCTGAGTGACGCGCTGGCCAATCCGTTGCAGGGTCGTCTGGTTGAGATCCGTTGCGATCGCAGGTAGTTGAATTCGACGCAGGTCAAACTGCTCCACCCAATCCGGCAAAAATGGCCAAACATCATGCTCGCCCGTTTTAGTCGTGCTCAGCACTCGGAGGACGGCTTCGGGATCGCCTTGAGTCAGGGCAGAGTAATCCGCAAAGAAAACCTCATGGTTGCGTAAGCCGTAGGTCGCCATTACCCCGAAGACAAAGCGCCAAGCGGGGTTGGGAATGCGATCGAAGGCTTGCAGAATCTCTGCATCACTAGGGAGCTGGCGAGGTTGCAGGGTTTGCGCACCGTAGCTGAGGCGCGATCGCGGGAGTTCTGGCAAATCGAGATCCAGCCAAGCCGCAAAGGCTTTCAGTGCCGTTATGCAGAGCTGCGCACTGCGGCTGTTGGCAGGGTAGCTCGCCAAAGTTGCGAGGAGTTGATCGCTGAGAGCCTCGCGGGGCTGTTGCTGGGCGATCGCCTGCAGACGCCGGAGGTAGGGCTGATAGGCCGATCGCCAAGTGGTTTCAGTTGAGGCAGGGCGTTGCGATCGCTGGGGGTCTTGAAAAAACTGCTGCTCAAACTGCCAGATCGCTGCTGCTAAGTCCTCGGACTTGAGGCGAGGTTCCCGCGACCAGACTAGATAGGGCGTCCAGTCAAAACGATCCTGCAGCAGCAGCCCCGCCACAATCTTGAGCTGTCGTTCTGCTTCGCGCAAACCGGCTGCTGTGGGCGGCAATCCCAGACTGAGCCGCTGTTGATGGGGGCGATCGCGATCGCTGCCCGGTTTGGGGGGAAACTGACCGCGCAGTCCCAAACAATCGCCCCGCTGTTCAATGCGCAACCGCAGCCCCGCTAAGCGAAATCGCTCGTTGGCTTGGGCGATTGCAGTCGCAATCTCAAAGGCAGAACGACGGGAACGCGGCATGCGGCGTAGCAGAAGTCTTGCCGCACTCTAGCAGGCAGTTTCGAGCAAAGCGAAAGAGCCTGTTAGGATCAGGGGCATTGCAGCGACGGCAGGAAAGCACTATGGGGCGCGTCGGCGTCTTGCTACTCAACCTCGGCGGTCCCGAACGCCTAGAGGATGTTGGCCCCTTTCTGTACAACCTCTTTGCCGATCCCGAGATCATTCGCCTGCCATTTCCTTGGCTGCAAAAGCCGCTGGCTTGGCTAATCTCGAGTTTGCGAACCCGCAAATCGCAAGAGAATTACAAGCAAATTGGCGGGGGGTCACCTCTGCGCCGCATTACCGAAGAGCAGGCCACAGCCCTGCGTCAATCCCTGAGCGATCGCGGTCAAGCCGCTCAGGTCTACATCGGTATGCGCTACTGGCATCCCTTCACTGAAGAGGCGATCGCCCAGATTAAGGCCGACGGCATTGACCGCTTGGTGATCCTGCCGCTTTATCCGCAGTTCTCGATCAGTACCAGCGGCTCCAGCTTCCGCCTGCTACAGCGGCTGCGCGATCGAGATCCCGAATTCCAAAAGATTGACTGCTCAGTCGTACCCTCTTGGTATGAGCGATCGGGCTATCTGCAGGCCATGGCCGAGCTGATTGCCCAGGAACTCGACAAACTCGAGCAACCGGAACAGGGCCACGTCTTCTTCAGTGCCCACGGGGTGCCAGTCAGCTACGTCGAGGAAGCTGGCGATCCCTACCAGCGGGAAATCGAAGATTGCACCCGCAAGATCATGGAAACCTTGGGGCGTTCGAACCCTTGGACCTTGGCCTATCAAAGTCGAGTCGGTCCCGTCGAGTGGCTGCAGCCCTACACCGAGGACGCGCTCGAAGAGCTTGCAGAGAGAGGGGTCAAGGATCTGGTTGTGGTGCCGATCAGCTTCGTGTCGGAGCACATCGAAACCCTCGAAGAGATTGACATCGAGTACCGAGAAATCGCTGAAGAAGCGGGCATTGAACGCTTCCTGCGGGTGCCGGCCCTCAATACCCATCCCTTGTTCATTCAAGATCTGAGCGATCTAGTGGAGCAAACCTTAGAGCAGCCGCGCTTCCGCCTTGAAGATGTCACCTTGCTGCCCAAAAAAGTAAAGCTCTACCCCCAAGAACGGTGGGAGTGGGGGATTACCCTCAATGCCGAGGTCTGGAATGGTCGGATTGCCATGCTTGGCTTCCTCGCTTTGCTTGTGGAGCTCCTGACGGGCCGCGGGCCGCTGCATGCCTTGGGGTTGCTCTAGCGGCGTCGTACCCATCCCGCGTGATTGCTAGCCAGTTCCACCACCAGCCGCTAACCTGAGGAAGGTTTGAAGCCTGACGAAGGTGTTAGCGGCTGTTTTCTGGCGGCCGCAGGTGTGAGTGCTGAGGAGAGCAGACCATGAAGCGATCGCTGCGGCGATTGAAGCTGGGCCATTGGAAAGTCCTAGCGATCGGCGTTGGCTTGGCCCTGGGGCTATCGCGCCAAATCGTCGAAGCTCAGTCGGTTGATTTTGCCTACGCCAGTCTGTGGCAGAGCGCTTCCTTCCCCGTTGAGAACTTTCAAGCCTACACCGGCCGGTTTGGGGAGCCTCGACCCAACGGTAATGGCGGTACGCGGCCGCACTTGGGACTCGATATTGCGGCTCCCGAAGGAAGCTACATCCGCAACTGGTGGGGGGGGCGTGTCATTGAGGTTTCCGATGACAGCGCCTGCGGTACCTCGGTCGTGATCGCTTCCGGCAGCTACATCCACATCTATTGCCACATGATGGGGCGCGTCGAGCAAATCAATGGTCAGCGAGCCATGGTCGATCGTGCTGGTGGTTTGGTGATTCCTGAGGGTTACACGATCCAGACTGGACAGCGGATAGGTCGGATTGGGATGACTGGCCGTACCACTGGGCCGCATTTGCACTGGGGCATGCGCTACAACGAGCAGTGGATTGATCCGGGTGCCATTCTGCAGGCGATGTACTCTGCTCAACGGATTTCTCAGCGTTAAGAGCCGAGTTGCTGAGTAATTGCAAACTTTTAATAGCCTGTTGCCTCTATCACAAAATTGAGAATGGCAGCCTCGGATTTTGATGGCAAAATAAAGGTCTAGAATTGCAGCCTAGACTACAGGTCGTTCCTCGTCGCGATCGCCGCTTTCAGTTTTTAGAAAGTCACGCTCTGCAGACAACAGACCCAAGCGCTCTGGGCTACTCCCACCGACCAGTCCATTAGATCCGCCAATCGGGAGAGGTTCGCTGTGCAACTGCAGACGGTCACCATTCAACAGCGTGCGACCGGTGCTTATGCGCTGATTGATAGTCTCTGTCAGCACGGAGTTAAGCACATCTTTGGCTATCCAGGTGGGGCAATCCTGCCCATCTACGACGAGCTGCATCGGGCTGAGGCGGCTGGCCGTGTTCAACATATTTTGGTACGCCACGAGCAGGGTGCAGTCCATGCGGCAGATGCCTACTCGCGAGCCACGGGTGAAGTCGGGGTTTGCTTTGCGACTTCTGGTCCTGGTGCAACCAATCTCGTAACCGGGATTGCTACGGCCCAGATGGACTCGATCCCGATGGTGGTGGTGACGGGGCAGGTGCCTCGCACGGCGATCGGAACCGACGCTTTCCAAGAGACAGACATCTACGGCATCACGCTACCAATCGTCAAACACTCCTACGTGGTGCGCGATCCACGGGACATGGCGCGGATTGTGGCGGAAGCCTTCCACATTGCCCAATCGGGTCGTCCTGGCCCTGTCTTGATCGATGTGCCCAAGGATGTCGGCACTGAGGAATTTGATTATGTGCCTGTGGCTCCGGGGGATATTCGACTGCCGGGCTATCGTCCGACAACTCGGGGCAACCCACGTCAGATTGCTCAGGCGATCGCTCTTGTGAGAGTAGCCCGTCGGCCCTTGCTCTACGTTGGTGGCGGCGCAATTACGGCCGGCGCCCATGCGGAGCTGCGGGCCTTTGCAGAGCGCTTCCAACTGCCGGTAACAACGACTCTGATGGGCAAAGGGGCCTTTGATGAGCGGCACCCCTTGGCGCTTGGCATGCTGGGGATGCACGGCACGGCCTATGCCAACTTCGCCGTCAGCGAATGTGATCTGCTGATTGCGGTGGGTGCCCGCTTTGACGATCGTGTCACGGGCAAACTGGATGAGTTCGCCTCCAAAGCGCAAGTTATTCACGTTGATATCGATCCGGCCGAAGTCGGTAAAAACCGCGTGCCGGAAGTGCCAATCGTGGGCGATGTCCGCCAGGTGCTGAATGAGCTTCTGGCGCGTGCCGAAGAGCAAATCAGCGCCGATGATGCGACTCGAACTCAGCCTTGGCTCGATCGCATTGCCTACTGGAAGCGGGAATATCCTCTGCAGATTCCCTACTACGCTGATGTGCTCTCACCCCAACAAGTGATTCACAGTTTGGGAGAAGCAGCACCGGATGCTTACTTCACCACGGATGTGGGTCAGCACCAAATGTGGGCTGCTCAGTTCATCAAGAATGGTCCCCGTCGTTGGATCTCTAGTGCAGGTCTCGGTACGATGGGCTTTGGTATGCCGGCCGCTATGGGAGCACAAATGGCTCTGCCGGATGACACCGTCATCTGTGTGGCTGGGGATGCCAGCATCCTGATGAATATTCAGGAGCTGGGGACCCTAGCGCAGTACAACATCCCGATCAAGGTCGTTGTTGTCAATAATGGCTGGCAGGGGATGGTGCGCCAGTGGCAAGAAGCGTTCTACGACGAGCGCTATTCCAACTCCAACATGGAGCGGGGCATGCCCGACTTTGTGAAACTGGCAGAAGCCTTTGGTATCAAAGGGATGCGCGTTAGTCATCCAGACGAGCTGCAAGCAGCGATCGCTGAAATGTTGGCCTTTGATGGGCCGGTGTTCTTGGATGCGATCGTCAAGAGGGATGAAAACTGTTATCCGATGGTGCCCTCTGGTCACAGCAATGCGCAGATGCTGGGCTTGCCCAAGGACCCGACGCTGGATTTGGATTTGGCGATCGCGACCTGTTCGAGCTGCGGCGCGAAAACCCTGCCCAGCCACAAGTTCTGTCCGGACTGCGGCGCTAAGCTCTAGAGCTGCTTTTTAGGCAGTCTTCAGGAGACCCACCGAACCAGTTTTGGTGGGTCTTTTGCTTGGGGATGTCATGCAATGATGCGCCCGAACACGATCCTGGCCCAGCCTGACTGCAAGGCCGTCAGTTTAGGAAGCGCTACTCCCCTCGCTACCGAGGCTGTGCAGTCGCTGCCAGAGAGGATGGCGGGCACCCACCGCCAAAATGCGATCGAGCTGACGCTGGAGACGGCGATCGCGGCGTTGGGGCCAACAGCGATCGACCAGAATGCCTAGCAAACTGGTCAGACAGACGATCAGCACTAGCCAAGTCAACAGATGGTAGAGCATGGCATAGCGTAGTGCTGCCCAGGTAAATTGCTCCGCCATCAGCAGCCATTCAGCCCTTAGATCCCAGAGGCTCCAAAGCAATCCTAGGCTAGCTAGCCAAATTCTGGGCTGTTGGCGACGCCGCCGCCAAACCCTCAGAAACTGGATCTGGCGATTGCGAAGTGCTGAAGACGAAGTGTCTGTCTTAGGTTTCAGCATTGATGGGTTGCGGCGATTGGGGCGTGCGTTTACGCCACCAACCTAGCAGGGTACTGGCGATGAAAATGCTCGAATAGGCTCCTAAAACAAACCCGACGATCAAGGCAAGGGCAAAGTTCTGGAGTGTCGCTCCGCCAAAGATATAGATCGAGATGAGGGGTAACAGGGTAGTTAGGGTTGTATTGATTGATCGCCCTAGGGTTTGGTTGACCGAGAGATCGACGATTTCGTCGATGTCGTCTTCTGGGAAAAGGCTATTCGTTTCGCGGATGCGATCGTAGATGACCACCGTGTCGTTGACCGAGAAGCCGGTAATTGTCAGCAAAGCAACAATGAACAAACTGTCCGCTTCATAGCCAGCGAGGATACCCAACCAAGCGAATACCCCAGCCGTGATAAACACGTCGTGGAAGAGCGCCAGAATGGCTAGCAGAGCATAGTCGCGCTGAAACCGGAAGTTCAGGTAGACCAAGATGCCGGCGAAGGATACCAGCAGTGCTAAAAGGCCTGAGCTGAGGAGCTGCTGACCCAGGACTGGGCCAACTGTGTCGATTTGGGTCTGCTGGGGGTCAAAGGGGCCAAACTGCTCACTTAGTTTGTTCTGGAGCTGAGTCCGCGCCTCAGGGCTCAAGTCCCCCGTGCTGATCACAAAGCCCTGTTGTTCTTGGCCGATGACTTGCACGTTGCTGCGCTCCAGTCCTGCCGACGTCAGAACCTCCCGAATCGCTCCTGCTTCGAGCCGGCGATCGCATTGCGCTTTTGTACAGTCGCGCTCGAGCTGCAGACGAGTACCCCCGACAAAATCCAAGCCGGGGCGCACGGGACCGCCAAACTGCAGCCACGAGGTTGCCATGCCCGCAATGCTGACGATGACCAGAATGGCGGAAATCCACCACCAACGCCGACGCTGAGCCGTGAGTTGTAACGTCATGGTTCACCCTCAGGATTTGGTTGCAGACAGACGGCGGTCGAACAGTTGCGGCTTGCGCAGGGCTGGATAGGCGATCGCTAGGAACATCAGCGTCCGGCTACAGGTAATCGCCGTGAACATGCTGACCATCACCCCGATCGCTAGTGTCAGTGCAAAGCCCTTGACCAAGCCGCTGCTCAGCCAAAACAGTGCACCACAGGCGATCAGCGTCGTGACATTACTGTCCAAGATGCTGCTAAAGGCTCGATAGAAGCCGGATTCCACAGAGCGATAGAGCGACTTACCGGCCCGCAACTCCTCGCGAGTCCGCTCAAAGATTAAGACGTTGGCGTCCACGGCCATGCCGATGCTTAGCAGGAAACCCGCAATGCCCGGTAGGGTTAAGGTCACGCCCAGCAGATCAAAGGCCGCCAGCGATAGCAGAGCGTAGATCGCCAAAGAGATATCGGCAATCAAGCCCGGTAGCTGGTAGTAGGCCACCATGAAAATGAGGACGAGGAGCAAGCCGCCAATGCCGGCGTAGATGCTGCGTTGGATGCTGTCTCGACCGAGGGTGGCACCGACGGTGCGGTTTTCGACGATTTCAACCGGCAGGGGCAGTGCGCCGCCCCGTAACTGAATTGCCAGATCCTCTGCCTGCTCGGTCGTAAAGCGGCCAGTAATGACGGCGCTGCCTCCGGTGATCCCAGTTTGGGCAAACTCTGGCCCAACCACTGGCGCACTGATCAAGACACCATCCAAGAAAATGCCGATGCTGCGACCGGTGCCCGCCAAATTTTTGGTCAGCGCTGCAAACTGGTCACCGCCCTCGGTATCGAAGCGTAGGGCCACTTCCCAGGTATTCCCCGTCTGAGTGGGCTGAGCGAGGGCATCCTTCAGGGATTTGCCAGTGATTTGGGCAGGGCCAAAAAACTTGGCAAGTTCTACCTGCGATCGCTCAAGGGTTTGCTCCAGCTCCGCAACCTTGGTCGGATCGCCATTGCGTCGCTCGATCTCTAGGGCGCCTCGCGCTTGGGAGACGAGCTGCTGCAGCGGTGTCACCTGCGCTTCGGTTCCCGGATTTTGCTCCCGGAATTCCAGCTGAGCCGTTCCGCCAAGCACCCGTTCTGCTTGTTCGGGATTGCTGACGCCCGGCAGTTGAACCAAGATCTTGTCGCTGCCAGCGGTTTGGATCACCGCTTCCGACACACCCAGCCCGTTGACCCGATTTTCGATCACGCGCTGAACGGCTTCAAGCTCGCGATCGCCCACTGAGGGGATTTCGGCTGTGGGCTTAACCAGAATGGTTAACTGCGAGCCCCCTTGGAGATCGAGACCGAGGCGAATCGGGAGCTGCACCAAGACAAAGATGGCAGCGGCTACCAAGGCCAGAATTAAGATCAGCGGACTCTGCTGTTTTCCCATGATGTTTCTGAATACGGCAGATCGGCGATCGCTAGCCTAGACCTTAGCAGACAAGAGATCTTTGACAGCAGCCACAATTTGCTCGGGCTGCACGATCGTCAGGTTTTCTAGCTTGCCGTTGTAGGGCGTGGGGATGTCCTGTGATGACAGACGCACTACCGGCGCATCCAGTTCATCAAAGCAGCGCTCCATGATGGCTGCCGACAGCTCCGCTGCAATACCGCCTGTCTTCATGCATTCTTCAACGATGACGACGCGGTGGGTTTTGCGCACCGATGCTTCGATCGCTTCAAAGTCGAAGGGCTTGAGCGAAATCAAGTCGATCACTTCCGGATCAAAGCCCTCTTTTTCCAGTGTCTTCACCGCCTGCAGACAGTGGTAGCGCATGCGGGAGTAGGTGAGGACTGTGACATCCTTGCCGGGACGGACGATTTCCGCCTTATCGAGCGGGCAGATGTACTCTTCGTCGGGCAGGTCTTCTTTGAGGTTGTAAAGCAGCACGTGCTCGAAGAACAGCACGGGGTTGTTGTCGCGGATGGCCGCTTTCAGAAGACCTTTGGCATTGCAGGGCGTCGAACAGGCCACAATCTTTAGGCCGGGCACTGCGTGGAAGTAGGCTTCCGACCGTTGCGAGTGTTCTGCCCCAAGTTGGCGACCGACGCCACCAGGACCGCGGAAGACGATCGGAATCGTGAAGTTACCGCCGGAGGTGTAGCGGAGCATCGCGTTGTTGGCGACTTGGTTGAAGGCCAAGAGCAAGAAGCCCATGTTCATGCCTTCCACAATCGGCCGCAGGCCGGTCATGGCTGCACCGACAGCCATCCCTGTGAAGCCATTCTCGGCGATCGGCGTGTCGAGCAACCGAAAGTCGCCGTACTTTTGGTAGAGGTCTTTGGTGACTTTATAAGAACCGCCGTAATGACCCACGTCCTCTCCGAGGACAAGAACATTGGGGTCACGAGCCATTTCTTCATCGATTGCAGCCCGTAGGGCGTTGAACATGAAGGTTTCGGCCATGGGTTCCTCGAAGGCGGCAAAGTCTGCGCAATCTTAGAATGATAGCCGGTTGCCTTCAGGCTCGGATAGCGATCGTCCTAGCCGCCCTTGGCAAAAGTCCCCAGAATTAACACTGATAGCAGCAGCCCCGGCGACAGAAAGAGAATGAGCAGGCCGAGGTCGCTGTAGGTCAAAGCAGTCATAGTGCAAGCGCTTCCATCGTTTGCTTTCAGCCTAGCGATCCCCTCGCCGACTGGCTGCCAATCGTTACATTTGAGACGTTGTGGCGTTCCTGGGCTGCTCCGATGCTGGCTGAACTCTTTTTTAACGGTGCCAATTTGGCTGTCTTGCCCTTTTGGCTCTTGTTGATTGGGCGACCTCGCTGGACTTGGACCCAGCGGATTATCAACTCGCCCTACCCATTCGCAGTCCTCGCGATCGCCTATCTCTTCTTGCTGGTGACCGCTGTTTCGCCAGAATCTGCCGCTGCCCTAGCCAGCCCCAAGCTAGCTGATATTGCTCAGGCCTTCGCCGACCCGGGCGTGACCGCAGCGGGTTGGATTCACTTTGTCGTGCTGGATCTGTTTGTGGGGCGATGGGTGGCCCAAACCGCAGCCGAGAAACCGGGCCTTCCCGTGCGTCACTCCTTGGTTCTCTGCTTATTTGCCGGCCCACTCGGACTACTCAGCCACCTGATCACCCAAGCGATTTGGCAGTGGTGGCAACAGCGGCAAGCTGCCTCAACCACAACGGCCTAGCTTTGGGCTTTGCGTAAACCTTGCAGCCCGACTTGAATACCAAGTAGGAGCAAGCCCAACGCCACAATTCCAAAAATGCCAGTCGCCAGTGCACCCATGCCGACGATGAGCGTTCGTACCGCGACCGCAATGTTTTGGGCAAAGGCGTTGCCGGTCGGCAGAGGCTTGGCGGCAAAACTACTGGCGATCGACACCGTCAGGAAGTAGGCGCCTACCGCGATCGCCCCTGATACTGCCGAACCACTCCAACAGCTCAGTGGCGTTGGTGGTGGATTGCCAGCGGGCGTTTCAGCCGGTCGGGTCTGCTGCTCTTCACTCATGAATCGGGCGATCGCCAAACAAAACTAGCTCTAGTCTCGCTGAAAACCGAGGCAGTAACGCGGCTCTCAGGAGTGGGGTCATCGCGCCATACTCAACGTTAAGAGACGGGGATCGGCGCATGGTGGATCTGTACTTACAGCGGCTCCTAGCTGTCACCTCCTTTTGGGTGGAGTGCCTAGCTTAGTCTTGGGAATCGGGATCGCCAGTACCAATCCCGCAGCATGGGGTTATAGCCGCGAACAACAGGAGGCTAGCATCATTCTGTTTGGCGGCGGCGGTTTGGTCGCGACAAGCGCGGGAAGCTTACTAGAACTAAACTTTCGCAAACAGCGGCAGCTGCGCCAACGGCAACGTTTGCAGCGGTTTCTGCATGGTTTAATTCGCGAGTCCCAGGGAAGTTTGGGGGTGATTGAGTGGGTGACTTGTGCCAGTGCCCGCGTGCCTTGGCCCACGGAGGAGTTGAAATCCTTCTTGAAGACCGAAGCTCTGCTGCTCAATGCGGAAGTCAGCTCGGATGAGCTGGGCAACATCCGCTATCGCTTTCCTTTTGATCCGCAGCGGCAAGAACAGCAACAGCAACTGCGCCGCCTGCTGCATGACCTCATTCAACAGAATCAGGGTCGCGTCAGTTTGGTGGATTGGGTGACCCAAGCCAGTGCTTTGGTGACTTGGCCGACGGCGGATCTCCGAGCTTTTCTGGAAGCGGAAGCTAGCCTCCTTGAAGCAAGTCCTGAAGTGGTGGATAACAATGCCTTGTACTACTGCTTTCAGCCAACAGCATTGCCCACGGCCCCTCCTTCGGCCTCAGCGTAGTTGGCAGGGTTGCCTGTAGCGGTCTGTAAGCAGGTTAGGACGACTGGGTTTTGGATGGACTCTGTCCGCAAGGGTGATTGCGCACCCCCACCGCGCGCACTATGGAGAACTTGCCTTCCCCCAACCCCCGCAACAAGAGTTCGGATGAGACTGATCGGTGAAGCAGCGATCGCTACGGGTAAAACTAGCTGGTATTGACCACCGGTTAGCGCCTCATCAGCTAAGGCAAAAACGTTCTAACCTCTCTGCTCAATGCCGATCGCCTGAAGGACTCGCGATCGCTCAATCCGCGTCTACTAAGGCTCAATCGAAGAGGAAATCTAGCCACCAGACGGGCAGCTTAGGGAGATGATCGCTAGTGATGGGGATCAGGGGCAAGTCCGGCAAAGCCGGCACTGTATAGGTGTCGATGTAGGTATCGACTCGAATCAGATCGAGAGAGTGCTCACTGTGGGGCTGCGGTTCTGAGGAGAAGCAAATCGTGGCAGCTTGGGG
The DNA here is from genome assembly GCF_000010065.1 of Synechococcus elongatus PCC 6301. Taxonomy (NCBI): domain Bacteria; kingdom Bacillati; phylum Cyanobacteriota; class Cyanophyceae; order Synechococcales; family Synechococcaceae; genus Synechococcus; species Synechococcus elongatus. The sequence continues at coordinate 1,472,532 of NC_006576.1, read as the reverse complement.
CTGGCGATCAGTGGGCATCACTGCCTTGAGCAGGAGGTCAAAGTGAGAGATGCCGTCGCTATCGGTCCAATAGGCCCCGTTCCAGAGAAATGACAACTGATAAATTTGTTGGTCACTGTTAGGCGCTGTTGCGTGTTTCATGATCGACCTCTCCCCAAGCAGGGGGTGAGACAGTGCTGAGGGTTCCCGCAACTGAATCCCGATAGTTGCATCCTAGCGCTGGGATTCCGGCGATCGCGCTTGCTCAAGCTTTGACGATCGTGCCACGGTAGAACTGTTGCTCTAGGCCAAAACCATGACGGATGCTGCTCTGCCTCCTTTAATTCAGCAGATGTTGCAGCCTGAGTTTTATCCGCATGTGGTCGAAGCCCCAGTCCAGCTTTATCAAACGCACTGCTCCTACGTTCTGCTGACTGGTCCCTATGCTTACAAGCTGAAAAAACCGGTTTATTTTGGCTTTTTAGATTATTCAACACTCGAAAAGCGCCAGCATTTTCTCCAGGAAGAACTGCGGCTCAATCAACGGACTGCTGCCCCGCTTTATCAGCAAGTCTTGGCAATTTCACAAGCCGGCGATCGCTATCAGTTTGCTGAAACAGAGCCAGCCGCTGAATATGTGTTGCAGATGAAGCAGTTTCCCAAGGGCTGCTTATTTTCGGAACAATTTGAGTCTGGTCAGCTCGATGCTAGCGTGATGCGGCAATTGGCAGCGGTCGTTGCTGAGTTTCATACTAAAACCTGGGTTGATGACCATGTCCGCAGCTACGGTCAAGTTGCCCAGATCCGCAAAGCATTTGATGAGAACTATCAGCAGACTCTGCACTATATCGGCGGTCCACAGACTCAGGCTCAATTTGACACAACCAAAGCCTTTAGCGATCGCTTCTTTGATACGAAAGCTGACCTATTTGCAGCGCGGCTGGCTGCTGACAAAATCCGGGAATGCCATGGCGATCTGCATTTAGGCAATCTCTGCCGTTGGGACAATCAACTCTTCCTCTTTGACTGCATTGAGTTCAATGAGCCATTTCGCTTTGTCGACACCATGTACGACATCGCCTTCTTGGTCATGGACTTGGATGCGCGGGGACGCCAAGATTTAGGCACAGCTTTTCTCAATGCCTATGCTGAAATGAGTGGCGATTGGGAAGGGCTACAGGTTTTGCCCCTGTATTTGAGTCGTCAAGCCTATGTCCGCGCAAAAGTCACTTCGTTTCTGTTAGATGATCCAGCAATTGACAGCGATCGCCGGCAACAGGCGTTTGATCAAGCGGCTGCTTACTATCAGTTAGCTCATGCCTATGCCCAGCCGGCTCAGCAGGGAGAATTGCTGCTCCTCAGTGGTCTTTCGGGCTCGGGTAAGTCCACCCTAGGACGCACGATCGCGGAACGGCAGAGAGCCATCATTTTGCGATCGGACGCTGTCCGCAAGCATTTGGCGGGTATCTCGCTCTTGGAACGGGGCGGGCCTGAGATCTACAGCCCTGAAATGAGCGATCGCACTTATGGTCGCCTCCTGTACCTAGGACTGGGCCTCGCTCAAGCGGGCTATCGCGTCATACTCGATGCGAAATACGACCGACAAGCCTATCGAGGGGCTGCCCTAACAGCAGCTCAGGCTCAACAAATTCCGATTCAGATTCTGCATTGCCAAGCTTCGGAAGAAACGTTGCGGCAACGACTGCAAGCCCGCCAAGGGGATATCGCAGATGCAACTGCTGATTTACTCGCTCAGCAACTTACTGCTTGGCAAGACTTTAGTGAAGATGAGCAAGGATTCGTGCGAGCGATCGCGACGGAAAAGCCTCTGACTCAGCAACTGGACGCTTTGGGTTTTTAGAAGCATTCTGCTTCCCAAGCTAAGAGCTGTTGTTTGCGATCGCGCCCCCAGCGACAGCCCCCTAATTCCCCCGACTGTCGAACGACGCGATGGCAGGGAATGAGGTAGGCGATCGGATTTTTACCAACTGCATTGCCAACTGCACGGGCAGCCTTGGGTCGTCCGATCGCGACTGCTAAGGCTTGATAGGTCGTGGTGGCTCCCCGAGGAATCTGCAGCAGCGATTGCCAGACTTGCTGTTGTAAGACTGTGCTACGTACATGCAGACAGAGTGGGTCTGGATCCTTGGCTGCATGGCAAAAGAGTTGCTGGGCGATCGCGATCGTTGCAGTCGGCTGATCCTCGATATCTGCCTTTGGCCAAGTTGCTTGGACATATTGCCGCGCTTCAGTAGGACTCAGCCTGTCAAACAGCTCCAGCTGACAAATACCGATTGCAGTCTTGGCAATCAAACAGTCCCCGAAGAGAGTGCGGTGTATTCCGTAGATCAGTTGCTCGCTCTGCGCCGATTCCGAAGGGGGCTGCCAATGAATTCTTAACCCTGTGGATTCCATCCGTGCATCAACCGACCCACGTCAGTTTGCGATTCAGCCAGAAGTTCCAGAGCGTCACAACCGCGATCGCTACCCAATTCGATGGCAGATAGTGCAGCTTCAGTCCTTCCACCAAAAGGCTAAGAATGAGCAGATTTAAGAAAATACCCAACGAGCAAATCAGATTGAACTTGAGGAAGCGACGAGGCCAATAGCGGCGCTGGCTACCCCGGGCCAAATCCCCAAATGTCCAGAATTCATTGAAGACAAAGTTATTGAGAATTGCGACCTCAGCCGCTATGAACTTACTGAGGAGCAAGGGCCAGCCCAAGCGACTGGGATCGTGCAAGAGATAGAGGACAACACTGTCGACGATGACGCCCGTGGCCCCCGCCCCAACAAATTTGAGGAAACGAGCACTTTCCCAGCGCTGGAGTCGCAGGCTGCAGAGGTGCTGGAGGTAGTGCCAATATTCCCGCGCCGTGACCTTGCTCTCGCCTTGGCTGCGCTCGCGGAAGATAAACCCTACCTCTCGAATCTGTCGAATCTGTCCCTTGGCAATGACTTCCAGCAGAATTTTGTAGCCGCGGGGTTGCAAACTGGGCAGATCCAGCCGCGATCGCCGCACCATAAAGTAGCCACTCATAGGGTCGCTGACCCGTCCCAGCACCTCAGGCAAAATCAGCAGGCCCAGCAGCTGTGCCCCCCGTGAACCCAACCGCCGCCAGACGCTCCAATCACTGACGCCGCCGCCAGAGACATTCCGACTCGCCACAGCTAAGTCAGCCCCAGCTTGCATAGTCTGGATCAAGGCCAGCAGCGTTTCCGGCGGGTGTTGGAGATCACCGTCGATCACCCCGAGAATTTCTCCCTGTGCCCGCTGCCAACCGTAGACTACGGCTGTCGCCAAACCGCGATCACCTTGGCGACGCAACACGGTCAGCATCGGTAGCTTTGGCTGAAGCTGTTCAGCTAAAGCCCAGGTGCGATCGGGGCTGTCATCATCCACCACAATCAGTTCATAGCGATCGGCTAAGGCGCGATCGAGTAGCTCATTCAGCTGCAGCAACAGGGGCTGAATATTTTCCGCTTCGTTAAAGGTCGGAATGACCAAGGATAGAAAGGGCAACGCCAACCACTGGGGCTCCGACGCAAACTGCTGCCCAGCATACGAGGCGATCGCCCCTCTCGACAAATTGCTCAGAGAGCCGCTAGGACAGTTTCGCTATTCCACCTCAATGATGTCCAAGACGCGATCGCAAGGGCACTGCACTGAGCCCGCATCCAGCCTCGGTCTTGTGCTGCCCCCATCTCCACGGCCTGAACAATTCAGGTGTTGTCTGCTCGGCACAACTGATCCGCAGACCACAATCGCGTTAGACTCCAACAACCTTTATCAAGGCATGGATCCAAAATGCCGTGATCCTCAATCGATCGACTGAGTCTAGACGGCCACCCTGAGGTGCGGCTGCTCCATCTGATTGAAGCTGATAAACCTTGTCAAGATAACCGCCCTGACGTCAAACAATCTGGTATTAATATTCATGAATGTCCAGAGTAAGCAAACAGCTAAAATTCTGGAGCAGCCCTAGCATTAATACAGTCTATTCCTTCCAAAAAATTTACTTTTTTAACACATTTATCCCTCCCTGTTTTGGGACTGACAATGACAATGAGTCAGCCTGTGGAAGCCATCAGCAGAGTGTAAAAGTCCATTGGTCAACAAAATTTCCCTCAGCAATTCTATGAATCTCCTCTAGACCAAGTCTCTAGAGATGAGCAATTTTAACGGAGTCCCTCGATATGGTTTGCGCTTTATTAGTAGTAAATAATGAGCAACTCCCCGCAGGCTGGCGTAAGGCTTTAACAACTGAAGGAATTGCGCTTAAGGTTGTTCCCTCCCTACCCATCGGGATTAAAAGTCTCCAATCAGCCAATGCTGACCTGATTTTTATTAATGGTTTACAGTCAGCTAGCGACACGACGCAATTCTGTCAGCAGTTGCGTCAATCTGAGCCGGGACTAAAGGCTCGCAACGATCTGCCAATTGTCCTGATCACGGCCCCTGGTGACTACGATCCGGCGATTGCCTTGTTAGACTCTGGGGCCGATGAAGTCTGGCTGCAATCGATGCCCGTGACAGAATTTGTCACGCGTCTGCGAGCAGTGGTGCGGCGCTTGCGGACCTTGCAATCAGATCAGTTCCGTCGGGGCAACTTCATCCTCCAGCCGCGATCGCGCCAAGCCTCCTTCGACGGCATCAACCTCAATTTACGACCCGAGGAGTACGACCTACTAGAACTGTTGCTCAGTTCTCCCGATCGCGTCTTTAGTGAGTCGATTTTGCTGCGTATGATTTGGCCTCAATCTGTTGCGCCGAATCCCCTGCAGCTCTCGGAAATTGTGACAGAGCTCAACTACAAACTGGCAGTGGCCGGCTCTCCAGAAAGTTTAGAACTCCTCTACGGCCTCGGTTGGCATTGGCGATCGCAACCCAAGACCCTCGATAACCACGCTGCACAGTCCATAGATGACGCTCCACAAATTCCCAATCGGCAAGCGATTTGGCAACGCTATCGCCATGAGTACTGGCAACGGCTGGATGCGATCGCGATTACCCTGTCAGGTTGGGAGCAGATTCCTGCCATTGAACGGACTGAGGCCTACCGTCATGCTCAGACGTTAGCGGGTGCGCTCGGCAGCTTCGGCTTTGAGAAGGAGTCGCAGAATGCCCGAATTCTGGCGGCTGGATTACACTCCTTGGAGTTAGAAACTGAGGCCAACCCCACTACCCTAGAATCGCTGCTGGCTCAGGTGCAACAGCTGCGGGTGCTGCTCGGAGCCTCGGATGCCCTACCGCCGGTGCGATCGCTCACGCCCTTAGCCCCAGCTTCGGCGATCAATGGCCGACGACTCCGCAATCAGATCGAAGTCTGGAGCCGCGATCGCCAATGGGCGGAAGAAGTTGCCACTAAAGCGAATCTGCGCGGCCTTGGGGCAACGATCCGGCTGGATCTCGACAGTGCGGCCGATAGTCTCGATTCCCAAGCGATCGATCTGCTGATTCTCGAGGTTGCACCCGAGCAACTCGAGGATCCGTTGCTGGTGGATTTAGTCCAGAGTCAACCGCACTTGCCCATTCTGCTGGTCTCCGATAGTAGTTTGCCCTCGCGGATTCAGGCAGCCAGACTGGGTAGCCAGCGCTTTTTTCACAAGTTCGTCAGTGCGGAAGTCATCCTTGATCAGGCCTTTACCTTTCTGGAGCCGCAGGTTACCCCAGACACTGTCCTCATTGCTGATGATGACCCGGCTTTGCTGACCTACCTGCAACAGCTCTTGCAACCCTGGGGCTGGCAATTAACGGTCTGCAAGCGCGGCGAACAATTCTGGGAAATACTCGAGAGCAGTCAGCCTGATCTGATCATCTTGGATGCCGATTTACCGGGCTACAACGGCTTTGAGCTCTGTCGAGCCCTGCGCAGCGATCGCTACTGGATCAATCAGCCCATCCTGATTTTGGCGGAGCGCTACGATTCTGAATTGGTTCAGCAAGCCCTGCGCTACGGCGCTGATGATGTAATCACGAAGCCGATCGCCAGTTCCGAGCTAGTGGCTCGGATTTACAACCGCTTGGAAAAGTACCGCCAGCTCCAGCGGCTGGCTGCCGCCGATAACCTGACTGGTTTGGTGAATCAACGGCGTGCCCGAGAGGTGTTGTCGCTGCTACTAGGCCTGGCCCAGCGCTATCGTCAGCCCTTGACCCTAGCGGTGATTCAACTGTCGCCCCCGCCAGAAGGAGAGGCGATCGCTCCGGGAGTTCATCGACAGCAGCTGATCCAGCTGGCTGCCCGACTCCAGCGCTCTTGCCGCCGCGAGGATGTTGTTGCCCGTTGGACCGATGAGCAATTTGTCTTGGGCTTTTACGGCGTCGGTTGGTCGATCGCGATCCAGCGGATCGAACAGGTGAAATTACTACTCCAGCAGTCCAGAGAGGCTTCAGCGGAGTTGGTGGGTCAGGCTCCGATTCGGATCAGTGCTGGCATTGCCGAATTTCCGATCCATGGAACCGACCTGTCGAGCTTGACTACAGCAGCGATTGATGTGCTCAGCCGAGCTCTAGAGAAGGGCGGCGATCGCATTGTGGTGGCTGAAGGCCGCAGCTTTAGCACCGTCAATGAGGACTTGCTCAGCTAGTTTAAGAGCCAACAACTGGCAATCAACAGCAGCGTCAAGCCATAAAAACTGGCGACCACCTGTGTCTCGCTCCAGCCCCCCAGTTCGAGATGATGGTGCCAAGGAGCCATGCGCAATAAGCGCTTACCTTTGCCATCAGGCCCTTTGGTGGCTTTGTAGTAGCTGACTTGGAGTATGACGGAGATCGATTCCAAGACAAATAAGCCGCCCATCACCAACAGCACCCAGAGGCAGTTAGCCACGATCGCGATCGCGGCGATCGCCCCGCCCAAAGCGAGAGATCCGGTATCACCCATGAAGACACGGGCTGGGTTGCGATTGTGGAGGAGAAAGCCGAGGAAGCCCCCAGCCAAACTGCAGCAGAAGGTCGCGATCGCCGGGTCTTGAGGTGCCAGCCAGAGACCCAAGCCAGCAAGGACAGCGGCACCTGTTCCCCCTGCTAGCCCATCCAACCCATCGGTCAGGTTGGTCGCATTGCTCTCGGACACCAAGGTGAAGACGGCCAAGGGCCAGAACAGCAGACTGAGGGCTAAACTCCAGCCAAAGGGCAGAGTGATCGTCGTGATTGTGCCTTGCCAACCCTGCTGGCTGATCAGCCATAGGCAGAAGAGGAAGGCAGCCCCAAACTGCAGGCAGAGCTTGAGCTTGGGAGAAATTCCTTTGTTGTTGCGATGCCGCAGAATTTGCCAGTCATCCAGCCAACCGATCGTGGCATAGGCCAGCGTCACGAACGCCAGCGCCCACACTAGGGGCGATCGCCCCGCCAGAATCAGGGCAGGCAAGAGGCCAGCAGGAATCGCAAAAATGCCTCCCATGGTCGGGGTTCCGGCTTTTTGCAAATGGGACTGCGGCCCATCTTCGCGAATAAATTGCCCTGCCTTGATGCGACGAAGCAGCGGCACGACCCAGTAGCCGGCGATCGCCGCGAGGCTAAAACCCAACCCCAAAGCCAGCAATTGACTTTGGGGGCTGAACAGCCCAATGTCTAACTGACGATCGCGACCCCAAACCGCAGCCGCCAAGAGAGCGGTTAGGCTGAAAAACAGCTGCTGGCCGGTGGGCTTGTAGTTGCGGAGCGCCTGTCCCCAAGACACAGGAGCCACTCCGCCTAGTCTTCGTCGTAGGAATCGTCTTCGTCGTAATCGTCGTAGGACGAATCCTCAACGCCCATCAAGGCTGAAATTTCCTCTTCCTCAGCGGTCGGGAAGTCGGGTTCTGCGACATTATCGCGGGCGATTAAACGGCCACTGCTTTCGAGCCAAGTCAACAGATCGGGCTCATCCGATGCCGGCAGCAACGGCGCTGGCTGCTGACGGGGATACTGTTTGAGAGAAGGATTTTTGAGCATAGTGGCGGCAACGCAAGCTAGGGCACGATCAATGACTCGCACCGATCTTTTATCCTAACGTAGGGACCGCAGCCATGACGGCTCACTGCTCAGCCCAAAAGCACGACCTGTTGGCAGCGATCGCTGCTTGTTCACAACCGTGGCAGCCTCAACCGGCGGAGGCAGACCGTATCCTGCGGGCGATTGCAGAGCTGGAGGCAATCAATCCTACGCCTGAGCCCACGACGGCAACGGCCCTGCTGGAGGGCGACTGGAAGCTGTTGTTCACCACCAGTTTGGAACTGCTGGGCATCGATCGCTTACCCCTGCTCGCTCTGGGTGAAATTTGGCAATGTCTGCGCCTGAGCGATCGCCGCGTCGTCAACTTAGCTGAGGTGCAAAGTCTTCTGGGGACAGGCTTGGTCAGCGTTGCCGCCCAGTTTGAAGTAGTTTCCGATCGCCGGCTGGAAGTCAGCTTTCAGCGCCTTGTTTTGGGACTGGAGCGCTTCTTGGGCTACCGCAATGTGGCGACTTGGGTCGAGCGACTGGGGCAGGATCAGCGCATTTGGACGGGCATTGATTTCCCGGTTCAGCCCGGCAATCGGCGTGGCTGGATTGAGCTGACGTATCTCGACCAAGACCTGCGGATCAATCGCGGCAATGAAGGCAGCGTCTTTGTCTTGCAACGGCCTGGCACTGGTCAATCCGCATGAAATCAGGACTGTTTTTACTGCAACTCCTCGGTCTGTCGATCGCTATTTCTTGGACAATTCGAGAACTGGGTCCCCGCTTCCCCCTCCCGGCAACCGATACCGTGGCGTTGACTTTGGTTTTGCTGCCACCCCTGCTGCTGGGAGTCGCGCTGGTCTGGCGCTGGCGATCACTCGCGATCGCAGCAAGCCCCCAACCCCAGACTGAGGTTGAGGGCAAATCGCCCTAGGGTTCGAGCGATCAGAACAGCGGGATCAGGTGATCACTGTCGGTTGATCGAAGCCCGTCAAGGTTGTGATCTGGGCGACTTCATCGGCGATTGCAATCAAATCTGCCAGGGCAACTTGGGGATCGAGACCCTGTTTGGTGGTGTCCCCTTCGAAGCGCTCGAGGTAGAGGCGCAGGGTGGCTCCTGCCGTACCAGTACCAGACAAGCGGAAGACCATACGTGAGCCGTCTTCAAAGCCAATACGAATGCCCTGCTGTTCGCTGATGCTGCCATCGACCGGATCTTCGTAGCGGAAGTCGTCGGCGTAGGCAACGGTGTAGGCTCCCAGTTTCTGTCCGGTCAGGCTGGGTAGCTGCGATCGCAGTTTGTCCACCAGCGTACTGGCTCGATCGCTCTCCACCCCTTCGTAGTCGTGGCGAGAGTAGTAGTTGCGGCCGTAGGTGCGCCAGTGTTCTTGGACAATTTCGGCCACGGATTGCTCGCGCACCGCCAGAATATTCAGCCAGAACAGCACGGCCCACAGGCCATCCTTCTCGCGCACATGGTTGGAGCCTGTGCCAAAGCTTTCTTCGCCGCAGAGGGTGACGCGATCGGCATCGAGCAGATTGCCGAAAAACTTCCAACCCGTTGGGGTTTCGTAGCAGGGCAGGTTGAGGGCTTGGGCGACGCGATCGGCCGCCGCACTGGTGGGCATGGATCGCGCAATCCCAGACAGTCCATTGCGGTAGGCCGGCACTAGGCTGGCATTGGCTGCGAGAATCGCCAAGCTGTCGCTAGGGGTCACAAAAAAGTGATTGCCCAAGATCATGTTGCGATCGCCATCGCCATCGGAGGCCGCGCCAAAATCTGGGGCGCGATCGCCAAACAACAGTTCAACCAAGTCGTGGGCGTAGACCAAATTCGGGTCTGGGTGACCCCCGCCAAAGTCTTCCAGCGGCTTGCCATTAAAAACAGTGCCTGCCGCCGCGCCTAGCTCCTTCTCAAAAATCGTGGTGGCGTAGGGACCGGTGACGGCATGCATCGAGTCGATCGCAATCCGTAGCCCCCCCCTCAGGCGATCGCGAATGCGATCGAAGTCAAACAGGGATTGCATCAAGCGGCTGTAGTCGGCGACCGAGTCGATCACCTCAACGGTCATCTCGCCCAGTTGTTGACTACCGAGTCGATCGAGGTCAACGTCACCGGCTTCGAGAATGCGGTAGGCCTCAATTTTGAGGCTGCAGGCATAGATGGCATCGGTGACTTTTTCGGGTGCAGGGCCACCGTTGCTGATGTTGTACTTGATGCCGAAATCGCCCTCAGGGCCCCCTGGGTTGTGGCTAGCCGAGAGGATGATGCCGCCGAAGGCTCCGTTCTGGCGGATTAGGTTGGAGACTGCTGGCGTGGAGAGAATACCGCCTTGTCCAACTAAAACGCGGCCCCAACCATTGGCCGCCGCCATTTTCAGAATGGTTTGGATGGCTGTGCGATTGTAGTAGCGGCCATCACCCCCCAGCACTAACGTCTGGCCCTGATAACCCTCAAGGCTATCGAAGATCGACTGGACAAAGTTTTCGAGATAGTGCCGTTTTTGGAAGACAGGAACTTGCTTGCGCAGGCCGGAGGTACCGGGCTTTTGGTCGCTAAAGGCTTGCGTCGCGACAGTGTGGATATTCATAGGCTCGGGTTTCGCGGCAGACTTCTGGGCAGGATCCCCTAGAGATCGGTGCAGAAGTTGTGGCCATCTTCGCAGAAATGCGCCCCGACTGGCGGTTTCAAGGGTAACCGCACCTTAATTTTCTCTGCTGAGAAAGTTTTCGGTCGAGGGGCGATCGCTTCCGTCACTAGCCCTCAGCCGCCAACCTTAGTCCCCTAGCCTCAACTGCGATGTACCTCGCGGAAGCGTGGCAATTGCACAGCCGCAAAACTCTTACGAGGGCTGGGCGCAACGGTGGTACTGGCGATTGCGGGTTCCAGCGGTGAAGAGAGGAGTTCAGCGGGGACTGGGGGGATCGTGGCTGGGCTTGGAGCTGCTTCGACCGTGGGTTGCAAGCTGGCCAAGAGCTCCATGGGTACTTGCCCTTCCAAGCTCGATTCCAAAGCCCGCTTTAACTGGCAGATATAGCGTTGCTGGCGATCTAAGCGATCGCGAAGTTCTTGGTTTTCTGTGCGCAGACGCTGCACTTGCGCATCGGTTGCGGCTGCAGGCACAGATGGCGGCTGCAAGAGTGGATCAGCCACCGTAGCCTCTAACTGGGCAACCCAATCGAGTAATGCCTCATGCTGCTGACGCAGCGCCTCGTAAAGTTCCCAAGGAATACTGTCAATGACAGGTTCACAGGGCTCAACACGGCTGCGCCGAGGCCGATGGAGCCTAGGAGATTTGCGTTTTGTCATAACCGCACTCTCACACCACCGAGATTCAAGATTTAGGGTATTACGCCTATTTGGATTTGGGTCTTAAGAAAAACTTACTGTTCAATTTCAAACTGTGATGGCTCATCCTGCAGCTGTCTGTATCGCAGTCCACCAAATTGCGAAAAGCCTGACTGGGTCTGAGCTACAGCACTTGTCTTCCTGTGCTTAGCTCCCTAGGAGTCGCGGCGTCGAACGTAACAGTTTGTGTGATGGCGATCGCGCCGTTGCTACAGCGGGTGGACCTAACCACTAGTTATCCAAAACCACTAAGATTCAGGATTCAATTCCTGCATTTTTCGGGAATTGTGATGCGATGCTCACGGTCGCGTGGGCAGCAAAAAGCCCGCTCGCCTCTACCTCGCTGGGAGGGACTGCGATCGGGCTGGGATGACTACAGGCGATCGCCCCTAGTAGTTAGTACTGCGGCACGCTGGGGTCGACGTCTTGACTCCAAGCGTTGATCCCGCCAGCCACGTTCGTGCCGGTGATCCCCGCCTCTTTGAGAATGCCGAGGGCTTTGGCCGATCGCCCTCCCATCTTGCAATGAACGATCAGCTCGCGCTTGCCGTTGAGGAGTTCACGCACTGTCTCAACACCTGCACCGGCTTCGATGTCGGGCAGTGGCACCAAGATGGCTCCTGGAATCGTGGCAATCTCTGCTTCGTGGGGGTTACGCACGTCAATTAGCAAGACTTCCGGATCTTGGCGATCGAGGATGGCCTTGAGTTCCGTGACGCTGATCTCGGGGATCGAGTCCGTGGCAGCTGCTTCGGCTGCTTGCGCTTGGGGGATCCCACAAAACTCTTGGTAATCGATCAGGCGATCGATCACCGGACGCTCTGGATTGGGCCGCAGTTTTAGCTCGCGGAATTTCATATCCAGTGCGTTGTAGAGCAGTAGGCGACCGCTCAGAGTTTGGCCTTGACCCAGAATAATTTTGACCGTCTCGGTTGCCTGAATCACACCGATGATCCCCGGTAAAATGCCGAGCACACCGCCCTCAGCGCAGGAGGGCACCATGCCCGGTGGCGGCGGTTCTGGATAGAGGTCGCGGTAGTTGGGGCCATCCTCGTAGTTGAAAACCGTCGCTTGGCCTTCAAAGCGGAAGATTGAGCCATAGACGTTGGGCTTCCCGAGTAGCACGCAGGCGTCATTGACGAGGTAGCGCGTCGGGAAGTTGTCGGTGCCGTCGACAATCACGTCGTAAGGTTCGAGGATCGACAGCGCATTTTCGGAACTCAGTGCCGTTTCGTAGAGATCGACTTGACAGTAGGGGTTGATCTCGTGGATCCGGTTTTTCGCCGATTCAATTTTGGGCTTGCCCACCCACGAGGTGCCGTGAATGACTTGCCGTTGCAGGTTGGAGTGGTCGACGATATCAAAATCGGCAATCCCAATCCGTCCGATTCCTGCCGCCGCCAGATAGAGCAGCAGTGGTGAACCCAGACCACCGGTACCGATGCAGAGCACCTTGGCAGCCTTGAGACGCTTTTGACCTTCCAGACCCACTTCCGGCAGGATTAAATGCCGAGAGTAGCGGGCGTAGTCGTCTTGGGTGAGTTGAATAGAGTCCGTGTCGAGGTTGAGCATGGATTGAATTAGGGCCCTTAGCCTGCTCAGGTCGGCTCGGCGATCGCGATCGCCTCAAACTGTCGTTGGTCGTTCAGGTGCCAACAACGACAGTCTTCAATCTTACCTTGCGTGACTGAGGCGATGAGGTAAACATACTCAGGCCAAGCCTGCTGGCGATCGCATTCTGAGGGAACCGCCGGATGGTCGGGATGCGAATGATAAATGCCGAGAATTTGCCATTGGCGGTCGCGGCAGTAGCGCTGGGCTTGCAGGAGTGCTTGGGGATCAACTTGATAGCGATCGCAGCGATCGTGATCCTCATCGGTGTCCTCAGGCTGCCAGACATTGGTGGCGGGCCAAACCTGTTCAACTCGTCTGTCCACTCCCAACAGCAAACCGCAACCTTCTTGGGGATAGCACTGCTGTAAATGAACGGCGATCGTGTGACGACAGGTCGCGGGCAGGAGCAGCGTCAGCATGGCAGTAGATGAGGACAGCGCTGCCGATCATGCTAGGCAGGGTGGGGCGATCGCGGCTAGGGTTGAGGTCTACGATCTGCCCTTGAGAGCTTCATGTCCGACCTTTTCACCACGATTCCGGTTGCCCCAGAGGGCTTTCGTTCGGGCTTTGTGGCGCTGATCGGGCGGCCCAATGTGGGCAAGTCAACCTTGATGAACCACTTGGTCGGGCAAAAAATTGCGATTACCTCGCCAGTGGCGCAAACCACCCGCAATCGGCTACGGGGTGTGCTGACGACGGATCAAGTTCAGATTGTCTTTGTCGATACCCCCGGCATTCACAAGCCCCAGCACCAGCTCGGCAGCGTCTTAGTGCAAAACGCCAGCAGTGCGATTCGGATTGTGGACCTCGTGCTGTTTGTTGTTGATGGCAGTGTGCCGGCAGGACGGGGTGATGCTTTTATCGCGGATTTGATTCAACGGGCTGGCGTGCCGACGGTTCTTGGCCTAAACAAGGTCGATCGCCAGTTACCAGAAGATGCAGAAGCGATCGCGGCCAGCTATGCGCAACTCGCGGGCGATCGCGATTGGCCGTTGCAGACCTTCTCAGCCACAACCGGTGCAGGAACAGGTGCTTTGCTGGAACAGCTGACCCACGCTCTAGAACCTGGGCCCTATTACTACCCGCCCGACCTCATCACCGATCAGCCCGAGCGCTTCATCATGGCAGAGCTGATTCGTGAGCAAATTTTGCTGCAAACCCGCGAGGAAGTGCCGCACTCCGTCGCGGTGGTGATTGAACGGGTTGAAGAGGATGAAAAGATCACCCGCATCCTTGCCATGATTTGCGTGGAACGCCCCTCTCAGAAAGCGATCTTGATTGGCAAGGGTGGCTCGATGATGAAGGCGATCGGCAGCGAAGCTCGCCAGCAAATGCAGAAGCTGATCGACGGCAAAATTTACCTAGAACTATTCGTCAAAGTCCAGCCCAAGTGGCGACAATCGCGCAGCCAATTGGAAGAGCTGGGCTACCGACCTGAGAGTGAGTAATTTTGTCCAGGGTCTTCAGAATGCGATCGCTCCTTGTCCAGAACACGGACGACTGGAACGAGCCATCTTGAGCGACTGCCATTTGCCCTAAGCTCAACTGGGATGGGAGACTCGAAGGGTCGAGTCGCAAGCGCTGCCGTGAGCCTGGCTGAATTTTTGGAATCTTGTGCGGGCAAGTGGTTTTCCCAGCGCACGAGCTATCGTCTCGGGGCTACCCAAGACTGGCATCAGTCTGACCAAACTACCCTGTTCGTTGATTTCCTCGCAGCGGATGCACCAGAACTCCAAGCTCTGATAGCTGAGCAAGGCCTCGCCATCGCTGCTCTCCAGAGTCGTTGGGAGGCAACCCCCCAACAGCCAGCCAGCACGAGTCTGTTGGTGTTCCTAGCCGAGGGCGATCGGCTCGTACATCAGCGGGGCGATCGCTGCTGGCAGGGGCGCTACCAGTTTGAAGGCGACCATCGGGGCCTGACGCTGACCACTGAGCAGCCCGATGGGCAGGTAGAAGAACGGTTTTGGTTTGCCCATCCCAACCTGCGCTTGCGGACTAGCTTGATTCGCGATCGCACGGGCCTCAGCCGCAGCTCTTTCTATTCTGAGATTCGGCTCGGCGTCAAACCGCCTGAACCGCCGGCAGAGGTCTAAGCCCCGACACTTCACAAAGCGGCCAGCTAGGTAGACATCCTTCAAGTTTCCTGTCGAGAATAGAAACATCTCAGGAATAAGGCTAAGGATTCGCAATCATGCGCTGCAATGTCGCTTGGCTACTGGGTTGTCTCTCGCTGGGACTGCTGATCCCTCCCGTTCAGGCTGAGAACTGGATTCGGGTTGCTGCTGTCACCAATCCTGATCTAACGATTTTTGTAGAAGCTGCTGTCCAACGCGATGGCAATGGTCGCTATCGTCAAGTGACTGTGCGCTGGGCTGAAGTGGGGCAACCGCCCGCGACTGTGCAGTTGAAGGTGGACTGCCAAGATCCCAATCAAGGTCTGAGCTATGCCCTCAACGGTGGTACTGGGCTGAGCGATCGTTGGCAGGCAGTGAACGCCCGCACCAAAAGTGCTGCTCTCAAGTTTGTCTGTCGGGAGTACTGAAGCGGATGAGCGAGATGCAACCAGAACCCTCGTTTGCGGCGGTCCAAATAACGTTTAGTCAGGGCTGGCAGGTTTACGACAAGATCTTGCAGTACGACTACATGGATCACCAGCAGGTTTACGGCATCCTGCGATCGCACTATCAAAGCCTGACAGAACCCTTTGATCTATTGGAACTGGGTTGTGGCGATGCCAGTCAATCGGTGCCTGCGCTGCAAGGCAGTTTGATTCGTAGCTATCGCGGGGTCGATCTTTCCGCAGTCGCGCTCCAACTGGCTGAAGCCCAGGTCAGCCGGCTCCAGGTGCCGGTGTTGCTGCAGGTGAGTGAATTGCTGGACTATCTGCAATCCTGTCGTGATCGCTTCGACCAAATCTTGGTCGCCTTCGCGGTTCACCACCTCAGCGCGAAACAGAAACAAGCCTTTTGGCAAGCCGCTGGGCAATGTCTGCAGCCTGGCGGCCAACTATTGCTTGCAGATGTCTTTCGGCTTCCCAATGAAAGTCGAGGCCAGTACCTTGATCGCTACCAGCAACTCATGCAAGGCCAATGGTCTGCCATGACGGCGACTGAGCAGGAGTTTATCAACACCCACATTCGCCAGAGTGATTTTCCTGAGACTGACGCTGAGATGCAGGCTTGGGCGCGGGCCGCTGGGTTTACGGCGATTGACTGTCTCTATTTCGGCAATGCCGATACCCAAAAGATTTGGCGCTGCAGCCGCCCTGAGGGCAACAAAAGGGCTGGGCTAGAATAGGCCTAAATTCTATCCTCAGCGGTTTCACCGCGATCGCATGACCTTGGCTTCTCCGTCTTTGCCTACGCTCATTGATGATTCGGCCTTGGCTTTGACCTTGGCAGCAGCAACGGCAGCAGACGATCGCAAGGCAGGAGATATCGCGATTCTGCGGGTCTCTGAGGTGGCCTATCTCGCGGATTATTTCCTGATTTGCAGCGGCTTTTCAATCACGCAAGTTCGTGCGATCGCGCGATCGATTGAAGAAAAACTCAGCGAAGACTTTCAGCGTTTGCCGCTGCGTAGCGAAGGGATGGCTGAAGGTCGTTGGGTACTGCTGGACTACGGTGATCTGATCGTCCATATCTTCCTGCCCCAAGAACGCGAATTCTACGATCTCGAAGCTTTTTGGGGACATGCGGAGCGGCTGCCCTTCGAGCCACCGGCCCCTCCCGACCTGTCATCGTCGAATCTGTAAGCAAACTTGGGCATAACGATGCGATCCGTTTGTCCTGTTCCCGAAGAACAGCAGCCCTTGAATGAATATCAAACTCTGCAGGACTCCTGGTTTTTTAGCTGGGTCTGTCGGCCGGGTTTGGGCTACTATCGTCCCCTGCTTTGGATCTGGGGCTTGAGCTGGCTGATTGCTGCCCCTGTGGCGGCTGCGAGCTTTCGGCCATCGCGGGCTGGTGTGGAGTTTATTGTGAGCGCGGCCGCCGGCGCGGCACTGCCGGTTCTGTTTGCCCAAATTCAGCTCTACAGTGGATGGCGGCATGTGCGCGATCGCCTCGCGGCGGAGAGTGTGCCCTACGAAGAGTCGGGCTGGTACGACGGCCAGTTTTGGCAGAAACCCACGGAAGTGTTGGCTCGCGATCGCCTGCTGGCCAGCTATGAGGTTCAGCCGCTGCTCGATCGACTCAGACAGTCGATTGGCAGTTGTGTGGCGTTTATTGGGGCCAGTGCCTTGCTAATTGTGCTGTTGAGGGCAGGATTGTGAGTTTAACCAAACGGGTACAAACCGCCCCGATCGCGGTGCGGCTGCTACGCGAAGGCATTTTGGAATCCTCCCATTTGGTTGAGGCCGTCGTCTGCGATCGCCGGGGCCGCACCCTGTTTATTGCCGGCAATCCCGAACACAGCAGCTTCATCCGCTCGGCGCTCAAACCCCTGCAGGCCTTGGTTGTGCTCAAGACCGGCACGATGGAGCGCTTTGGGCTGAGCGATCGCGACCTAGCAATTATTTGCAGCTCGCATAAAGGCTCGGTGGAGCAAGCACGGCAGGCTTTCAACATCCTCTGGAAAGCAGATATTGATCAAACGGCGCTGCAATGTCCAACGCCTGTGGGGCGCCGCAGCCCCCTGGAGTACAACTGCTCAGGCAAGCATGCGGGCATGCTGGCAGCTTCTAAGCAGCAGAACTGGCCGCTAGAAGGCTACATGCGGCGATCGCACCCGGTGCAGCAAGCCATCCTCTCGATTGTGGGTGATTTGCTGGGCATTCCAGCCGCTGAGTTCATCGTGGCTCGAGATGACTGCGGGGTTCCTACGGTCTCCATGGAGCTGCAGCAGATGGCGACCCTCTACGCCCATCTCAGTTCTGGTGATAGCCCTGAGCTGGAGCGAATTCAGCGGGCCATGACCTATCACCCCGATTTGATTGCCGGAGAGGGTGAATTTGATACGGAACTGATGCGCCTGACGGAGGGCCGCCTGGTGAGCAAAACCGGCGCCGAAGGCGTGCAGTGCATCGGGCAGGTTGGTGAAGGCTTGGGCTTGGCGATCAAGGTTCAGGATGGTGCCAAGCGAGCCAAAATTGCAGTCGCCATTCAAGCGCTGCGGCAGATCGGTTGGATTAGCCCAGCAATCGCGGATCTTTTAGCAGAGCAGTTCATGGTCATTGCCCCTTGTAAACGCCTTGAAGTCGACGGGGAACTGACCTTACTGTGAGCCAGCGCTAAGGTTCGATACCCACTTGGAATAATCGGTAGGGTTTTAGGGATTGACAGCGGTTGAAAACTCTGACATAGTAGAAATCTGGCTGGCGCGGGGTAGAGCAGCCTGGTAGCTCGTCGGGCTCATAACCCGAAGGTCAGAGGTTCAAATCCTCTCCCCGCCACCAACTAAAGAGTCGCTCAGAGAGCGGCTCTTTTTTGTTGCCTTAACTGCTGAGCGTTGCGAGCATCAATATCCTGCTGAAGCTGGCCTCTAGGCCTCTTCTTCTAGATCATCGGGATAAAGCTGCGCGTAGGCAGGCAGTTCTTCCGGGTCAACGAGTTGTTTCAGCGCTTCCTGCCGTGAGAGTAGGATTCGCTGTGCGAGTCGAGCAGCATCGCCATCGCGGAGATCGGCCTCAACCAGACGATCGAAAAAGTCGCGATAGAGGGTCACCAACTGATGGTGCAGCTCAAATCGCAGCTCGTGGGTGTCCTTGGGCACAGGCTTGAGGGGCAAAACGTTTGCAGTTATCCTACGCTTTCCTTGGGCTGGAACTTGTCGCCAGTGTGCATTTCAGCTTGTATAAAGCAGTAAGAGAGTCTGGGGCGATCGCAGACCGTTCCAACAGGGAGTGAGCACGATGAACTTTCGAAGCGTACAGGGTTGGGCGATCGCCAGTTTGCCCCTGCTGTTGGTCGCTTGTGGCGGCAGTCAAAACAACGACACCGCTGTGACACCCCCAGCGCCCCCAGTCCCTCCACCGGCCTTACCGCCAGTGTCCACCACGCCTGCAGCGCCACCCCCCGGATTGCAACCGGCCATTACCCCGCAACAGCGTCTGCAAACAGTGGTGACGGGTCGAACTGATCCGTTTGGAAACTTGCAAACTGCTGCAGTTGTTCAGTTACCGCCGCCTCCCAAACCCGCCACGCCCGCAGGCGGCGGTACCTCAGGCCCCGGTGGTAGCGCTGGCGGTGGTTCGACCGGACCGGCCGGCATTCCCCTGCCTCCTGTCCCGTTTGCTGAACAAATTGCTGTTACTGGTGTTCTCGTTGCGGCAGGTCAGCCCTTTGCAATTGTCGAAGTCCCTGGCAGCATCGGCGGCTCCCAGCAAGTCCGCGTTGGCTCAACCTTGGCGGGTGGGCGTCTTGTGGTTGCCCAAATTGATGCCTTTGGCTCTGATCCAGTGGTCTACTTCCGCGAACGCGGCGTTCGCCAGCTAATTTCGCGGCGGGTTGGCCAGCCTGCTGTAGCTGGTAATGCAGCTGTCAATATTGTCACCGACCAGATTTTGCAGGCTCCGCCCCCGCCCAGTGGCATCTAGACAATGACAGTTCAGAGCAGAGTCTCCCAGTTACAGCCCATTGCTGGTTGGGGGAGGGACTGAATCTGCCCTTTGACCAGCTTGGCTGATTACAATTGCGATCGCAGACTCTGCATCCTTCATAGGGTGCTGGCATTTTCCAGTCTTTTGAGAACTGAAAATAAGTAATTAAAAACCCTATAAATCAAGGCTGATGATGACCTCTAATTTTCTCTTCAAAAGGAATTTAAATTCTTGCGACTGATTGCAACCCATCCTTGTCACTGTCGGCTTCAAATCTAGGGTTCAAAGGATTCTTGGTGCGATCGCAAGGAGGCGATAACTTAGGCTTTTCATCAAAATCTGGCCCTTGGTTCTGTATCTTTTCTAGCGATCGAGCTGGTCACCATTGAGTACGATCAATTGACTAGCTTTTTTGGGAAAGTCCATGAGCGGCAACGCAGCCCGGGTTAACGCTGTCCACCAGATCACCAATCGGGAGCCGCTACCTTCTAAGCCTCCGATGTCCCTTGAAGCGATCTGGGCAGAGAACGTCTTTGACCTCAGCAAGATGCAGGCAAGGCTCCCTAAAGCTGTCTTCAAGTCGATCAAGAACACCATTGTTACGGGGCAAAAGCTCGATCCATCGGTGGCTGATGCAGTTGCCACAGCCATGAAAGACTGGGCGA
The DNA here is from genome assembly GCF_000010065.1 of Synechococcus elongatus PCC 6301. Lineage (NCBI taxonomy): Bacteria > Bacillati > Cyanobacteriota > Cyanophyceae > Synechococcales > Synechococcaceae > Synechococcus > Synechococcus elongatus. Next base: position 1,452,466 of record NC_006576.1, on the reverse strand, counting down.
TGTCGAAAGGGGCGCTCTACTACGCCCACGTCTTCTATCCCATGACCAACGTTACCGCCGAGAAGCACGATGGCTTTATCTCGGTTCAGGGCGATGGCAAGGTCATTTCTGAGTTCTCGGGCAAGGTGCTGGTACAAGGGGAACCGGACGGCTCCTCCTTCCCCAATGGTGGTATTCGCGACACCTTTGAAGCGCGGGGCTACACCGGCTGGGACGTGACCAGCCCGGCCTACATCATGGAAACCGACAATGGTTCCACGCTCTGCATCCCGACCGTTTTTGTCTCCTGGACTGGTGAAGCCCTTGATAAGAAAGTGCCGCTGCTGCGATCGATCGCAGCCATGGACAAAGCTGCGCGTAAGGTTTTGACCCTACTGGGCAACACTGAAGTCTCTCAGGTCAACTCCAGCTGTGGTGCTGAACAAGAGTATTTCTTGGTCGATGCCAACTTTGCCGCCCAGCGTCCTGATTTGCTCCTTGCCGGTCGCACCCTGTTTGGCCGTCCCTCGGCCAAAGGCCAGGAATTTGATGACCACTACTTTGGGGCTATCCCCGAGCGGGTGCAGGTCTTCATGCAAGACGTGGAGGAGACCCTGTATAAACTTGGCATCCCTGCGAAAACCCGCCACAACGAGGTGGCTCCAGGTCAGTTTGAAATTGCGCCGTTCTTTGAAGCCGCCAACGTGGCTAGCGATCACCAGCAGCTGATCATGACGGTGCTCAAACAGACAGCCAAGAAACATGGTTTTATGTGCCTGCTGCACGAAAAACCTTTCGCAGGCATCAATGGCTCGGGCAAACACGTCAACTGGTCAGTTGGCAACGCAACCCAAGGCAACCTACTCGATCCGGGTGACTCGCCCCACGATAATGCTCAGTTCTTGGTCTTCTGTGGCGCTGTGATTCGCGGTGTCCACAAATATGGGCCGCTGATGCGAGCCGCGATCGCAACGGCCAGCAACGATCACCGCTTGGGTGCGAACGAAGCTCCGCCGGCGATCATGTCGGTCTACTTGGGCACGCAGCTGGAAGAGGTGTTTGAGCAGATCAAAACTGGCACCGTCACCGAATCTAAGCAGAAAGGGATCATGGATTTGGGCGTAGATGTTCTGCCCTACCTGACCAAAGATGCAGGCGATCGCAACCGGACCTCACCCTTCGCCTTTACGGGCAATCGCTTTGAGTTCCGTGCTGTCGGTGCTAGCCAATCGGTTTCAGGGCCGTTGATCGTCTTGAATACGATCTTGGCGGACTCGCTCGACTGGATAGGCAATCGGCTCGAGAGCGAACTCGCCAAAGGTTTGGATCTGAACACGGCCATCCTCACTGTCCTCAAAGAGGTGATGGAAGAACACGGCAACGTGATCTTCGGTGGCAATGGTTATTCCGAGGAATGGCACCGCGAAGCAGTCGAGAAACGGGGCTTGGCTAACTTGCCGACAACGGCTGATGCTCTGCCGGTGCTCAAAGAGGAGTACATCGAGGATCTGTTCAAGAAAACCGGTGTGCTTACGCCCGTTGAACTGGAAAGCCGCTTCGAGGTCTACGCCGAGCAATACATCCTCTCGATTGAGGTGGAAGCGAAGCTCGCCGTCAGTATTGCCAAAACGATTATCTATCCAGCGGCAGTGGAATACCTAGCGAAGCTGTCGGGAACCATCGCCAGCCTCAGTGGCTTGGGCATCGATTTCGAGAAGGAAAGCGCCAGAAAAATTGCTGAACTGACGAGTTCGTTGGTGGGTGCGGCGACCCAGCTCAGTGAAGCCTTGGAGCATGAATCCTCTGACACGGTTGAGCATCTGCAGTACTGCGCTAAAACGCTCCGTCCGTTGATGGATAACGTTCGCACCTACGCAGATGCCCTTGAGGCTGAAGTGGCGGATAGCTTCTGGCCGCTGCCGACCTACCAAGAGATGCTGTTCATCAAATAGGGGTGGCGACGGGCTAAGGACTCAGTCTGTGAGCCGAATTCAGTGTTGGGGGTTGATTGGCCTCCAACACTTTCTTGTTTGTAGAGCGTGGCGATCGCGGGCTGCTGTCCCTTCTCTACACTCAAAACAGAACCGCTCTGGAAGACTCAGATGCTGAACGATCGCGATCGCGCCAAACTGCAGAAACTGAAGCAGCAGATGCAGGCTCCTGCACCAGAGCCCCCCAAAGAAGCTGAAGTTTCACTACGGCAGGAGTTTGATGACCTGCTCCAAGGTCGGAAGCGGATCAAGCCGCAGACAACAGGGAAGAGCAAGACCCAGACAGAAGCTCTGCCGGCCAACGACTATGTTGAGTTTCGAAAACTTTTGCTGGAAGATTCGGGCGATCGCCCTCGACAAGATTGAAGAGTTCCTTAAATTTGCTGATCGATCCCCCAAAACTCCAGACAATGGCGGCGCGAGATATCCACTTCGCTAATCGTGACAGGAGACCAAGCCCCCTCGTTGGGGCTTTTTTATTGAGGGTGAGAGAACCAAAGCAAGTTGGTAGGATCAAACCCGGCTGCCCAACCGAAAAACGCATGGATATCCGCAACGGCTTTATCGACACCATCGGGAATACGCCGCTGATTCGCCTCAACAGCCTGAGCGAGGCGACTGGCTGTAACATTCTCGGCAAAGCCGAGTTCCTCAACCCGGGTGGATCGGTCAAGGATCGGGCGGCGCTGTTCATCATTGAAGACGCCGAGCGGCAGGGTAAATTACGGCCGGGCGGGACGGTTGTTGAAGGAACGGCGGGCAATACGGGCATCGGTCTAGCACATATCTGCAATGCCAAGGGCTACCGCTGCCTGATTGTGATTCCTGAGACGCAATCGCAGGAAAAGATTGACCTACTACGAACACTGGGCGCGGAAGTGCGAACTGTCCCTGCAGTGCCCTATCGCGATCCCAACAACTACGTCAAAGTCTCGGGGCGCCTCGCAGAAGAACTGGACAATGCTATTTGGGCGAACCAATTCGACAATTTAGCCAACCGCCAAGCCCACTACGCGACAACTGGCCCCGAAATTTGGCAGCAGACCGAAGGAACTGTTGATGCGTGGGTGGCGGCAACGGGTACCGGTGGAACCTATGCGGGTGTTGCACTCTACCTGAAAGAGCAAAGTTCTAAGGTGCGCTGCGTTGTGGCTGACCCGATGGGCAGCGGCCTCTACAGCTGGGTCAAAACCGGCGAAATTCATCTCGAAGGTAGCTCAGTCACCGAAGGCATCGGCAACAGCCGGATTACGGCCAACATGCAAGATGTACCGATCGACGATGCGATTCAGATTGCTGACCCTGAAGCCCTGGAGATCATCTATCAACTGCTGCACCGCGATGGCCTCTTCATGGGCGGCTCCGTGGGGATCAATGTCGCGGCGGCCTATCGCCTCGCCAAGGAAATGGGGCCGGGCCACACGATCGTGACGGTACTTTGTGATGGCGGTGCCCGCTATCAATCGCGACTCTTCAACGCCGAGTGGCTGGCCTCAAAAGGGCTGCAAATGCCGCAGGTGACAACATGAAGCGCGATCGCATTCCCGCACTACTGGCTTGGATTGCCGCTAAGTATGCGGAAGAGCTGGATGCGCGTCTTCTGGCCACGCCAACAGAAGAACTCTGGGGTCGGCACATTATTTGGCTCTTTTTGTTGACGCGCAGCGAGCAGGAGGATCCGAGCGATCGCCGAGCTATCAATAATTTCCTCGCGGAACTGGCTGATGAGGAGATGGCAGCCGCTCGGCAAATCTTCTTCCAGATTATTGAGAAGCGGCGTTCTGAAAACCTGGCGACTCAAGCTCCTGATTTGGCCTAGTCCAAGCTGGCAAGGAGTGCGGTGGCTTCTTGACAGAGGCGATCGTGGGCGGGACCGTTGCTGGCAATCAAGCAACCCCACTGGCTGATATCGCCGGTGTTGTAGCGAAGAGCAGAACCATCGGCATGGCTGAAGCGCCCACCGGCTTCGAGCAGGAGTAGCTCGGGGGCGGCCATGTCCCAATCTTTCGGGGCTGATTTACCCGAGAGAGAGAGGTAAACATCGGCGCGTTGTTCTGCGATCGCGACAATTTTGACGCCGACACTGCCCACATAAATCTGCTGCGGCAAAGAAAGGCGATCGAGCAATTGCTGGAAGCGATCGCCCCGATGGGTTCGGCTGGCAACCAGAATCAGATCCTCTTGGCGATCGGAAACCGTCAATTTCGTCTGAGTGCCGTCTTGCGTTTCGCGGTAGCAGCCCTGGCCTTGTACCGCCCAATAAAGCAACTGCTGAGCGGGTATTGCGACGACCGCCAAGACCGGGCGCTGTTGGTAGGTCAGGGCAATCTGCACCGCAAATTCGCCGGTGTGATCGATGAAATCGCGGGTGCCATCCAAGGGGTCGATGATCCAAACCCACTCTTCCGGCAGTGGCAAAGTCAGCGCGGTGCGATCGCTCTCTTCGCTGAGGTAGCCGAAGGGCTGATCGGCAAAAGCGGTTTGTAGCCGTTCCAGAACGTGGCGATGAATTGCCAAATCCGCTGCCGTGACGGGGTCATCCCCCTCCTGCCACAGCTTCGGTGCTGCTTCAGACTGAGCGGTGTAGAACTGCAGTGCAATGTCTGCCGCTTCCCAGCCGACTTGACGGGCGATCGCGAGAACTGACTCGACGGGTTGACCGGCGATCGACTGGAGAGGGGACATAGCACTCTAGACTCGGCATGGAGATTCTACCCCTGCACTGTGACCGAGCCTTGTCCTAGTACGCTCTACCTCGTCGGCACGCCGCTCGGCAACCTCGAGGACATCAGCTATCGCGCCGTCAAAATTTTGCGCGGGGTAGATGCGATCGCAGCTGAAGATACGCGGCGTACGGGGCGATTGTTACAAGCTTTGGGTATCGATCGCCCCCAGGTGAGCTACCACGAGCACAATCGTCAGCAGCGCGGACCAGAGCTGATTGCCCGTCTGCAAGCGGGTCAGAGCATCGCCTTGGTCAGTGATGCCGGCATGCCCGCGATCGCCGATCCGGGGCAGGAATTGGTGCAAGCCGCGATCGCCGCAGGCTTAACGGTGGTGCCGATCGCTGGCCCCAGTGCGGTGATCGCAGCCCTCTGTGCTTCGGGACTGTCGAGTGATCGCTTTGCCTTTGAAGGCTTTTTGCCGGCTAAACGCAAGGCACGACGCGATGTTTTGCAATCGCTCCATCAGGAAGCCCGAACGCTGATCTTCTATGAGTCGCCCCATCGCCTACGCGACACACTGGAAGACCTCGCAGCGGTTTTTGGGGGCGATCGCGCGATCGTCTTAGCCCGCGAACTCACCAAGCTACACGAGGAGTTTTGGCGCGGCAGTGTGACCGAAGCGATCGCGGAATTTACGCGGCGGGAACCCCAAGGAGAATTTACGTTGGTCGTGGCTGGTGCAGTGGTGCAAACCCAAGCGCTCAGCGAAGACACACTCCGGCAAGAGTTAGCAACACTGTTGGCGGCGGGCGTCTCCCGCTCTGAAGCCAGTCGGACGCTCGCGGCTCAAACCGGTACTCCTAAGCGGCGGCTCTATCAACTTGCCCTCGAAGTGCCACTGCCGGAAGATGAAGGCGCTGCCTCTCCAGAGCCATGAAAGGACTCGTCACATTTCTGATCTGCCTGATCTGCACCCTCTGGTTGGGGGCGATCGCGGCTTTGACAGCACAAAATCCCAGCTTGGTCAGTGTGCGCTTGCTGGTGTTGGAAAGTGTGCGGATCCCGTTAGGACTGGCGATCGCTGGAGGTGTGGGAGTAGGGCTAATGGCAGGCGCGCTGCTTCAACTTTTTGTGCGTCGTCCCTAGCCGCAAGGGCAGTTGGTTCAGATCAGTCACAGGTAAAAGGGATCGTTAAACTGGGGCCATGCTGAGTTTTTTAGCGATTCTGCCGCGATCGCTAGTGACCTTTTTCTAGGCGTTGGCGGCACTGTTGAGGTTTTATGGCGATGCTGAAACCATCCCCTTTGAACAATACGGATTCGAATACACCGTCCTCGACTGGAGCCTCGTGGTTTTCGTCGCTGCGACAGTCCTGCTACTGGTGGCTATCGGCATTGAGTGGCACGGTGGAAACCGAAGAAGAAATCAAGAGGCTGAAGCAAGAGACCGAGCAATTAAGGCAGCAGAACGCGAAGCTCGACGAGATGCTCTCGCAGAGGAAGCTAGAGACCGAGCAGTTGAAGAGCGAAACCGAGCGATTGAAGCAGCAAAATGCCAAAATCGACGCGATATTCTCCAAATACAGCATCAACTCGACCCCAGCCCCGAAAACCGAGCAGTCCTAAGGGATTTCTTGGCGATTTTGGAAGAAGAGCGCTAAGCACCCATGGCGGAGTAGTGGCGGAGGCCGCGACGCCAGAGCCAGCGATTGAGAACCCAAAAGAGCCCCATCCAACTGGCTAGGATGGCGAATCCAGGGGCGATCGCCACGGGCAAATCCAGCAGGATCGCCACGGGGAAATAGATCAGGTAGGGAAAAGGTGTCCAAAGCAGGATCGCCTGCATCGACTCTGGAAAAACGGAGAGTGGCGCGACCATCCCCGACAGAAAGAGGTAAGCCAGAAACCAAAACTGCTCAAGAGCGCTGGCTCGCTCAATCCAAAAGCTGAGCATGGCAAAGGTGTACTGGATTAAAAAGCGCAGGCAAAACGCAGCTGCGATCGCCACTAGAAAGAGCAACAACCGCCAGAGCGACGGCATCACCCAAGCAGCGGGATAGAGCCAAATTGCCAGTCCTAACAGCAGCACGATAAACGGCAACCGAGCTGAGCGCTCGGCCAAATGCGAGTAAAAGTGGTGCCAGCCCGGATCGAGGGGTTGCAAGAGTCGGAAGGAGAGCTGGCCTTTGACGACTTCTTTCTCAAATTCCCAAATCACCCAGACGACGGTAAGTTGGCGGGTGAGAAAAACGGCCAAAAAGTACTGAACAACGGCTTGGGTGGAGAGGCCAAAGTCGCCGCTGCGTACCGCCTCATCCCAGACGCCCATCATGATCAGCGGTAGGGAGCCGGAGAGCACCCAGAGAATCAGCTCGGCGCGATACTCGACCATGTAGTCGTAGTAGGTTTTGAACAGCGTTGCGGGGACGCGCCAGCCTCGGTTCATGCCACGGCTCCTGCACTAAAGACGCGACCGATCACTTCTTCTACCGGCGGATCTTCGACGCGCAAATCATTGACGGGCAGATCGGCCAATAGCCGCGTCACGGTTTCAGTCAGTTGCGATCGCTTCACGAGCAACCGAACGGAAAGCCCATCGCAACTTTCGACTTCGCCATAGCGACTCAGATCCTCGGGCGATCGCGGACTTTCTAAATCCAGTTGGATTTGGCGGTAGGGTGCAAAGCGATCGAGCAATCCATCCAGTTCGCCGTCGTAGATCAGGCTGCCGTAGTGAATGACGATGACGCGATCGCAGAGGCGCGTGATGTCAGCCATGTAGTGCGAGGTCAGCAGAATCGTGGCGCGATAGCGTTCGTTGTAGGTCGCCAGAAATTCCCGTACCGCTGTCTGCGCGTTGACATCCAGCCCCAGCGTTGGCTCATCCAGAAAGAGAACTTTGGGGCCATGCAGCAATGCCGCCAAGAGTTCGGCTTTCATCCGTTCGCCGAGCGAGAGCTTACGCACGGGTTGCCGCAGTTGCTGCTGCAGCGACAGCATTTCAGCCAGCTCGCCAATGCGGCGATCCAAATCGCGATCGCTGATCCCGTAGACTGCGCCATTGATCCGCAGCGAGTCTAGGGCTGGCAAATCCCAGATCAGTTGCTGCTTTTGCCCCATCACCAAACTGATTTGGTTGAGGAAGGCAGGCTCTCGCCGAAACGGGACAGCTCCTGCGACCCGACAAGAACCGCTAGAAGGCCGAATCAAGCCGGTCAGCATTTTCAGCGTGGTGGTTTTGCCTGCGCCATTTGGCCCCAAGAAGCCGACGACTTCGCCGGGTTCGATCCGAAAGCTAACGCCTTTGACGGCTTCGATGTCGCGGAAACGCCGCTTGAAGAAATGGCGGACGCTGCCCATCAAGCCCGGATCTTTGAGCGCAACGGGATAGACCTTGCACAGTTGTTCAGCTTCAATCACGCTCAACCCCACGGTTTGCCGCGATCGCGGCAGCTTAGCAGTGTCCCTGATCCTAGACGGTTCTGGGTTGTCACAGCTGATGGGTGTAATGTCAATGACAATCCGGCTGATAACGGTTTGTCTCCGTACTCTTGCTGCTAACACTGCACAGTTAAGTAGTAGCTGCGTAGATGTAATGTGTTATCTATTTCTGACTTCTCAAGTGAAACGCTAAGAGTCTGCTATTTCCTTGAGGGTGTTAGCGGTGGTTAAACGGGGTTTTTAGGCGTATTGGAGGTGCATCCCATAGAAACTATTACCTTCGACAAGTTTCTGAAGGTTGAGCTTCGTGTCGGCAAGATTGTTGATGCAACTGAGTTTGTGGGTGCGCGGAGGCCAGCCTACATCCTGCATATCGACTTCGGTGAAGAGATTGGTGTCAAGAAATCAAGTGCGCAGATCACCGCACTCTACAAGCCGGAAGAACTGATCGGTGGGCTTGTCGTAGCAGTGGTCAACTTTCCATGTAAGCAAATCGGTCTGCTTATGTCTGATTGCCTTGTCACGGGATTCCAGAGCGAGAACAGAGAAGTAGCGCTCTGCATCCTTGACAAGTCCGTTCTGCTGGGCTCAAAATTGCTTTAATTCAGTTACCATCACTAATGCTTTATAAAAAACAGTTTCTCTTCTCTAAAAAGAGCCCTACAACTATAAACATCTTTACGACTGGTAGACTAAAAACTGACCGCTTTCTAGGCCTCAGGACAGTTATTTGCTTTAATCCTAGAATTTTGAGAAGCAACCCTAGCTGCCATTAATCATATTCAACATCTAATAGTTAATCATGGCACTAATATCTGGCAAAAGTTACAAGTCGTCAGATCAGTGCAATCGGCATTTTGTATACAAAGTGCCTTCAGAGCTTAGTTTTTTAGCAGGCTAGATAATTTTTATAGACGATTGTCTTGCGACACTCTAACTATTCAGTTAAAATAATAGAATTGTTGAGATAAAAATACCTTTATCCGCTAATTGTCAGCCACTTAGGTATTTATAAATATTTCAAATTAATTAGTATTAACCGCAAAGTTACCATTGATTAAGATCTATCATTTTTTAGCACTTTAAATGGCATGTTGTTGTCTTCCCAGTTGCGAATACTTGCGTATAAATCTGTATTAAGGAAATACTTTTCCTCGTAGGCAAGTCTTAGATAACGCTCAAGCTTATCAGGCTCAATATCAGACGCCTGATTAGAACCAAGAGTTCTTCGTAAGCCAAGTGACAGAATTTCGACTAAATGATGACCACAGCAAACCTGCCAGGGATCATAACCATTATCTTTTTTATCATTCAGTTGAAGTCGCAGATCCTCATCGTCTAATGAGAAGGCCTGTGATTTATTCTTAATCTCACGAATTAGTTCGATTTCATCTATTTGCAAACTGTTTTCGTCAATAAACCTACTAAACCTAATGCCTTTAAAAGTTAGATTCAACTCATTACATTGAGAAATCCAAAGCAAATAGCCAATTGAAGTACCACTTTCAAGTATTGCTACCCTTATATCTCGATTAAATTGATGAATTTTATTTTTAGATCCATACTCGGCAATTACCTTGTAAAAAGCTGGGGAATTGATGATCATGGATTCAAGATCATGAGTATCCGTGTAGAGGAGATTAGAACTGTGAGGTTGCAGATTTGCAAGTCGATCAAAATCTGCATCAACAATTGCTAGAATCCCATTGAATCTTGGTCTTTTCTCCAATATTTTTAGCACAGAAATAACTAGTAATTTACTAGATGGCTTGCCTGAAATATTTACTACTTCACACTCTAATTGATCAATTAAATTTTCATAAAAAATTTTATCTGAGGACCCCTCTACAAGTAAAAATGTTCCTTGAAATGTGCTTCTTCGCAACCGAATCTGGTTTGCATGACGGTCGTTTGAAAGTAAATCTTTCACTTTTCTGGCCCTTTCAGCTCAACTGTCAAATCCCATCTATCTTGAATAAGATCTGGTGAGTGAGTAGCCATTAGGATATCTAGGTCTGCGAGCTCTATGATCTCTTGTAAATCCTTTAGGAATTGAATTTGCCAGCCTACATGTAGAGAAAGTTCAGGTTCATCGATGAGAACCAGTGAGTTAGGTTTGACCTTAAACAATAACTCGTACAAAAGAACTAATTCATGCTGTTCGCCAGATGATAAATCTGTCGGTGACAGTTTATTTGAATCAGTAAAGGATTTATAGCGTGTTGAAAAAACAAATCCTTTTTCCTTGCTAAAATTTATTTCCTTATAGGAATAAGCAAATTTATTGTTAATAATTCTTCTCAAAAGATCGATCTTTCTTGCGATTTCAGAAAATACATTCAATTTCTTTTCTACATCTTCGACATAAACTGATAACGCATTTTTGGTGCTCTCATCAATATCTTGAGGTTGAATTTGAAATTCTGAATCTTCTTCTTTATCTAGTAGTCCTACCTCTATGAGACGAGAACGAGTTGACTCAAGCTCATCCAACTGGTTGCGAAGCTGCTCATCTGATACGTCCGAAGATGGCTGTTGCTTTACCACTCTCAATGGAAATGTTCTGTCAAGAGATTGCGATGTTGTGCCATATTCCTTGAATTTATCTTGCATGAGCTTTGCAAGTTCATCCGAATAAGCGGAGACAGTAGATAGCATTAAAGGTGTTCCACGATATGTTCTGGAAGAACGACTAGGAACGAGATTAAGTAGTCGCTGCGATTCAATGAGGCGAATGTGAATAGCATTTTTTATGTCCTTCAACCACACAGGTTCTTCTTTTGAATAAGATCCCCTTAAATTTGCAGATAAAGAGTCAGGTAATGAGTCTCCAAAACGCTCAACAACTTCTTCTAAAGATAAAACCTCATCGGTGGGAAGATACATCCACTTTCTGGTATCTATTCTTTCCAGACCTGGCACTACTTCATCTAGGATACCAATAGGAAAACCTATATCGGGAGAATATTTAACCTGACCTAAAGAGAAGGATTTTCTCTCGATGTTAGGTTTGTATAAATAAAAAGTTATATCAACTCTTCCTGACTCGTGAAAGTCTTTTATTTCTCTTGCAACTTCAATAACTGTATCATCATTTAACTCTACCTTGAATTTATTAAATGAAATTGATCTTAACTCGGAATATCGAGAATTAAAAAAGCTGTTTAATAGTCTTAATACTGCTGTTTTTCCAAAGCCATTAGGACCATGAATAATAGTAATTCTTTGATTAGTGTTTAAGGAAATTGTGTGATCAAAAACTCCAAATAAACCATATACAGAAATTCGCTTAATTTTCATTTTCTCGACTCCTAAAGCCTTAGTTTAACTTCTTGATCATGAGTTGGCAGTCTATTGCCGTAAATCAAGAATCTACATATTATACTTCTCCAGTATAAGGGCAAAATGCTGTGATGAAGCTTGTCTCAGAATTATCTTAATGTATTGCGTGATTACAAAATTCTTACATTAAGTTAGCTGTTGCTGATGAAGGTCATTAGACCACCAAACTATTTGTTAACATTTAGGCAAGAGATATTGATTGGGTGCAATCTTTCAGAAGATGTCTTCCAATTTCTTGGAGGGTGTAGTGAAATCCATGTAAATGAAGCGCTGAAAACTCCTTACTTAATTTAATAAATATACGATTATACTGTCATCACTTCAATGGCGATCGCTAATTAGGCGCAGCATACCTCTCGGTGCTGCCTCTATCTGCGTCATGAAGCCCTTATCTACAAAAATCTGGCGAACTGTTTCGGGTGCTAGCCGCAGCTGCAGATAGTGATTGACTTGCATCGTCCATTGATCGCCCTGCCGTTCATGGAGGATGTCATGCACACAGATGCGATCGCCTTGTTCTTCCAGAAAGCAGGTGAGGATTCGAGACTGATCCGATCGCACCGGAATAAAGCGGCGATCGCCCTGAAGTGGCTGCGAATAATCGCGGAATGTCGCCAGAAAACGCCCACCCGGTGCGAGATGTTCAGCGGCCAGACTCGCTAAGCGATCGACTGCCTCAAGACTATCGAGGTGAGTTAAGGTGTCGCCCATGCAGACGATCAGGCTTGGCTTGCGGCCTGCCGGCAGATGCTCAGGAAAGTCCAGCAAATCAGCACAAACCGACTGAATCGGCAGAGAACCCGCTAACTCCTGTAACCGCGCCAAGAGCTGCGCCGAAGAATCGATCGCGATCACCTCAAAGCCTGCTTGTGCGAGTGGAATCGCATGCATGCCAAAGCCCGCACCCAAATCCAAACAGAGCCCCGGCGAGTGCAAAAGTCCCTCTAAGTCAGCAGCACCAGCAGTGAGTGCTGCCTCAGCGCCACCAGCCATCCATTCGTAAATCGGCGCGAGCAGTTGTTCATAATGCTGATCTGTGGAGGCCATCGAATTATTGACTTAAAGATTGGCTGATTGCTGAGCGATCGCGAGGCTGACTAAGTTTGTTTATCCGTTCAAGAATTCCTATCACTGGTCAACCTGAAATCATCAATTAGCAATCCGATCTAGATGCTGATTAACGCGAGTTGAAGCAGGGCGAACCGGCAGCAGCGTATGGTCCAGAAAGCGATGGGTTGGGTCAATGCTGACTCCTCAAGAACGCCAGCGATCGCTGGCTGAAACTGCGATTTGGATTGCAGTTTTATTTAACCTGACCTGTAATGGCGGCGGTTATGTCTATCAAAGACGCTGGAAAGCCTACTGGCTGGGTGCGTTGATTGCTTTTTTGGCAGCACTGGGGAGCGGCAGCCTCTCCGGGGCGATCGCATGGGCCAGAACGCCTTCCGTGAGCTTTGAAGATCGCGCTACCAATTTTGCCTGGGCTGCCCTCAAAACTGCCAGTTTAGGTTGGATCGCCGTAGGTCTTGGCTCTGCGATCGAAGCAGGTGTGACGGTGCAGCGGTTGCGGCGACGGCTTGCACATCCTAGTGACCCGATCGCTGTCTCCGAGTCCTTGCCGCCTCGCTCATGATCGCGGCCTTACTGGAACTGGGCAGTAGCGATCGCAGTTGGCTGATCTTAGGGGTGTTGCTCTGCCTCCTGTTTGAACTGATCAACGGCTTCCACGACAGCGCCAACACGATCGCGCCGCTGGTCTACAGTCGCGTACTGACGCCTTTTACCGCCGTGATTTGGAGTAGCCTTTGGAATCTCGTGGGGGCGATCGCCTCGTCCGGTGCAGTCGCCTTTGGGATTGTGGCGCTCTTACCGCCAACCACGGCAGGGCAGACCCCAGACTGGTGGGCCGTGGCAGCGCTGTTATTGGTGGCGATCGCCTGGAACTGGCTGACGTGGTGGCGGGGCATTCCCCTCTCCAGTTCACAAACCCTGATCGGGGCGTTGATTGGTGTTCACTGGGGGCAACTGTGGAGTGAGCAGTCCTGGACTTGGCAGGCTTTGACGGTGCCACCGCTCCCCGCCACGCTAGAAGCGCTGCTACTCTCGCCGTTGCTGGGCTTTGCTCTGGCCTACGGATTGCTGAGTCTGGTGCGATCGCGCTTGCCAACTAGCCTAGACCAACTGGAATCCTTGGCAGAGCCAACCCTGACTTGGCCAACCCGTAGTAGTCTCTTGCTGGCTACCGCGGGCATGAGCTTCAGCCACGGCACCAACGATGGGCAAAAGGGCATGGGACTGCTGCTCTTGATTCTGGCGACAGCCTTGCCCGATCGCTTTGCGACTGCGTTGGAGCAGCACCACTTACCCCTCGGTATCAAAGTAACCGTTGCCCTCAGTCTGGCGATCGGTACCCTGATTGGCTGGCAACGGATCACCCACACCCTCGGCGAAGCCATGGGCGATCGCCCCTTAACCACCGCCCAATCCCTCTCTTCTGCTGCGGTAACCACTGCCACAATCCTGACGGCCAGTCGTTGGGGGTTGCCGATCAGCACCACGCAAGTCCTGACGGCGGGCATTGCTGGCAGCACACTCGCCACCCAGACAGCCCTCAACCGCCAGACAATCCGACGCTTGCTCTGGACTTGGCTGATTACCCTGCCGATCGCGATTGGCTCGGCACTGTTGCTCTACAGTCTCGGGCGTGCGATTTGGGCCTGATGCTCACCGTTGTTGTCAGGCTCTCGGCAAGCTGCGACGATCGCGGCAGTCACTGAGGACCAGCATGGCTAAGCGGGGGGCGATCGCCGCCGGACATCCACAGACCGTTGCGGCTGGGCTAGTGGCCTTGGAAGCGGGAGGCAATGCTTTTGATGCCGCGATCGCAGCTCTGGCGGCTTCGTGGATCACCGAGCCTCTACTGACCTCCCCGGCTGGAGGTGGCTTTCTGCTCGCAGCCCAGCCCCACCAAAGCCCCCGCCTCTATGACTTCTTTTGCCAGACGCCCAGTCAGCGATCGCCAGAACCACAGGATTTCTATCCCGTTGGGGTTGATTTTGGCGATGCGATTCAGGAGTTTCATATCGGTTTAGGCTCTGTGGCCGTACCCGGACTCTTGGCTGGGCTGCTGCGAGTGCAGGCCGAACTGGGACGGCTGCCGCGCTCAGTCGTCTTGGAACCGGCGATCGCTCTGGGCCGCGAAGGAGTAGAAATCAATGCCTTTGGTGAATACTGCTTTCGGCTACTGGATCCGATCGTGACTGCAACGCCAGAAGCGCGATCGCTCTACCAGCCGCAGGGTCAACCGCTGCGATCGGGCGATCGCTTTAGAAACACTGACTTAGCTGCCGTTTTAGAAGAGTTGGCTGCGCCCAAGGGTCAGGCCTTCTACGAACACGAACTGTTGCCTGCGATCGCCAATTACTGCGCGGCCGGCGGCAACTTGCAACTGACGGATTTGCAGCAGTATCCCGTCGCCGTGCGATCGCCCCTCGCGATTCCCTTCGGCAACTATCGTCTGCTAACCAATCCGCCACCCAGCAGTGGTGGTCTGCTGATTGCCTTTGCCTTGTCGCTCCTCAATCAGTCTGTAATCAACCTCAATCCTCAGCAGCATCCGCAGGATCTTGTACAGCTGATGCGGTTGACCAATAGGGCTCGCCGCGACTTTTTGGATGGCGCACTGCAACAAGCTGGCATCGATCGCCAATTTCTGACAGGTGCCGCTTTTGAGCAAGCCGCTGCCGGCTGGCTGAATCGGCTGGGCAGCACCACGCATATCAGTGTCATTGATGCCGAAGGCAACGCTGCCAGCCTCACCAGTTCCAATGGCGAAGGTTGCGGTCATGTCCTGCCGGACACCGGCATCATGCTCAACAACATGCTGGGCGAAGCCGATCTGCACCCTTTGGGTTTTCATCGCTGGCCGCTGGGGCAACGCCTCGGCTCGATGATGTCGCCCAGCCTGCTTTGGGGCGAAGACGATCGCCCGCATTTGGTGCTTGGCTCCGGCGGCTCCAACCGGATTCGCACGGCCATTCTGCAGGTGATTCATCGCTGGGCGGTCGAAGGCTACGCACTTGCTGAGGCGATCGCGGCTCCTCGGCTGCATTGGGAGGCTGGAGTGTTGAACTGGGAGCCAGGCTGGGACCCTGCGGGGATTGAAGCAGCAAGTCAACCCTCTGAAACTGCGATCGCTTGGACTACTCCCAACATGTTCTTTGGCGGCGTGCATGCCGTGGGACTGACAGCGACTGGTGAATTTTGTGGAGCGGGCGATCCACGGCGATCGGGCGTCTATGGTTGCTGTTGATGGAGGTCAGTCGATGTCGAGCACCACAGCACCAATCCTCAAAGCCAAACTGTTGGAATTCCTCAAGTTTCGCGTCCTCGCTGCTCAGGAAGAATTTTTTGATCCCTTTCTGAGCCAAGCTGCACTCCAAACCGGAACGCGATCGCCTCTCGATGCTGCCCGCTTGCGCCAGTATTTGCGAACCGCTGCTCCGACTGCCTTACAGCTATCGGATGCTGAACTGACTCAGGTGTTTGAGCAGGCACGGATGCTCTACGTCAATTAAGGGGAATCAAGCTTCATCGAGGCCACGTTGATGCAGAATCTGCCGCCGCCGGAAACGAGCGATCGCCCGTAGATCGACATTGCGATCGGTTTCATCAACAATCTCGCCCGTCAGCACTTCCAGCACATCTTCTAGCGTGACCACGCCAGCGACGCCACCATATTCATCCAGCACGATGAACAAATGTTCGCGTACCTTTTGGAAGGTCTTGAGCAACTTGTCGGCTCGCACTGTTTCTGGCACAAAATGAGCGGGTCTTGCCAAAGCCGACAACAGTAAATCCCCTTGGCCTGCTAAAAGAGCAGCCAGCAGTTCAGTCTTCAGCGCAATGCCACAAACAGCATCAATACTGTCATCAACAATGACAATGCGGCTGTGTTGGGAGGCCAGGATTTCTGCCTTAACAGTCTCGAGCTGATCTTCGCCCCAGAGATAGGTGATCGCCACTCGGGGCGTCATCACATCCGACGCATTCAGATCATTGAGCTGAAACACGCGCTGAATCATCTCTAGCTCATCCTGCTCGATCGCACCTTCCTGATGGCCAATGCTGGCGAGCAGTTGAATCTCTTGCTCGTCCGTCGTCAGTTGCGGACTGCCCTCATTGAAGGGTGCTGTGAAATGCTCCAGCAGCCAGATGATTGGCAACAGTAAGCGTGTCAGCCAGCGCAGGGGTTGGGCGGAAACCAAAGCGAGGGTTTGGGCAAAACGAGTCCCTAGGGTTTTGGGAACAATTTCGCCAAACAGAATGATCAGCAGGGTCAGTACCGCCGAAAAAATGCCGATCCAAGCGGATTGCAAGACCTGCGCAGCCAGACTCCCGATGATGATGCTGCCGAGGATGTTGAAGAGGTTGTTGAGGACAACTAAGGCTGCCAAGGGACGGCTAATCTGCTCTTTGATCGCCAGCAAGGCAAGGGCCGCTGGGCGGCGGGACTCTGCCAGTTGACGGACTCGAATCAGCGGGAGCGAGAGTAGGGCGGCTTCACTGGCCGAACAGATAGCAGAGCCCAACAGGACAACAAGCGTAGCGATCGCAAGGGACAGCATGTCGGAGACAGGCAAGGATTGTCTTATTTAAGCGGGAATCCGGCGAGGTAACGGCAGTCTGCGATCGCCGATGGCAACTCACTGCGTCTGATCGGCAGCTGAAGAGGAGGCTTTAACGAGCGATCGCTCTGGAACTGAGTCTGGCGGATTAAGAAACGGCCTTAAAAGAAACTTAACCTCAGTCTCTTAATCTAAACGGGACATTAGAGCCGCAATTGCTATGATTGCCCGTCCTATGGTGCCAACCGCGGATCAACTTGCCACAGATGACTTGAGTCTGTCGGATCGATCGCGATTTTGGCTGGCGGCTCTTGAAGCATCGGGACAGGGTGTGGCGATCGCAGATGCTACGCATCCTGATTTGATCCTGACCTACGTCAATTCGGCCTTTAAAAAGCTAACTGGCTACAACGCCGCCGAAGCGCTCGGTAAAAGTTGTCGTTTTCTGCAGGGAAGCGATCGCGCCCAGCCTGGTATTACCACGCTCCGGCAAGCCATTCGCAACGGTCAAGCCTGCGAAGTTGTTCTGCGTAACTACCGCAAAGATGGCTCGTTGTTTTGGAATCAGCTGACGATCGCACCGATTACGGACGGTCAAGGCAAGGTCTCGCACTACGTCGCGTTGCAACGCGATATCACGGCCTTTAAAGAGCAGGAACAGGCGCTGCAGCGCCAGGGCATTTACGACGAGCATTCGGGTCTACCCAAACGTCAGCTTTTCCTCGATCGCTTGAATCAAGCGCTGGCTTGGAGTCAATTTAGCGGCGTACCGGGTGCCTTGCTGTTGATTGATTTAGGTCTGCCAGCACACCTCGATGGCAGCCCGAGCCTCAGCCCTGATGCTGAGGAAAACCTTGAAATCATTGCCAATCGGCTTCAGGCCTACGTTCGTCCCCACGAAACCCTAGCGCACCTCAACCACCATCAATTTGGGTTGCTGCTGCTCGATCCCGATGTGCAACTCCGAGCAGAAGAGCGAGCTCACGGCATTCAAACCTTGATTCGCGATCGTTTGGCTGGGTTTGAGGGCGGTGCTCATATCGGCATCGTCCCCCTGACCCCAGAGACTCCTGCTACGGTCTTGCTCCAAGCGGCGGAAGCCGCTGCCATGACAGCGCGATCGCAGCAACAAGGTCACCTCAGTCTCGAAGCGAGTGCCATTGTGGCAGCTCCAGAGCAGTATTCCCGCGATCGCGATTGGCAACAGGCGATCGCAGCAGGTGAACTGACACTCGCTCTGCAACCTCAAATGGGCCTGCGCAACCGCCAATTGCGGGGATTTGAAGTTCAGCTACGCTGGCAGCATCCCCAACAAGGCACCTTGCTGGCCTCGCAACTGATGGAGCATTTAGAACAGTCCCAGCACCGAGAAACGGTGGGGCGCTGGTTCCTCGATCAAGCGGGTCAATTGCTTAGCCAATGGCGAAACAGTGCCCAATTTAGTGGTCTGTTTGCTCTATCGCTGTTGCCGCAACAGTGGAAGTCACCCAGCTTTATCCATGACTTGCGCAGCTTGCTGGAAACCTACCAGATCCCGCCCGAGCAGCTAGAGCTCGATCTGCCTGCTCAGAGCTTAGCGGAGTCTGCCGCCGAGTCTTGGGATTGGGTCTATGCGGTGCGCGATTTAGGCATTGGCATTGGCCTCGCTGATTTCGGTAGCCGCTCGATTGGTCTGTATGACCTGCGTAACTTGCCTCTAACGACCCTCAAACTGGAACGCCGGTTTGTGCGCGGGCTCCCTGATGATGCCAACGATCGCGCGATCGTGCGGGGGGTCGTAGCTATGTCGCAAGCCCTCAAGGTGCGGATTGTGGCGCGGGGCGTTGATACGGTTGACCAAGCCAAGTTCTTGGCACGGGCCGAATGTGACGCCATGCAAGGGTTGGCCTACTCCGCACCGTTGACCATTGAAGAAGCGCTGCAAGTGGCGCGATCGCCCCAAGCTCCCGCTTGGTAGTCCTACTGCGATCGCCTCTTCATTGCTGACTGCTCTGCCGTTATCCCTAAAAACAACGCTCCCTAGGACTGACTAGAGAGCGTTCATTCAACAACAACTTATAGAGCGGTGATCATTCCCACTCGATCGTGCCAGGGGGTTTCGAGGTGATGTCGTAGACGACGCGGTTGACGCCTTTCACTTCGTTGACAATCCGATTCGAAATCGTCTCCAGTAGGTCGTAGGGAGCCCGCGACCAGTCAGCGGTCATGCCGTCTTCACTGCTGACAAAACGCAGCACAACAGGGTAGGCGTAGGTGCGCTTGTCGCCCATCACACCGACACTCTTGACCGGCAGCAGCACAGCGAAGGCTTGCCAGAACTCGTCGTAATAGCCCTGACGGTTGACTTCCTGGCGAACAATCAAGTCTGCATCGCGCAGGATGTTGAGCTTTTCAGCTGTGACTTCACCCAGAATCCGAATCGCGAGGCCCGGGCCTGGGAACGGATGGCGCTTGACGATTTCTTCTGGTAGACCCAGCGATCGCCCAACCTGACGCACTTCATCTTTGAACAGACGCCGCAGCGGTTCAACTAGCTTGAACTGGAGGTCTTTGGGCAGACCACCGACGTTGTGGTGGCTCTTGATCTTGACCGCCACTCGCTCGCCCGTTTTGGGATCGACGTTAGTGTCTGCCGACTCAATCACATCGGGATAGAGCGTGCCTTGGGCCAGATAGTCGAAGGGGCCGAGCCGACGCGATTCTTCTTCAAAAACGCGAATGAATTCGTGGCCAATCCGTTTGCGTTTTTCTTCGGGATCGGTGATGCCTTCCAGTCGCTGTAAGAAGCGATCGCGAGCTTGAATATATTCAACATGAATCTTGAATTTCTCGTTGAATACCTCCATCAAGCGCTCCGGTTCGCCTTTGCGCATGAAGCCCTGATCAATGAACATACAGGTCAGCTGATCGCCGATTGCCCGATGTAACAGGAAGGCCAGCGTCGAAGAATCTACACCGCCGGATAGCGCTAGGAGAACGCGCTTATCACCGACTCGTGCCCGAATTTCGCGAATCGCTTCTTCGACAAAGGTTTCCGTTGTCCAAGTCGGTTCGCAATCGCAAATGTGATAGACAAAGTTGCGAATCAGCGCCATGCCATGCACGGAATGCACGACTTCCGGGTGGAACTGCACGCCGTAGAACTTGCGCTGGTGATCCGCGATCGCAGCGCAGGGGGTGTTATCGGTGTGGGCGAGCAGCTCAAAGCCCTCGGGCATGGTTTTGACAGAGTCGCCATGGCTCATCCACATGGTCGAGCCCGGTTCGACGTTGGTCAGCAAATCGGTCGGATCGTCGATGACCAACGCTGCCTTGCCATATTCGCCACGCTCGGCGCGATCGACTTGGCCCCCTAGCTGTTGCACCATCAGCTGCATGCCGTAGCAGACGCCCAGCACCGGAATTCCCAGATTCCAGATTTCTGGATCGCAAACTGGCGCGTAGTCGTCGTAGACCGAATTAGGGCCGCCTGAAAGGATGATGCCCTTGGGAGACAGCTGCCGAATTTGATCCGCCGTGGTGCGGTAGGACAGCACTTCTGAATAAACTTGCGTTTCGCGAATGCGGCGAGCAATCAGCTCCGAGTACTGCGACCCGAAGTCCAGAATGATCAACATTTCACGGTTCAAGGCTGCAACTTCAAGTGCAGCCTCCATTTCAGTCTGGAGCGTCACGGCAGGGCTCGGCAAGGGGCAAAAACAACCGGGAAACGCAGAACTGAAGGCCGCGATCGCGGGGTGAACAAGCCATCGTCCGCTGACGCTGATATTCGGTTTCCGGGCTGAAGATTCCCCCAATTTATCACGGGGATTTATGCGCTGGGGTAGCGTAGCGGCTGGGCGATCGCTCGGTTCGTCAGCCAAGTCTGGGCCTGAGATGAGGCCGTGAGCAACTGGCGATCGCGTCCAAACAGCACCACACCAATTTCTGGAATTTGCTCACTGTAGCGACGGATGTAAGCCTGACTGCGATCGACGATCGCTTCGGCAATTTGCGGCCACAAACGACTGGCTAAGGCTGGATCGGTCTGATCCAGATACTGAGTGGCAGCATCAACTGTTGGGAAGTCCAGCAGCGATCGTACTTGCTCTAGGGAAGCTCCAGCCGCGATCGCGTAGGCCGCCAGAATTTCGCGGCGGGCATCCGCAACATGGTGATGGGTATGGAAAATACTGCCCGCCAGTTTCAGGAGTTTGCCGTGATAGCCAAACAGAAGAATCCGCGGGATGCCCAGCAAACCCGCTTCGACGAGCAACGGCCCTAGCCAGTTCGCCGTTTTCAATTGGCGATCGCGGGGCAATCCGATTTTTTGCGAGAGATCCAGTCCGTTTTCACCAATGCAAAAGATCACCAGATCGGGATCAGCGGAAAGCTGACGCAGGCGATCGCGGAAAACTTGCAGCTGCTCGGGCGCACTCAAGGCTTCGGCGACGCCGTGAGTTCCCAGTAGCGACAGTCCTTCAACTACGCCAAAGGCAGCATTCGCGGTGCGTTCCGCCAGTCGCCGACCCTCTGGCAGAATCAGTCGAACGGTTAACTGCTCATTAGTCTGGAGCAGCGGCAATAGATTTGCTCGCAATAAGCGCTGGGCGTAGTCATAAATGGCAGGGCCGGTTTCGCTGTGACCAATCCCTTCACCCGCTTCGATCGCCAGCGAATCTTGGTCGGGCGATCGCGGACTGAGCTGCACTTCAGCCCAAATCGGAGTCCCCCGCGTCAGGTCGAGGTTATCGCCTGGATCACTGCGGCAAATCGCCAAGGCGCGATCGGGACTCAAAGGCGCCACCTGTTCAATCGCGATCGCCACTGTTTGATCCGGATCAATCAAGTGACAATCGACACTTTGAATACTGGCTGCTGGTTGGCGCAGCCGTTGCAACGCCGCGATCGCAGCTGCACAAGCAAACACTGGCAAGGTATACCCCGAACGAGCCATCCCAGAATCTTTCCGATTAGAGAGCGCAGATCGTAGGCTAGTAGTTTCTGCACGATTCAAGCGAAGCTGGCCCCATGGAAGACAAATTGATGCTGATGATCCCCGGCCCGACGCCGGTGCCGGAGCAGGTCTTGCTAGCGATGGCCAAGCATCCGATTGGGCACCGCAGCGCTGACTTTAGCCGCTTGGTCGCTGACACCACCGCCGGTCTGAAGTGGTTGCACCAAACGACGGGTAATGTCTTGGTGCTTTGCAGCAGCGGTACGGGTGCCATGGAAGCGGGCATCATCAACTTCCTCAGTGCAGGCGATCGCGTTCTCTGCTGCGAAAACGGTAAGTTCGGCGAGCGTTGGGTCAAGCTGGCGCAAGCTTTTGGGCTGGATGTTGACCTCGTGCAAGCGCCTTGGGGCAAACCGCTCGATCCGGAAGCGATTCGCGCCAAGTTGGAAGCGGACACCGATAAGCAAATCAAAGCGGTCATCCTCACCCACAGTGAAACCTCGACGGGGGTGATCAACGACCTCGAAACGATCAGCGGTTACATTCGCGCCCATGGTGCGCTGAGCATTGTTGATGCAGTCACCAGCTTGGGTGCGGCCAATGTGCCGATCGATGCTTGGGGCTTGGATGTTGTCGCCTCGGGTTCGCAAAAAGGCTACATGATTCCGCCCGGACTGGGTTTTGTAGCGGTCAGCGATCGCGCTTGGAAAGCCTACGAAACGGCGACGTTGCCCAAGTTCTACCTCGACCTTGGCAAGTACCGCAAAGCGGCCCAGAAGGATTCCAATCCCTTCACACCGCCAGTCAACCTCTACTACGCCCTCGATGCTGCCCTGAAAATCATGCAGCGCGAAGGTCTGGAAAATATCTTTGCGCGCCATGCGAAACTGACCCGCGCCACCCGCGCTGCGATCAAGGCGCTCAACCTGCCGCTCTACGCCGCTGATGAAGTGGGTAGCCCGGCAATTACAGCAGTCGCGCCGGTGGAAGTTGCCGCTGAAGACATCCGCAGCTTCACCAAAAAGCACTTCGATATTCTGCTGGCGGGCGGTCAAGACGACCTGAAGGGCAAAATCTTCCGGATTGGCCACTTGGGCTTTGTCTCGGGTCGCGATGTGTTGACCGCGATCGCCGCGATCGAAGCGGCTCTGACTGGCTTGGGCTACAGCAACTTCACCTCGGGTGCAGGGGTTGCCGCAGCGGCAGCTGAACTCGCGAAGTAGTCAATCGTTAATCCTTCTGCGATCGCACAGCTATCAAAAAGGGCTTCATGATGTGCATGAGGCCCTTTTGCTTGATGAGTTGTGATGGTCTAGCGAACTTGCATATAAACCGCATCTGAAATCGTCGGGATTTCTGCGTAGCGACCCAAAATTGATTGGATGATCGAATAGAGGCAACCCACTAACATTGCCAAGAAGATGGTGTTATTCAGCGTCTCGAGGATAAAGCCTCCACCCAAGGTAGGACGCAGCACCATTTGGAAAATGATATTTGCCAGAATCAGCAGAATATCAATCAGAATCGCTTGCATCGCATTAAAGCGAATGAAATGACTGATATTTTCATTGCGAACAACGAGGAAAAAGAGCAGGAAGAAAATAATCAGCCCAGCGAAGGGAATTTGAAAGAGCTGCAGCACAGGCACCAATGGCAAAATTAAATACTGCAGCACGGGGAATTGATTGAATAGCGCAAAGCCGAAGCTCACGCCCTCTGCTAACGGCAACAGGTAGGGCAGGCAGGCAAAAAAGCGATCGGCAGGTGAGGCAGAACCGCGCCAAGTCATGTGAGTTCTGGGGGCTGAGTCGTCTTGCCCAGTCTAGCGGCAGTTTCTGGCACTAACGACCTAATCAAAGTGGATGCTCGCCAGCCGGAAGCCCATCGTGCAGCGGAATTGGTCAGCTTGTTGGGCATTTTGTTTGGCGAGGCCATGACCACAGCGTAAACGCCCCGCTTGCCAACGGGGATGTCCACTGCCATCCGCTAGCGGACAGTTTTGGCAGACACAATCTGTGGCCAACACATGCCGGTCGGTTAAGACAACAAGCATACGGACCTCCTGCTCGGTCATTTGTTTGCCCTCAGTCTAGACACGGAAACCGGTGCAGAATGTTCGACGGGCAACGAATTGCGGTACTTATTCACATACCTAAAAGTGACCGGTTTGATGGCGATCGCCAGGCTGTGTGCATGTAAGTCGTTGAATGGGCATCAGCGATAGTCAAGAGCGATCGCAAGTGGATGAAGCGAGTGATTACTTTGCCTCCATCCAGTTGTGGCCTGCATGCAGTTCCACAGCCAGCGGCACGGTCAGCTGAACTGCCTGCTCCATCGTCTGCTGGATTTGGGGTGCGAGGCTGTCCCATTCCTCCGGCGGCAGTTCTAGGACGAGTTCGTCATGGACTTGCAACAGCATCCGCGCTTGATAGGACTGCAACAGCGCCTGCAACTGCACCATCGCCACTTTGATGATGTCGGCACTTGACCCCTGAATGGGCGCATTGGCGGCGGCTCGCAGCAATTGCGCCTCGAAGCGGCTGGGACGAATCTTGTCGAGATCGATGCTCTCGGGATCGCTCCCGCGTAGCTTCTGGAGGCCAGTGTCCTCAAAGTCAAAGTAACGCCGCCGCCCCAAGACTGTTTCCACATAACCGCGGGCGATCGCTTGGCGTTCCAGGCTTTGCAGGTAGGTAAACACCCGAGGATAGCGATCGTAGAAGCGATCGATAAAGCCTTGGGCTTCCTTGGTGCTGCTGCCAGTTTCGCGGGCAAAGCGCTGGGCACCCATGCCGTAAATCACACCAAAGTTGATGATTTTGCCAATGCGTCGTTCCTCGGACGTGATCTCCTCGCGATCGAAGAGCAGACTGGCCGTAAGTCGGTGTACATCATCGCCCTGCCGGTAGGCTTCCAGCAGCACTGGCTCTTGGCTGAGGTGAGCGAGGATGCGCAGCTCAATTTGCGAGTAATCTGCTGCGGCTAGTAGCCAGCCTTCACGGGGCAGAAAAGCCTTGCGAATTTGACGGCTGAATTCGGTGCGAATCGGAATGTTCTGCAGGTTGGGATTAGAAGAGGACAGCCGTCCCGTCGCCGTCACCGCTTGGTTGAAATCAGTATGAATGCGTCCATCGGCAGCAACCAGACTCGGCAGCGCATCCACATAGGTCGACTTCAGTTTGGCGAGGGTGCAGTGCTCCAGAATCAGGTCGATGATCGGGTGATCACCCTGGAGTTTTTCGAGCACGGCTGCATCGGTGGAGTAGCCCGTTTTGGTCTTGCGGGACTTTTTGACATTCAGCCCTAGCTTCTCGAACAGCAGTTCGCTCAGCTGCTTGGGCGACCCGAGATTAAAGCGATCGCCCGCTAGGGTATGCGCTGCTCCTTCCAAGCGATCGAGCTCGCCCTTGAGATGCTCCGACAGTTCTGCTAGATATCCTTCATCAATGCGAATGCCGCGATCTTCCATCTCGGCAAGCACGGCTTCGAGCGGCAGCTCGACGGTTTCCAGCAGGAATTGAAGCGCCGGAGATTCGGCGATCCCAGCTTTCAGCAACGGAATCAGCCGCTGCACCACATGGACATCGCTGCCGCAGTATTGTGCAACTGCCGCGATCGCGACTTGGGCGATGGTTTTGCCCTTGGGGACGAGGTCGCTGTAGCTGCGCGTTTGCAGCTTTAACCAGCGATCGGCTAAAGCATCTAAGCTGTGGCCAAGACTGGGGTTGAGTAGGTAGCTAGCCAGCATTGTGTCAAAGACCACACCCGCCAGCTCAATGCCTTGGTGACGCAGAATCAGGCGATCGAACTTGGCATTTTGCAGCGCCTTGGGATGGCGATCGCTTTCCAAAATCGGTCGTAGCGCGGTGAGGACTGTCTGGAGCGGCAATTGCTCGCCTTCCTCATGCCCGAGGGGAATGTAGGCAAGCTGATCTGGCTCTTCTCCCCAAGCGCAGCCAATACCCACCAGTTGCGCCAAGCGCGGATCGAGGTCGGTTGTTTCCGTGTCCCAAGCCACGATCGCTTCAGGACTATCGCGCTGTTCCAGCAAAGTCACGAGGTCAGTCAGCGCTGCGGCCGTGGTGATGATCTGAGGCTGCAGTTGTGGCCAGCGCGGTTGCTGCGCAGCAGTTTCTTCGGCGGTCCAAAAGTCGAGGGATTCATCACTGAGTGCTTCGACAGTTGGTGGCTGGCCCCCGAAGAGCTGTTGCAGGCGATCGACCTGTCGCCGGAAGGCTTGCAGTTCCAGTTTTTCCAGCCAAGGCAAGACTTCCTGTTCATCAAAGCCGGTCAGAGCATAGTGATCCCAGTCGATCGCTAGGGGAATATCCGTGACGATTTGCGCCAGTTTGCGGGAGTGATAGGCTGCCTCGCGATCGCTCTCTAATTTCTTGCGAACGGCGGGTTTGATCGCTTCCAGATTGTCGTAAATGCGATCGAGATCACCCCAAGCCTGCAGCAGATCCACGGCTGTTTTGGGACCAATGCCTTTGACGCCAGGGATGTTATCAGAGCTATCACCGCAAAGCGCTTTGAAATCAATTACTTGCTCAGGCGGTACACCCAGCTTATCGATCACCGCGGCCGGATCAATCTCACGGGCGGCTTCTCGATTAGCGCTGCGGCCAAAGGTATTGCCGAGGTAGAGCACGCGAATCGCACCCTCGGGGTCAACGAGCTGGAAGAGATCGCGATCGCCGCTGAGAATCCGTACTCGATAGCCCGCTTCGGCTCCGCGTTGGGCGACTGTGCCGAGTAGGTCATCTGCCTCATAGCCTGGCTCCACCAGAATTGGCAGATTGAGGGTTTGCAGCAGCGCGACGAGGTTATCCGTATCGATCTTGAAGTCTTCGGGGGCTTCGTCGCGGTTGGCCTTGTAGTTCTCGTCTGCTTCGTGGCGGAAGGTTGGCCCACCCAAATCGAAGGCGATCGCCAACGCTTTGGGTTGCTGTTGCTCCATCACCTCCAGCAGCGCTTTGAGGAAGCCAAAACAGACACTGGTGGGAATACCGGTGCGGGTGCGTAACCCACCATCGCGACCTTTGGCAAAAGCGTAGTAACTGCGGAAGGCCAAGGAGTGGCCATCCACGAGAAGCAAGAGGGGAGAGTCTACAGACATGATTCGTATTCTCCCACCTGCGTTCAACCGCATTGGAAGCAATCGCCAAGGGAACACTAAAACTAAGGCCTCAGCGTCGTTCCTCACCCGCCGCTCCAGTTCGGAGAGTCACCATGAAAGCCTCAATCCTTTTGGGATCTGCCCTTGCCCTTCTCTTGATTGCACCCCCCCTGCGAGCCGAGAATCCAGTTCAGGTTCGCCAGCTTCTGGAAACCGGAGCCTGTGCTGGCTGTGATCTTCAGGATGCAGATTTGACAGGTGCTCACTTGATTGGAGCTGACCTGCGCAATGCCGATTTAGCCGGTGCCAATTTGACTGGCGTGAATCTCGAAGGCGCTGATCTCACCGGTGCTGATTTAACAGGAGCCAACCTCAGTCGGGCCTACCTGACCAATGCTGTCTTCGCGGATGCCGATCTCCGGAATGCAAACCTCAGCGGCGTCACGATGTATCACGCCGATGTGAGCGGGGCACAACTGTCGGGCATCAACCTTGCTGGTGCCACACTTGGCGGGACTGCCATCAATATCGGCGGCCAGTAACGATCGCTCACCTCCAGCGGCCTAGATACCTGCAGCTAGTCTTCGGGGCCGAAATACTGTGGCGTGAAGCAACCGTGCAAACCGTAGGGAATGTGTTGCTTGAGATTCAGGCGAGCTAAGGGCTCTAAGGTCTGGGCGGACAGGATCACCAGTGCTGAACTGTGGCGTGCTGCATCGTAGATCAGGCTGAGAACCCAGCCATCATCTTCCGCAATTCCACCGGGACGCGGTACAAACAGCGGCTCGCCAATAAAGCCTCGCGGGGCAACGGTCCAGAGCTTGCGATCGCCTGTTTCCAGATCGATCTTCAGCAGGCTTTGCAGCGGCGCATTACCAGTTGGAGCAGCGGCAGCACCGATGTAGTAGTAGCGGGCGTCCTGACCAACAGTGCGGGGATGCTGGGTCGGAAATTCGCAGGTGCGACTTTCCAGTAGTTTCCGTTCTGCGCGAGGTTGGCCAGGGTGCAGCGTAAAGCGGAACAACTCGCCGCGTGGGTAGCTGTCGAAATCGACTTCCTTAAAGTTGCGATCGGGCTCCAGCATTGGGAACTCGTCGTAGCAAACCGAATCAACCACGATCGCGCCATCCGCCGTTTCAAAGGCATTGGCATGGTGGAAGACAAAGCAGGACTCGGTTTCAAAGGTCTGCAGCGGTGCTTTCGGATCGCGGGGGATCACCAAAATCTGGGTAGATTTGTTGCGATCGCTCGCCAAGCATTGCCCCGCCGTCCGCTGTCCCAGCAAGGCTGGCAGCGGGTTAAAGCGAATCGGGTTTTGGAAAAAGATGGCGTAGTTGGGCGTCAGCGCAAAATCGTGGAGGAAAGCAAAGCCCGGAATCACCCGCTCTTGTTGCTCGACGCAGCGGCCTGACTCATCAAATTCGTAGAGCCGAATGCGGCTGGAAGGGCCGGTCTTGACAGCAAAGTTGACCAGCCGCCGTTGACCGCCTGTACGCTCCGAGCCGGGATCGATGCGGGGATGCGCCGAGAAAGGATCACCATCGGCCAACAAACCATCCAAGCGATCGAGGCCAAAAGTTTCCAGCGTCTGTGGATCGAGGCGGTGCGGTTCCGCCGCTTCCCAGAGCGCCAGCAGGCGATCGCCCCAGTAGAGGATGTTGGTGTTGGCAATGTTCTTGAGGCCGAGATCAAAAATATTGGCCAGCCAACCCCCTGGTTTTTGGGTGCCAAAGACGCCGCGATAGAGAATCTTGCCCGCCTTTTGCTCTGCCAGAAACCCTTCGGTACGAACGTAGCGATTGCGGAAATAGGCGCGACCTTGGCGAATCGCGATCGCGCTGATCATGCCGTCGCCATCAAAGGGATGGTGCAGGCTTTGGCCGCCAATTTCCAGCAGACCGGGGCCGTTGCGGAAGACCGTGCCCTCTAGCTCAGCTGGAATTTCGCCTTCGATGTCGTCGATCCAGTAATCCCGTTCTTCGGTCTGGGATTCGTAACCCCGCAGCCAATCAGCGCGGCTGAAGGTCTCAGTCGAGGCAGAAGAAGCAGTGGCAGTCATTGGGTTACAACCAAAGGTTCAGGAGCAGCGGAGGCGATCGCGTCTGAAGGCACTGTTTCGGCTTCCTCAGCGGGCAAGAGCCCCAGCAAGGGCAAGGGCAGCAAACTACTGAGGTTGGTCAGCAGGACTAGCAACCAGAGGCGATCGAATTGGCTTTCGGTGACGCCCAGCCAATGGGTGAGCAGCGCTCCCAGCTCCACGGAGCCAAAGTGCGCCAGATTCAGCACCGACATCAGCAGGGCAAACAGTGTTGCTTCAATGCCGCTCGGGCACAGCCGTGCTGCCAAAATCAGCACTGGCATAAAGGAGAGTTGACCCGCCACCGTCAGGATCAAGCTGTCGCCGAGGCTAAACCACTGATCGCTGATGCCCCAACTGCGGTTGAGGTGAGTGACCAGAATCAGCGAGGTCAAGCCCAGTAGCGTGGTCACCACGATCATCCAGCCGAAGATGCGGCGAATCGGTACCCCCCGCAGGAAGCGCTGGAAAATCCAAACGCCGAGCAACGAGGCCAAGTTAGTGACCAGTCGCACACGCCCCAGAAACTCTGGCTCAAAGTGCAGCTCGTTGGTCGAGAAGAAGAAGAACGCCGAGTCAGCGCTAGGGGTAACTTGCCAGAGAAAGAGAAACAGCGTCGGCATCCAAATTTGGCGCTGACGCAGGGCTTGGCCAATTTGACCCACCTGTTCGCGAATCAGTGCCAGTCCCGGCTGAATCGTTTGGGGCACTTCGGCAATCCAGCCTGCGACCAGACAGACAATCAGAGGAAAGGTCGCCGTGATCAGAAATAGGGTGCGCGTCTCGAACAGTTGCAGCAAAAAGCCGCTGAGATAGGCTGTCACCAAGCCACCCAGTGCCGATACGGCCCAAGTCAGGGACTGGAGCGAGCCGGATTCCGATCGTGATTCTTGGCGGGCTCGTTCGACAACGAGGGAATCGACAATCACATCGCTGAGCGCGACTGACAACGAGCTGAGCGCGATCGCCAGCGTTGCCATTGCAGGGGAATGAACAACAGTGCCCAAGCCGAGCCAGGCAGTGCTTCCCAACAGACCTGCGGCAATCAGGTAGGGTCGCCGCCGATAGCCGCCCAACGGAAAGCCATCGGAGAGCAAGCCAAAAGCCGGCTTGATCATCCAAGGCAGCGCTGCGATTCCCGTCAGGGCAGAAACCTGAGCGGGACTAAGGCCGAGATCGTCTTTGAGAAAAAAGCTGACAGCCAGCCGAGAGAGTCCGAGGATACCCTGCACGAAGTAGACCAGCAGGATGGCGGCCAGTTCAGGACTGGGTTCTTGACCAAACAGCAACCGCTGCTGCCACGTGGGCTTGGCGACGGTACTGAGGGTCGAATCGGGCATCGGCTCGACTGTAAAGAAATGTCAATCCTCAGTATAGCGATCGCGATTATTGAGCTGGGTTAGGGCGTGGGCGGTGCCGCAGGTTGTGTGGGAATGGACTGCGGCGGTTGTGGCGATCGCGGTTCGTTCAGCAGTCGAGTGGCAAAGAAGCCGCCGAGGATTGCCACCAAACTAACGATCGTGATCGCGATCGCGCGGCTGATGCCAGCTTCCCGTTGCTCTAGCGTCTGGGGTCGATCGCTGTGGCCCTGAAAGAGCTCATCCGAGAGCCAGTCCATGGTTGCTTTGAAGTTGTGGAGTGGAGTCGGCAACAGCTCCAAGTAGGTTGCCTTGCGGAGCAATGATCCGGGCTTGCCCGTGACACGGTAGCGATTCAGCAGATTGGCCACCGCATTGTCGATCCCCAGTCCCATCAAGGTGCCACGCAGGCTGACTTTGGCAGGACTGAGGGGCTGATTATGGCTGAGTGCCAAGAGGTTATGGGCGATCGCAGCACCCTGTTGATAGGCCACTTGCGCCAGTCCGGGTTGCGGCTGCTCCTTGACCACGGCGCAGTCACCCGCCGCAAAGACCTCGGGATAGCCCAGGAGTTGCAGGGTCGGCAAAACGTAGGGCATGCCATGGCGATCGCGATCGCTGGCGGGAATCTCCAACTGCGATAAAAGTGGATTATTGCTGACCCCTGCTGTCCAAATCACGGTGCCCCGCACCTGTTCCAAGGCGTCCGTTCCCGACCGGCGGTACTGTAATCCCTCTGGCGTTACTGCTTCGACTGCAACCCCCAACAGCAATTCAACGGGCATTTGGCGCTGCTGCAGCTCTTCCAAGACCAGGTCGTGCAGGCTGGCATTGGCGTCGCCCTTGAGAATTTCTGGACTGCGATTGACCAAGATCAGGCGTAGGTCTTGGGGATCGCCGCCCAGTCGGCCATAGTGCAGCGGCAGCCAATCGGCCAAGAGGGCCACCATCTCAATCCCGGAGGGGCCTGCCCCCACCACTGCGATGGTCAACAGGTCTCGGCGCTGCTGGCGATCGTGGATTTGGCTGGCTTTTTGCAGCCGCTGCCGCAGGTGCTGCTCCAGCTTCACGACATGATCGCGATCGCGAAAGGCAAAGGCATAGTCGGCCGCCCCCGGTGTGCCAAAGTAGCCTTGGGTTGCTCCCAAACCCAGTACCAAGTGCCCGTAATCAAACGTCAAACCTTGGGCTGTCGTCAGCGATCGCTCGACCAAATCGATGGCGCTGACCGCATCCTGGATAAACTCCACCTCACTGCCCTGCAGCAATTCTTCGTAGCGCGGCCAGACTTGCTCGTCGCTCAGTTCACCACTGAGGAAGTCGAATAGGAGTGGCCGAAAGATGAAGCGATCCTTGGGATCAATCAAAATGATCGGCGCTGGGTAATGGCGATGGCGTAGGTGCAGGGCGCAGAACAGGCCGACAAAGCCACCCCCCACAATGACCGTTGGTTTAGCGATCGACGTAGAGGCAATCATGGGTCACTCGACGAGAGGAGAGCGGCTTGGAGGCGATAGAGCTGAGCTTGGCCGGTAGTTCCCGCTGGTAGGAGCGGGCGATCGCCCAGGTAGATTTGATCTCCGACGAGGGAGAAGTCATCCGCCGACCACGCATGGTCATTCAGCCGCGTTAGCAGCTCAGGCTGGGCAAGCTCCGCTGGCAGGGTCAGCACTGATTGAATGCCGTAGTAAAGGCGATCGCCTTGGAATTCCCAGCGCGGCAAGGGGTAGTTAGCCGGTGGATTGGAGAGCGCTTGGCCAACCGTTCGGGGCGGAATTGTCAGGGTTTGCAGCGTCGCTACTGACTGTTTTTGGCTGATATGCAGCGCTGCTGTATTGTGCAGGCCGAAGGTGCCGCCCAGCTGTGCCCCCATTTCGGCCTGAATGCTGATGAAGCCTAAAACCAGCAGGGCCACAGCACCGTAGCGCAAACTGACTTGAGCGCGGAGCCTCGCTCGCCAACGATAGCGTTCTAGCCCTCGCCAGATGGTCAGCAGCACGATCATGAACAGGGAAAAAACACCGCCGACGCCGTGCAGATACATGGTCTCCAGCGCCGGTAAACCCCAGGGACTGACGGCACCGGCAGGCGGTTCAGCCAGCAGCATTTCGAAGAAGCCGAAGGCCACGGCCACGAAGGTGATCAGAGCAGCAGCCAGCAAGTTCCACCAGCCTAGGTCGTAGTAGGCAGCGCGATCGGGTTTAATCTGCAGCAGGTTGTAAATCGGCTGCAAGAGCCCGTGACTGGTGGCAATCAGGTCAAAGATCAGGGCGATCGCAAACAGTCCAATCGTGAAGTGCACCAGATTGGGATGCACCGGCAGCGCGTAGGGTAGACCATTTAGCCCCAGATCCAGTCCGCTGCTCCAGTCGGGTTGCGTCGCCAGTAATGGCCGGATCATCAGCGCACCTCTCCAGTCAGATTAGGACGCCCAGCACCGGCGTCAGGCAGTTCAGCACGGCTGGCGGTCGCCACCGGCTCAACGTGGATTCCGTAGACCCAATACATCGTGGTGCCCAGTAAAAACTGGTAGCAGACCAGCACGACCACGATCGCTTTGAAGGCCAGCACACCCTTGGAAATACGGGTGCGATCGCGCGATCGCTCAATGCCCTGCCAGAGGGCTAGGTTGGGCAGCAGCAACAGCAGCAACCAGCCCACAGCGAGATGGCGATTGATGGTGGGTTGAGCCGCTTGGGAAGGCTGGGCCAAACCAATTTCAAATT
The DNA here is from genome assembly GCF_000010065.1 of Synechococcus elongatus PCC 6301. Taxonomy (NCBI): domain Bacteria; kingdom Bacillati; phylum Cyanobacteriota; class Cyanophyceae; order Synechococcales; family Synechococcaceae; genus Synechococcus; species Synechococcus elongatus. The sequence continues at coordinate 1,419,205 of NC_006576.1, read as the reverse complement.
GGCCAAAAAGAATGGCAAAGAAAATCGCGATCGCCGCCACCACCAGGTTCCACCAGCCTGCATTCAGCAGGCTTTGGCGTTTGCTGATCAGCCCAATGACCTCGAACAGAAACGAGATAATCACCATCGCGATCACAAAGTGCACCACGATCGCATGGAGTGGATCGGGGTAGGGCAAATTGGTCCGATTGAGGAGAAAGTCCAAAATCAATCACTCTCCAGCGCGAGGATCAGTCGGGTTTTCAGCTTGCTGGCTGAGCTGCAAGGCTGGCGCTTCCAGATCGCGGAATTGACCACTGCGCCAAGCCAAGAAGAACGGCAACACCACTGCTAGCCCAAACCAAACCAACATCAGCACGTTGACGGTGGTGACCTGCCGCGCTTCCGTCAGGCCATCAATCTGATCGATCGTTTCCTGGGTCAGGTTGGGGACATCCCGCAAATAGTCGTAGGTCCAGCGCTCGATAGGGCCGTCGTAGGGTTCCTTCCAGGCCCCGAGCGTTTGTAGGTAGACGACCAGATCAGAGCGATCGCGATCGCTGAGGAAATCAAAGCTGGGCATCGTCGCATTGGCAAATTGCAAACGCGGATTGCGCAGCAGCATCGACAACTGGACAGCGCCCTCGGCTCCCAGATACTTGCGACCAATGTTGGTCAGATCCGGCCCTTGCCGTTCTGTGCCCATCAAATGGGGGCGATCGTAGACGTAGTCATTGGGCAGCGAGGGACGGGTGCCGTGCAGATAGGGAGAATCGATCCCCAAGGGCCGCACCTGCTGGGTGTGGCAGTAGAGGCAACCATTTTCGATGTAGACTTGGCGGCCCCGCAGGGCAACTTCGCTATAGGGTTGCAAGCCCGGAGAGGGCACCGTGTCGCCGGCAATTCGAATCGAGAGCTCGCTGATAGTGAACACACCCACACAGAGGACGAGGAGGCCGAAGATCAGGAAGTAGAGGCGTCTCATGCTTCTTCTCCTGGAACCAGCCAGACTGGGGAGTCGATTGCCGGTACTGCCTCTAATGCAGGCGATCGCCAGGCATAGATCAGGTTCCAAACCATCGCCAACTGCCCGCCAATTAGGAAAAGACCGCTGTACATCCGCAGGTAGTAGTAGGGGTAGCGCAGGGCAACGGTTTCACTAAAGGGCACTTGCTGGAACCAGCCCACCCCTTCAAAAAAGGCGGCCCCGTAGATCGGCAGGATGTAGAGCGCGCAGCCAATCACAAACATCCACCAGTGCAATTTCTGCAGGACGGCGATCAGTGGCCGGCGCATCCCCCGTTCCACCATCAGATAGAGCAGGGCATTCAGGGCTGGTGTCGTGAAGCCGAGGAAGGCGAGGTGAACGTGGGCGATCGTGTTGTCAGAGAAATGCTGAATCACGGTGAGTTCGTGCCAAGCCAGCATGGCTCCCGAGGCTGAAGCCCAGAAGTAGACAGAGCCAGCAAGAACCGCGAAGCGCACGGCAATGCTGTCCAAAATGGCGCGCCACTGGCCCCAAATAGTGCCCCAGAGCGACACCGTCGACAGGACAAAGGGCAGTGTCATACCAAAGGCTGCGAAATAGCCCATCATCGTGATGAAGCGCGGTACCGGACCATAAAGTAAGTGGTGGCCGCCGTTCCAGATGTAGAAGCCGGCAAAGGTCCAGAAGCTCAAGGTAGCGATGCCGTGGGCAAACAGTTGGCGATTCAGCAGCCGTGGCACAACGTAATAGGCGATCGCCAAGCCCGCTCCGGTCATAACGGAGCCGACTGCATTGTGGCCGTAGTACCAGTTGATGACCGCGCCTTCGGCCCCGGCATTACGACTGAGGTTGGCGGGAATATAGATGAAGTCAAAGGCGATCGCGAATAGAAAGAAGTACCAGACGCTGACAAACAGGCCGCTAACCCGCCGCTCGAAAGCCGTGAGCACCAAACAGAGCGCTGTGAGATTCACCGTGATCACCACCGCTAGGTTGATGCCACGCACCCATTCCTCGTACTTTGCGCCTTTGGTCCAGCCTAGGCTAACGCTGACGAGCCCCAGCAAAACGGCGATGTGATAGGCCCAGCCACTCAGGGCACCCAGTTCACCCAAGATGAGCGATCGCTGGCAGACGCGCGGCACGATGTAGAGCGCTGCGCCAATTTCGCCACCAACAATCCAGCCAAACAGAATGGTGTTGACATGTTCGGGGCGCACTCGACCAAAGCCGAGGGGAGCTGCACCCCCCAAGAAATCGGGGTAGGCCAGCTTGATCGCTGCGATCATGCCAAGGCACATGCCCAGAATCATCCAGACAAGTGCGCCCCCCAGCCAGACCCAAGCTGCATGATCAGGTTGAGATTCACTCAGCGTTGAACTGCCCGCCAGTCGTGCTAGCCAAGGAGGCAAACGACGAAACCCGGCTGGGCTCGCGATAGTCATACCGATAGTTCAAAAAACTGCCCCCAGTATCCACAGGCAATCCTGATTCGGCAATTTTCTCTGCGGAAAGCTTAAGGTCTGCTCCGTTCGTTCACTCGTCATTAGGAATAGTTCCGTTGCTGTTGATCTCAATGCGATCGCTGCGGCTGAGTAACTATCAATTTGGTGAGGGCGATTGCTGCTGCCATGGCATTTTGGCCTACGCCTGTCGATCCCAGTTGAGAGAACGGGTAGTTTCCCTTGATCCTGTTAGTGGCCTAACCCATTGATGCTGTGAAATCGCAATAGAAGCTGGGACAGATCTGAGGCGATCGCTTGGTTGAGTGAGGGGTTAAAAATCAACCCAAGCTGCCTACCTTCCGCTGGCTGGACGGGAATGCTTTCGATGGAGCCTAAGACACTCCTTCTTGCCCGCTGACGAGATCAAGATAGGCGGTCCAGCAGAGATCTGGCCCGATCGCTTGCCACTGCGATCGCTCGACTTTGAGGGCTTGATCCATTCGCAGTAAACCCAAATCACCGACAGGGCTATAGCCAGGCGGGCCACCAATGAGTTTGGGGGCAATGAAAGCCAGCAGCTTCTGGATCAGACCTTCTCGCAAAGCCGCTGCCGCCAAAGTACCGCCACATTCCCAGAGCAGGGTCGAAAGACCGCGATTGAATAACTCAGCACTGACTTCACTCGGCGTGAGGGGCGATCGCACAACCACTTCTACGCCTTGGTCTTCGAGTTTCCGCCAGCGATCGCGATCGGCAGTCTCTTCAGTAAAAACGAGTGTTGGCGCAATGTCGGTCTGCCAGAGGTTAGCCTCTAACGGCAAATCCAAACGGCGACTCATCACGACCCGCAGGGGATGGCGATCGCTGATGTCATGACAAGTCAGACGGGGGTTGTCCAGCCGCACTGTATTGCCGCCCACAATCACTGCATCCACTTGCGATCGCAGTGAGTGAACTTGGCGACGTGATTCAGGACTGCTGACCCAGGCGCTATGCCCTGTACTGGCGGCGATCCGGCCATCCAAGGTCATGGCGTACTTGAGAATGCCAAAGGGACGACGCTGAGTCACCCGCCAAACAAACGCTTCATTCATTTGCTCACAGGCGGCTTGCTCGACGCCGACCGTGACTTCGATGCCTGCTTGCTGAAGTCGCGCAATGCCACCACCGGTCACTCGGGGATCAGGGTCAACCATGCCGACTACAACCCGCTTTAGACCAGCGGCGACGACTGCTTCGCTACAAGGCGGCGTCCGGCCATAGTGATTACAGGGTTCAAGATTGACGTAGAGCGTTGCTCCCCGAGCGCGATCGCCCGCTTGTCGCAGGGCAAACACTTCGGCATGGGGCTGACCGGCGGCCGGATGGAAGCCTTCACCCACGATTTCCTCGCCTTGGACGATGATGCAGCCGACCATCGGGTTGGGGGCGGTTTGTCCAGCTGCTTGGGCTGCTAGTTCCAAACAGCGCTGCATGTACTGGCGATCGCGATCACTCATGCCCGATCGCAGCCCATTCTTTGACCATAAACGGCGGCACCGTCAGTGCCACTTCCTGGTCGAGCTGCAGCCGCAGTGGAGTCACGCGATCGAGAAGCGGCAATAGCGCTTCGCTATCGAACTCCGCCACATTGGCGCTGAGCTGAGCATCCAGATCGGTCACATTGGGCAATGCCAGTTGCTGTCCGGTTTGCTCCACGATCAAGGGCGTCTGTCGCGAGAGCCGCACCGCTGGAAACCCCACTAAGCGCAGCCGTGATGCTAGGCGATCGCTGCCTTGGCGACGTTCATAGAAAATCACCTGCCAAGATTGATCCCTTGCATCGCGCAGACTTTGCAAGGAGCGAATCATTTCGCGATCGCCCGCTTCGGGATAGTGATGGATCGCCGCGATCGCGGGCAAGCTCGGACTCCCCAACAGGAGAAGCAAGCACCATCCCCATATCAGCCAATGCATCGCTTTAATCCAGCTGTGCCGTTCACTATTTCATTGTGTGCATAGGCTGACGCCGCGATCGCCTTGTCAGCTTTCGAAATTCAGTGTTACCTTCAAAGCAAGCCACGCTAATCGAAGCAGGCTTTCACTTCAGGGGTTCTGAGGTCAATTAATGAAATACGACGTTGCGGTCTACATCGGCCGTTTTCAGCCTTTTCATAATGGTCATTTATCAGTGGTTCAGCGATCGCTTGAGGTCGCGCAGCACCTACTGATCCTGACGGGTAGTCATTTAGCATCCCCCGATACTCGTAATCCTTGGAGTTCCGAGGAACGCGAAGAGATGATTAGGGCAGCATTGCCTGCCAATTGGCAAAAACGAGTCAGCTTTATCCCCATTCGTGACCATCTCTACAGTGACAATCTTTGGCTGACTGAAATTCAGCAAAAAGTTCTCGAAGAAGCTGGCGAAGAAGCCCGCATTGTTTTAGTCGGTCACCGTAAAGATCGCAGTAGCTATTACCTTGATCTCTTTCCCCAGTGGGATTTTTTGGAAGTGCCGCGACTAGAAGCAGTTCACTCCACTGCGATTCGTGATGCTTATTTCAGCGGTTCTGAAGAGTCAAACTATGCCGCTGCTTTACCTGCAGGTGTTGCAGACTATCTGACGGCGTATCAGCAAACAGGTCGCTATCAATGGCTACGCGATGAGGCTGATTACATCAAAGGCTATCGGCAAGCTTGGGCTGTCGCACCCTACGCGCCCACTTTTGTGACGACTGATGCGATCGTGATTCAGTCGGGGCATGTGCTGGTCGTTCGTCGCAAGGCACGTCCAGGCAAGGGCCTGATTGCATTGCCAGGAGGCTACATCCAGCTAGATGAAACCGTTCTGGAAGGAATGCTGCGGGAACTACGCGAAGAGACAGGATTAAAAGTTCCGAAGCCTGTTTTGCAAGGATCGATTGTTGAAATTCGCGTCTTTGATGCACCGCAGCGATCGCAACGGGGACGGATCATTACCCATGCCTTTTGCATTCACCTCAAACCGGGACCTTTACCATCTGTGCGTGGTGGCGATGATGCCGAAAAAGCTTGGTGGATGTCACTCGCTGATCTCTATGCTCACGAAGATCAATTTTTCGAGGATCACTTCCAAATCATTCAGCATTTTGTGAGTCGAACTTAGTGCTGCTGAGATCAGTGTTAGGTCGCTGTATAGCTGGACTTCAAGAGCTTTAGCCTCTTGTTTTGGTAGTCATTTTGTCCTGACAGCTCAGTCTGGAGAGACCGGGTGAGTTGTCCTTGACCTCATCGTTGCGGAGCGCAACTGATTATGGACCTCAATCTTCTGTTCGATACCGACTCATACAAAGTCAGCCACTGGCTGCAATATCCTGCCGATACGACTGCGATCGGAGCTTATTTAGAAAGCCGGGGTGGAGATTGCTCGCACACGCTCTTTTTTGGCTTGCAATATCTACTACTGCGTTATTTCTTCCAGCCAATCACTAGCGCTGACATTCAAGAAGCCGCCGCGCTGTTTCAAGCGCATGGGCTGCCTTTCAATCAAGCGGGCTGGCAACGAGTTTGCGATCGCTATGGCGGGTATTTACCTTTACGAATTCGGGCTGTCCCGGAAGGTAGCCTTGTCCCCACCGGCAATATCTTGCTGACAGTGGAATCGACCGATCCTGAATTGGCTTGGCTGGCCACTTGGGTTGAGACACTACTGCTGCGGGTTTGGTATCCGATAACTGTGGCTACACGCAGTTGGCAGCTTCGGCAAATCATTCAGCAAGCGCTGGAGCAATCAGCCGAAAATCCAGCAGCTGAAATTGACTTCAAACTGCATGACTTTGGATCACGCGGGGTATCGAGCCAAGAAAGTGCTGCAATCGGCGGGCTGGCTCATTTGGTCAACTTTCAAGGCACTGATACGATCGCTGCGTTACTGGCAGGACAGCGCTATTACGATTGCGCGATCGCTGGCTTTTCGATTCCGGCGGCGGAGCATTCAACGATTACGGCTTGGGGCCCATCGGGTGAGTTAGATGCTTACCGCAATATGCTCGATCGCTTTGCAAATCCGGGATCTGTGGTGGCTGTTGTATCGGACTCCTATGATCTCTGGCATGCCGTCGATCAGCTTTGGGGTGAGGATCTCCGCGATCGCATTTTGCAATCGGGAGCAACCGTTGTCATTCGGCCTGACTCAGGCAATCCTGAGCAGATTGTGCCGGAATTACTGCGTCGTTTGGCCGCTAAGTTCGGCTGCGATCGCAATCAGAAGGGTTATCAAGTTTTGCGATCGGTGCGGGTGATTCAGGGCGATGGGATCACAGTGGACAGTCTGCCCAAAGTTCTGCAAGCGGTTATGGCCGCTGGCTTTAGTGCCAGTAATGTCGCTTTTGGCATGGGTGGCGGGCTGTTGCAGCAGGTCAATCGCGATACCCAACGCTTTGCCTACAAGTGCAGCTGGATCGAGCGATCGGGACAAGTGATTCCCATTTGCAAGCGACCAGCCACGGATCTGCGCAAGGCTAGCAAAGCAGGACGCTTGGATTTAATTCGCGATCGCGAGGGGCAATACCGAACAGTCTCGTTACTGACGTCAGAGCCTGACCCGCAATCCTGCCTGCAAACGGTGTTTGAAAATGGTGCGATCGTGCGGCGACAAAGCTTGCAGGAAATCCGCGATCGCGCTCGTTCTGAGACACGCTAGACACTGACGTGAATCAAACGCGATCGCCTGATCTGGAGTAACAGACTCGCTACAGTAGGGCCATGATTAAACCCCGTGCCTTTCGTCGGATTGAAGATTGCGATCGCTGTCTGTTTGCCAGCGACCATCCAATGCAGCCTTGCTTGGCGCGACGAACAGCTCCTGTCGGCGATCGCTGTTTGGATTTTCGCCCTCATCCCTCTGAATCAGACCCACAATTGCGCGATCGCTGAACCTCAAGTAGGTCATGAGCAGAGCCGCTAGAGATCGGGGATGATAGCCCCGAAGCATCGGAATCTCAGATCGTGCAGATCACGGCAGCAGCACAGCACGACTACCAACAGGCGATCGCGGCTTATCAAGCGGGAGAGTTTGAGGCGGCGATCGCTCAACTGGATCGGCTGCTCGGTGACGTTCCCGATTGGGCGGCTGCGCTTGGCTTGCAAGGTTTGTGTTATTACTGCTGCGACCAGAGAGAGACTGGAATTACGCTGCTGCGCCGAGCGATCGCGCTCGATCCCACGGATCCAACTCACTTCAACAATCTCGGTAATCTCCTGCAACGGCAGGGCCACCTCACTGAAGCCCTAGAGCGGCTTACTCAAGCGCTGGCGATCGATCCAACCCATGTGGCAGCTCGTTTCAATCGCGCCATTACCCTGCAAAAACTCGGCGATCCAGCGACGGCTCTGCAGGACTATCAACAACTTTTGGAGGCAGATCCCGACAACCCTGAAATTCGCTATAACAGCGCCCATGCCGCCCTCGCGATCGGGGACTGGGACTTTGGTCTACCCGCCTACGAAGCTCGCTGCCAACAACTTCAACACTTTCCCGAAATTGAAGCCTCGCTGAAACTACCGCGTTGGCAGGGGCAAGACTTAGATCAACAAACGCTCTTGGTCTGGGGAGAACAGGGCTTTGGCGATCGCCTGATGGGGGCGCGATGGATACCTCTGCTGCGCCAGCGCTATCCCCAAGCCCGCATCGTTTGGCAGACTAGCCCGTCTTTAGTCCGGCTCTTTCAAACGCTGGCGGACGATCGACTCATGGTACTGGCCGAAGGGGCTGAGTTACCTGTCTGCGATTGGCAAGTGCCTTTGCTGTCGCTGATGTTGATTTTTCAAAGCGATCGCAACCGCTTGCCTTGGCATGGCCCTTACTTCTTCCCACATAAGGGTGATTTCCTACCAGCAAGCGATCGCCCCCGACTGGGACTTGTTTGGAGCGCGGGTCGCAATCCGGCGCAATCGGCGGAATTTGCCGCTAATAAAAGCTGTCCGCTGGCATTGCTCTGGTCGGTGCTATCGGTGTCCGGCTGGGACGTTGTCTCGCTCCAAGTTGATGAGGCACGGCAGGATTTACAGACGCTTTCGGATCCGCTGCTCGATCTCGGCAGTGAGATTGGCGATTTTCAGGACACCGTCGATCGCTTAGCCCATCTGGACTTACTGATCACGGTTGATACGGCGATCGCTCATCTCGGCGGCATGATTGGGCTACCGACTTGGGTGCTGCTGCCCGCAGTTCCCGATTGGCGCTGGGAACTTTCTGGTGCCACTACGCCGTGGTATCCCAGCCTGCGACTGTTCCGACAACCCAGCCCCGGTGATTGGTCAGGGGCGATTGCGGAACTCCAAACGGCGCTGGCTGAGTTTCAACCGGCTCCCCAGCACTGGGACTATCGAGGCGAGTTATCCATAGCGGATTGGATTCAAGCCGCCGATCGCGCTTTCACCGCTCAGAACTGGCCAAGAGCTGAATGGTTGATTCGACAGGCTGTGGCGATCGCCCCCGAGGAGCCGTCCTTTCATCGCGCTTTAGGTCGCAGTCTCAAGCAGCAGGGCGACTACGCCGGTGCGGCCCAAGCCCTCGCGATCGCCTGTGAGTTAGCCCCCACGCAAGCGGAGTTCTGGCACGAGCGATCGAGTTTGGAGTACTACGACAATCAGTTGACCGCTGCGCTGAACAGTCTGAATCAGGCGATCGCGTTGCAAGGAGCGACTGCCGATCACTTGATTAGCCGAGGTGTGCTTCACTATCGTCTGGGTCAATTCCCCGAATCCTGCGCCGACTACGACGCTGCCGCTGCGATCGCTCCTGAGAGCCCACTGCTGCGCTGCAATCGCGGTTTCTTACAACTGCACTGGGGCAACTGGCTGCAGGGCTGGCCTGATTTAGAAGTGCGCTTCGACTTCCAGTCCGATCTTGATCCATTTCAGTACCGCCAACTGGCTCCGGCTTGGCAGGGTGAACCGCTTGGTCAGCAAACACTCTTGATTTGGGGTGAACAAGGACTGGGTGATCATCTGCTCTTCTGTCGATGGCTCCCAGAACTACGCCTGCAGCATCCCCAAGCCCAGCTCATTTTCGTCACCGATCCGCTGCTGGAGCGGCTGATGCAGCAACTGGCGGACGATCGCCTTCAAATTTGCTGCTTGGATGAACCTGTCCCAGCCTGCGATCGCCAAGTGGCGCTGATGTCGTTGCCCGCGATCGCGCAAACCACACCCGCAACGGTGCCTTGGCGCGGAGCCTATTTCCAAAGCAGTATGCCGCCCCTGCGCTGTGCCGAGACGCTCCAAGTCGGCTTTGTTTGGGCTTCCGGCAAGCGATCATCCCCAGAAACCGCTCGCCTTTACCGCGAAAAAAGCTGTCCGCTCAACGAACTGCTACCGGCGCTGCTAGCTGTCCCAGCGGTTGATTATTACAGCTTCCAAGTGGGCGCTGACGTGGCTGAACTGCAACCTTGGTTAGAGCAGAGCGATCGCCTATTTGACCTGAGTGAGCAACTACAGGATTTTCAAGACACGGCCGACTGGCTGGCGGAAATGGATGTGCTGATTTCTGTTGATACCGCAGTGGCGAATCTAGCGGGGATGATGGCGCTGCCCGTCTGGACACTCCTACCCGAACCCGCCAATTGGCGCTGGGGCCTCACGGGTCATACGACGCCTTGGTATCCGAGCATGCGCCTCTATCGCCAGACCCAACGCGGTAATTGGAGTGGCGCGATCGCCCAAATTCAACAGGATTTACAGCAGCTCAGCCGCGATCGCGACTGTCTCGTGACTTAGGTCTGCCATGCCTGCAGCAAAGGATAGTCTGCCGCGAGCAACAACTCCCGCAGTAATGGCAAGCTCAGGCCAATCACATTGGTGTGGCAGCCCTGAATTTCAGCAATGAACAGCCCGCCTTTCCCTTCCAAGGCAAAAGCACCCGCACAAGCCAGTGGTTCGCCCGTCGCTACATAGGCTTTGATCTCGGCATCTTCTACTTCGGCAAAACGGACTCGCGTTGTCCCACAGGCCAACCAGCGACGTTGACTGGCTGAATCAATCAGCGCATGTCCGGTATGGAGTTCGCCCCACTGACCGCGCATCTGTTGCCAGCGAGCGATCGCCTCAGCTGGGCTCGCTGGTTTACCGCAAATTTCACCGTTGATCGCCAAGACCGAATCGCAGCCTAAGACCAGCGCCGGTTCTGTTTGCGATCGCGCCACACTGGCGGCCTTGCGAAAGGCTAGCTCCTGCACCAAAGCAGGCGGATCGTTCAGTTGTACCAAGCTTTCATCAAAGTGACTGGGCTGTACCTCCACCGTCAGCCCCACCGTCGCCAACAGTCGACGACGAGCAGGCGAAGCCGAAGCCAAAATCAGGCGTGGAGTCGTCATCACAGGAGCACGGGCCAAGCAGGTCATTGCCCCAATCCTATGATCCAAGAGTGACCTTCTAGTGCTGTGGCCATGTCTGCTGTCCTGTCGGGGGGATTGAATTTCCCTGCCAAAACCCTGCGTCGAGCGACCCGAGCTGCGGCTTGCTCCCCCTTTCGCCTCGGACTGTTTTTGGCACTGCGGCAAACAGCCGTGCCGCTGCAGGATATTGCGGGAACTGCAGGCATTGCCCAGGGCTACAGTCGGCGCAACCTGAATGAGCTGATTGCTGAAAACGAACTGATGTGGCTGATGCAGGTGGGACTGCTCCGGCGTGAGGTGGATGGACAAGGGCTGACCAATCGCTTTCGTCTCACGCCCCTCGGACAGCAGTTGGTGCTGATCTGGCAACAGCAGGGCGATCGCCTCCCGCCTGCGGGTCTGCGCGATCGCTTTTACAATGCGGTGTGCCGCTGGTTGCGGTTGCCGTTCTAAGGGGAAGACTCATGCCGGCGCTGATGGTCGTGGGTTGCACCTCCCACGCAGGTAAATCCTTGATCACTGCGGCGATCTGCCGTTTACTGCGGCGGCAGGGTTGGCGGGTTGCGCCCTTCAAGGGGCAAAACATGGCGCTCAATGCCTACGTAACTGCTAGTGGCGGGGAAATTGGCTACGCTCAAGCCTTTCAAGCCTGGGCAGCGGGAGTCGAGCCGACGATCGAGATGAATCCGATTTTGCTCAAGCCTCAGGGAGATATGACCTCACAGGTTGTCCTCAAGGGACGGGCTGTTGGGCGGACTTTGGCCGAGCGCTACTACCAGGACTACTTTGAGGTGGGCTGGGAGGCGATTTGCGAGGCTCTCGAACAGCTGCAGGCTGACTACGACTGGATTGTCTGCGAGGGAGCTGGCAGTCCGGCCGAGATTAACCTCAAGCATCGCGACCTGACTAATCTCCGAGTGGCCAAACACTTGCAAGCGCCGACCCTGCTGCTGGTCGATATCGATCGCGGCGGCTCCTTCGCGCACCTAATCGGCACCTTAGAACTCCTTGACCCCGATGAGCGATCGCTGATTCGGGGCTTTGTCTTCAATAAGTTCCGGGGGCGGCGCGAACTCTTGCAATCGGGGCTGGATTGGCTGGAGGAACGGACGGGAATTCCTGTGCTCGGAGTCATCCCCTGGATCGATCGTGCTTTTCCATCTGAAGATTCGCTGGATCTGATGGAACGGCGACGCCGCAAAACCCAAGCGGAAGTGACGATCGCAGTGATTCGACTGCCTCGGATCGCCAATTTTACCGACTTTGATCCGCTGGAGAGCGAGCCATCGGTGCAGGTGCGCTACGTCGGGCTGCAGGATGAGCTCGGCTACCCCGATGCGGTGATTCTGCCCGGTTCAAAGACGACGATCAGTGACCTACTGGATCTGCAGCGATCGGGCCTGGCTCAAGCGATTCGAGACTATGCAGCGGCTGGCGGCACTGTGCTGGGCATCTGTGGCGGCTTCCAGATGATGGGCCAGCACATCCTTGATCTAGAGGGGACAGAAGGGATCGAAGGACAGTTTGAGGGACTGCATCTATTCCCCACCCAGACTTGGTTCACCGCCGAAAAAACCTTGCGGCAGCGGCAAACCACGGCGCGATCGCCCCAAGCAGGGCTGCCGATCACCGGCTACGAAATTCACCAAGGTCAGACCCGCCTCGACAGCGACAGCGAAGAGTTCCTGCCCATTTTTGACGATCCCAAACTGGGGCTCTGCGATCGCAATGGCAATCTCTGGGGCACCTACCTGCATGGCATCTTCGACAACGGTGCTTGGCGACGGGCTTGGCTGAATAGTCTGCGTCATCGACGCGGTCTCAAAGCTCTGCCGACCAGCATCGGCCACTACCAAGCCCAACGGGATGACCTGATCGATGCCCTATCGGATGCGGTGGAGCCCTACCTCAACCTCTCTCCGTTGTTGACGGCACTCTAGCCCGCGATCGCGCACTGGTTCCAGCGGGTTGAGGTGTTCCCGCTCCAGATCCCGATAAGATCGAAGGCTGGAACCAGCACGGCAGTATGGGCAGCAGCTTCGGCCATCTTTTTCGCATCAGCACCTTCGGTGAATCCCACGGGGGAGGCGTCGGTGTAGTTATCGATGGCTGTCCGCCTCGGCTGGAAATTTCCGAAGCCGAAATTCAATTTGAGCTCGATCGCCGCCGTCCGGGTCAAAGCAAAATTACGACGCCGCGCAAAGAAGCGGATCAGTGCGAAATTCTCTCGGGAGTCGTCGATGGCAAAACCCTCGATACGCCGATCGCGATCGTGGTACGCAATAAAGACCAGCGATCGCAGGACTATAGCGAAATGCAGGTTGCTTATCGGCCTTCCCATGCGGACGCCACCTACGACGCTAAGTACGGTATTCGGGCGGTTGCAGGCGGGGGGCGCTCCTCAGCGCGGGAAACGATCGGTCGCGTAGCAGCTGGCGCGATCGCCAAGAAACTGCTGCGGGAAATTGCCGGTGTTGAGATCGTCGGCTACGTTAAACGGATCAAGGATCTGGAGGGGCAGATTGATCCCGAAACCGTGACGCTGGAGCAAGTCGAAAGCACCATCGTCCGCTGCCCCGATGAGGCGATCGCACCGCAGATGATTGACCTGATTGAAGCGATCGGGCGGGAAGGGGATTCTCTCGGTGGTGTGGTCGAATGCGTGGCCCGTCGCGTTCCTCGCGGTTTAGGCGAACCCGTCTTCGACAAGCTGGAAGCGGATTTGGCCAAAGCTTGTATGTCCTTGCCCGCCACTAAAGGCTTTGAGATCGGCTCGGGCTTTGCTGGAACGGAAATGACTGGCAGCGAACATAATGACGCCTTTTACACCGATGAGCAGGGTCAAATTCGCACTCGCACCAACCGTAGCGGCGGCACCCAAGGCGGCATCAGCAACGGCGAAAACATCGTGATTCGCGTGGCTTTCAAACCGACTGCGACGATTCGCAAAGAGCAAGAAACCGTCACCAACAGCGGCGAAGCCACCACTCTGGCTGCGCGGGGCCGCCACGATCCCTGTGTCTTACCGCGGGCAGTGCCGATGGTGGAAGCGATGGTTGCCCTTGTCCTTTGCGATCACCTGCTGCGCCAACAAGCCCAATGCAGCTGGTGGTAAGTTCAGCGCCTTTGATAGCGGAAGCCAGCACCTCTGCCGAATGCGGTTTGTAGGCCCTGCTGGCCTTGTGGTGGCGGTAACCCTCACCGTATGTTGCCTTGAGCAAAGTCGTGCCAGTACTGCGCTGCAGGTCTGGTGACCTTGAGAATTTGGTCGGGTTGGCGCGCGGCTGGCCAGAAGATCACCTCGTACCGCTCAATCGGATTCAGGTCATTTTCTGATTCAGGAACTTCTTCTGCCTCGCCAAACTGCTGTGCGGAGAAACGAACTCGGTAAGAACCAGGTGCGATCGGAATGGGATACCAAAGCTGACCCTCCCAATCAGAGAGCCCCAGCGTTCCAGTCTCGGGCATGGTGAATGGCGCCTCCACGATTTCTTCCCACGATTCATCAAGGTCAGGAGGAAGGCTGGCAAGCTTCACGCTGAGCCGCACAGCCCCACTGTGGAGGCCAAAGGTTAAAAACAGCGTGGTGGGATAGGCCGCACCCAGCAACCCATTGACCTGTCCTTTGCGGACATTTTCAGCGAAGTCATAGGTGCCTTTGATGTGGATGTAAGCCTGTCTGTAGTGCGCATACAGGACACCATCAAAGATCGTTTGCATTGGGTGAGCAGAGTCAATCGTCATCAAGCCTCAGGTTGCCCGTCCTCGAGCTCTGTCCCACTCTGGCGCTTTCTGGATGCAGGTCAAAATCGCGAGAACGTCTGCACCAACTGGCTAGGTTGCCCGCGATCGCGTTCCTCTCTAGCGACAGGATGGACGGTCATCTTGACCAGAATGTTTGGCTTTCAGGGCTCGGGTCCTCGTTGCAATTTCACATCCAGCGCTTTGTGGGGACAGCAAGACAGCCCTGTGCGGCAGAATACAGAAACTGTGATCTGCAACACTTGCGCCGACCTTGTCATCTGACATTTTGCTCCATGCCTACAGCCCTCTTGTCGTTTGGATGGGCGCTGGCCTGGCACTCTGTCGATGGTTACCGAAGCTGCTGCCCCATTTGCTGGGCCGCTTTTTGTTTTGGGTCGGGATTCCCCTCCAAGTTTTTGCACTCTGTCGTCATACAGACTTTTCGCAGGCGCTGTCTGTCTCGTCCTTAGTGACGTTGGCCGTCCTGTGCACTGGCCTGAGCCTAGCACTGCTGATCTTCCCTCTCCTGCGGCGTTGGCAGCCCCAGTGGGTTGGTCTGGCTTCAGAGGTTGATGCAGTCACCGAAGCGGCTCGGCAAGGGAGTTTTACCCTCGCCGTGATGCTGGGCAATGTCGGGTTTATCGGCCTCGCTGTCGCTCCTTCACTGGTCAGTGCGCCCTATTTGGGCTGGCTGGTGCTCTATAGCGTCGCCCACAACATTGCCGGTACCTACGGGGCAGGGGTTTTGGTCGCCAGCCATTTCAGCCCCAATGAAATCACCCACAACTGGCGATCGCGCTTGATCTCTTTGCTCCGCCTCCCTTCGATTTGGGCGATCGCGTTGGGAGCCCTGATGCAGGGTCAAACCCTGCCGAGCGGACTGGAAACGACCGTTCAAACAGCAGCTCATGCCGTCGTGCCTGCTGCTCTTGTCCTCGGTGGCTTGCGCCTCCGGCAACTGCAGGGTTGGCGCAGTTTACGACTGGCGTTGCCGCCGGTCTGCGTGCGGATGCTCGCGATACCGCTGCTCGCTGGCCTGGTGCTAACGCTTGTCGGCCTGCAAGGGGATAGTCGCTTGGCGATGGTGCTGCAAGCAGGCATGCCTACGGGCTTTGCCGGGCTGATCTTGGCGGAAGAGTACAACCTCGATCGCGAACTCCTGGCCAGCAGTATTCTGCTCTCGACTCTGATGCTGTTTCTGACTTTGCCGCTCTGGGTCTGGCTGTTTGGCTCGTCAGTCTAGGTAAAGTGCACGGATGGATTCCGGCCGTTCTACAGGAGAGGAACTTGGTGTGGCGGGGCCATCGCTGTCATCCAGCCATGCAACGAGTCCTGCACTCCCGGCAAAGAGGGACAGGAGCGGAATGGGGGTTGTCCAAAACCAAGCGATCGCGATTGCCCCACAGAGCAACCCTAGCCAGATCGAAAACCACTGCTGCTCAAAGGGACTAAGACCCTGAGTTTTCTTGATCGCAATCAGTACCTCTGCTGGGATCGGCTGCGGAAGAACGGCACCTGGCGGAAAAGCCCAAAACTGGCGACATTCGATAAAGACGTCGGTCCAGCCATGCTCTTGGCACCAATCCGCGATCCATTGGGGGTGATAACGCAAGGACAGGGACATCGACCGGCTCAGCAGTAACTTCCCTGACCTTAACAACGCTGCTTGAAGCTGATGACAAGTCGGTACAAAATTTAGCGCAAGCCAAAGCAAACCCAGAGAAATTCTGAAGCTGTGCGGTTGAAATTTAGGTAGATTTACGCGGTTAGATCAATCACAATCTTGCCCGCTCCCTGCTGTCTTTCTAGGAACTGATGAGCCTGGCTGATCTCGGAGATTGGTAAAACTTGACCAATGTGAATATGCAGCTGCTCTTGATCAAACCAGCGACTTGCCGTTGTCAAAATTTGGGTTTGATGCTGACGGGCTTCTGTCACGCGCTGGAGTTGGGGCGTCAACATCAGCTCCAGACTGATGCGGAGATTGCGATCGCGGGCGACTTTCCAGTTTGTGGCGGCATCTGGAGCCAGAATTGTGACCAGATCGCCATAGAGACGGACGGCAGGAAAGGTTTGCTCTAGCACCGCTCCACCCACGGTATCGAAGGCCAAATCCACGCCTTTGCCATCGGTCCAGTCGAGCACAGCGGCGACCCAATCGCGATCGCGGTAGGGAATCACAAAATCCGCGCCGTAGTGTCCCGCGATCGCCGCTTTTTCTGGAGTACTGACCGTGGTTGCCACCCGTGCCCCGCGCAATTTGGCTAACTGGATTGCCAAGTGCCCCACCCCGCCGGCACCAGCATGGATTAACACCGTTTGCGCCGCTTGTAGGCGACCGCGATCGTAGGGGGCTTCCCAAGCTGTGATTAGGGCCAGTGGCACGCCTGCTGCTTCGACAAAACTCAACCGCTCGGGCTTGGGTGCTAGCCAGGCCTGATCGACAACGGCGTAATCAGCATAGGTTCCGGGTTCGAGCCCTAAGCCGCCATGGCAAAAGTAGACTGCATCCCCCACCGCAAAACGATCGACGGCACTGCCAACGGCTGCCACCCAGCCTGCCCCATCACAGCCGAGAATGGCGGGTCGGCGATCGGGGTCAAAACTGCCGCGCTGCCGGAGTTTTGTGTCGATTGGATTCAGTCCTGCCGCCTGCAACTGCACCAACACCTCGCTGGGATGCGCGATCGCGGGCCAAGGCAGGGATTGGAGCTGCAATTGCTCGGGACCGCCCGGCATTTCCAGAACAACAGCTCGCATGGTGTTAGACATCATGGTTAACGTGCGTAATCGTGAACTTGGCAGGGATTAATGCGATAAGCAGGATAAATCAATCGTAGGGGCTCAACCGTAGCCATCCTTATCGAAAACTTGTTAATGTAAAGAAAGGTTAAACAGTTCAGCGGTTCTTGGAACCGTGCCCATGCTCACGTTAATCAGTGAGATTCAGCCCAGTAGCCATCGCGATCGCCATACCCTATTTTGCGATTTCGATGGGCCCTTACTCGACGTTTCGCGCCGCTACTACTGTACCTATAGCTTGGCCCTACGGGAAACCCAAAAGGAACTGGCTGCACTCGGTGAAGTTTGGCGTCCTCGGCGGCTGAGCTTCCGTCAGTTTTGGTCCATGAAACAGGCGCACCTGCCAGACCCCGCGATCGCACAGCGATCGGGTCTAGCCCCTGAGCACTTTGAGCGCTTCCTCAAGCATGTGCGATCGCGGGTTAACCAACCGGGATTACTCAAGCTCGATCGCCTACAACTGGGTGTTCGCTGGGCATTTTCTCTGATTCAGCAAGCCGGACTCGATCTGAGCATTGTCACTCTCCGCCCGGAGGCAGAAGTCCGAGAAATTCTGCAGCGGGAACATCTCGACCACTGCGTCACCGAAATCTTTGGAGGAGACTCGGATCTGACTGCCTACGAAAACCCTGTCTCGATCAAACGCCAGATCCTAGGTCAGGCGATCGCTGCTGCCAACGCAGCCGGTCGTCCAGGGCTAGCGATGGTCGGTGATACCGAAGCGGATGTACTGGCCGCTCAAGCTCATGCTGTGCCGGCAGTTGCCCTGACCTGTGGCATTCGTAGTCGCCGATACTTGGAAGGCTTGGAACCTGACGCGATTTACCCCAACTTGCTGATTTTTTGCCACCAGCAACTGCGGGTTCTGCAACCATCCTAGATGCCATCACGTTGGATCAGCCTTCGCTTTTCTGCTACAGTAAAAATCTGTGCATCGGGATGTAGCGCGGCTTGGTAGCGCACTTCGTTCGGGACGAAGGGGTCGCAGGTTCGAATCCTGTCATCCCGATTGATGCCATTCAATACACTGACTTACTGGCTGCCGAACTGAGCTTTGGCTTGCTTGTAAACCTCTTCGTCAATCTCGGTAATGCCGCGATCGCTGGCGAACTTTTCAATCTTTTTGCGGGCCGCTGGGCGCACGAAAAAGGGAATTTCCTTGAGGCATTGTTCGGCAGCAGGGGTCCAGTTCATGGGCATTCAGGGTGCAGCGATCGCCTTTGATTGTGACCCAAAGACCGAACTTTCTGAGCTGAACTGGGTAGAGAACCTGAGGCACTCCGACTCGCAGCAGCCTCATTTTGCGATCCTGACTCGTACAGGGTCAGTCCTGAGCTGAAGAGTCAGTCCAGTCCAGCCAGCTTTGCTCATCCTGACTAGGGCGACGCCAGGCCAGTTTGGCGCAGTAGCGGGGCAAATGATTCGCTTCAGCAGATTGGAGTTCCAGCAGGCCGGCTTCTGTCAGGCGTTGGAGCAGGGCTTTAGCCCAAGCTTCCGGTTGCTCCTGTCCGCGATCGCGTCCGAGGGCGATTGCTCGCTCGAGGGTGAGGTCACGATGGCGCAATGCCCGATTAACCAACAGTCGCTCCTCATCGGGTAACTGCAGCAATTGGGTCATCGAGAGTCCGCCAGATTTGCGGGTCATGGCTAGTCACTGATCAAAGCATGCGCTAACTGACGAAGTTCAACGCTGATTGGATGCTGGGGTTGGTCAATACAAAGTAAGCCTTGACTCGCTAGGTTCAGAACCTCATCAGCTAACGGGAAAAGGGCTCCCACTGGGACGCCGTAGTTGCTCTCAACTTTGGCGCGGACTTCAGCAAAGTCAAAAAAGCTGGGCACTTTGTTGACGGCAATCAGCATCTTCGGTACATCCAGCTTTTTAGCAACCTGAACCGCCACTGCAGTGCCGAGATAATCCTGGCGATCGGGACGCATGAGCATCACCAACCCATCGGAAATCGCGATCGACAGCAGAGTTTCCTCGTTGATGCCGGGGTGGGTATCGATTAGCAGAAAGTCGAGATTGAGGGTTTCCCCAAAGGCTAGGAAGCCATCGTTGAGGTTACCGACGTCGTAGCCCTCGCGCAAAATCTTGGCAATCTTGGAGGCATTGAGGCTGGAAGGAGAGAGCAGAATGCGTCCACCTGCTTGTTCAACCGCTGCCGGTGTGACATCGTAAACAGCTTGCTCGATCGTGCATTGTCCCCAGAGAAAGTCATTGAGTGACTGATCAATGTCTTCATCTCGAAGGCCCAAGATGATGTGAATGCCTGGAGATTGAATATCCGTATCGACCACACCGACGCGATGCCCTTGGAGTGCCAGGGTGGTGGCGAGGTTGGCGGTCATGTTGGATTTGCCCGTGCCACCCCGAAACGAATGTACGGAAACAATTTGAGTCATGGTGGATCTCAAGTTCAGGGTCAGCAGGACGACACTATTGTCAGCGATCGCCCTCGCGAAACTGTTATAGGGTAACGAAGGGGAAGCTGCTGCAGAGATTATGACCTTGCTATTGGCCGGGGATATCGGCGGAACCAAAACGAATTTAATGTTGGCGATCGCCTCTGATTGCGATCGTTTAGAACCGCTCCATCAGGCCAGTTTTGCCAGTGCGGCCTACCCTGATTTAGTGCCGATGGTGCAGGAGTTTTTGGCTGCCGCACCCTCCGCCGAGGTGCGATCGCCAGTTGTGGCTTGTTTTGGCATTGCCGGCCCCGTTGTCCATGGAACCGCGAAGCTGACGAACCTGCCTTGGCAGCTCTCTGAAGCGCGGCTGGCGAAGGAATTGGGCATTGCGCAGGTGGCGTTGATCAATGATTTTGCTGCGATCGCCTACGGCCTACCCGGCTTGACCGCCGAAGATCAAGTCGTTGTGCAAGTCGGTGAAGCCGATCCGGCGGCTCCGATCGCCATTCTGGGGGCAGGAACTGGCTTGGGCGAAGGCTTCATCATTCCCACAGCCCAAGGCCGCCAAGTGTTTGGCAGCGAAGGTTCTCACGCTGACTTTGCGCCGCAAACCGAACTGGAGTCCGAGTTACTGCATTTTCTACGCAATTTTTACGCAATCGAGCATATCTCGGTCGAGCGAGTGGTCTCCGGCCAAGGGATTGCAGCCATCTACGCCTTCCTGCGCGATCGCCATCCCGACCAAGAAAATCCAGCCCTTGGGGCGATTGCCTCGGCTTGGCAAACGGGCGGCGACCAAGCCCCTGATCTGGCAGCAGCCGTATCCCAAGCAGCCTTGAGCGATCGCGATCCGCTGGCCCTACAAGCCATGCAGATATTTGTCAGTGCTTACGGGGCGGAAGCCGGCAACCTCGCGTTGAAATTGCTCTCCTACGGCGGGGTCTACGTCGCCGGCGGGATTGCGGGCAAAATCCTGCCGCTCTTGACTGATGGCACTTTTCTGCAAGCCTTCCAAGCCAAGGGACGGGTGAAGGGGCTGCTGACGCGGATGCCTATCACGATCGTCACGAACCACGAAGTCGGGCTGATCGGGGCTGGACTGCGGGCGGCTGCGATCGCTACTCAACCATGAAAGTTCTGATTCTCGGCGGCGGCTACACTGGTCAGCGCCTCGCCCAACTCCTCGCTGCACAATCCATTCCAGTCCTCGCCACCACGCGATCGGGTCAGTGGCCGCTCGATGAGCCCTGTGTGACCTTCGACGCTGGTTCCACACCACTGCTGTTGCCCGATCCAGCAGCATTGGCAGGCGTCACCCATGTGCTGAGCACGATCCCGCCCCTCGGTGACGGCGGCGATCCAGTTCTGTCAACGCTTCTGCCCACGCTTCAGTACCTATCGCTGCAGTGGTGCGGCTACCTGTCAACGACCGGCGTCTACGGCGATACCCAAGGTGCTTGGGTCGATGAAGACTCGCCCTTGCAATCGACCAACCGGCGCTCGCAGCAACGGATTGCGATCGAAGCCCAGTGGCTAGCCAGTGGCCTACCTGCTCATATTTTTCGGCTGCCTGGCATCTATGGCCCCGGACGCAGTAGTTTCGATCGTTTGCGCCGTGGCGATAATCAGCGCCTGCTTAAACCTGGGCACGTCTTCTGCCGCATCCATGTCGATGACATTGCGGCGGCGCTCTGGGCCTCTCTGCAGCAGCCCAATCCAGGCAGGATTTATAACGTCAGCGATGATTTCCCTTGTGAGCCAGCCCTCCTGATCGAAGCAGCCGCCCAGCTAATGGGAGTTGAGTTGCCGCCGCCGCTGCCTGTGGATGCCGTGGAGCTCAGCCCAATGGCGGCCTCTTTTTGGAGTGAATGTCGGCGCGTCCGCAACGATCGCCTCAAGCAAGAACTGGGTGTGCAGCTGCGCTACCCCAGCTACCGCGAAGGACTCGCCGCAATATGGGCGGCAGAAAATCACGAGGAGCCGATCCCTCGCTAGGGCGTGGCAGGGGCGATCGGATGGGCTGCTAGCACCGCCGGAAGTTGCCGCAGGATGGCTTCAATCCGTTCGCGATCGGGCCAGTTTAGCTCGTGGGCTGCGGGTTCAAAACCGTCATCGCGACGCCAGTACAGCGTTTGCTGCTGGGGATCGTAGCGACATTCCCAGATCGATTCTCCCCAGCACCCACAGGCGAGGAATATGCCCTGTTCTTGACCAAAACTGACTGCTTGAGTCGCCCAGAGCGGTGTGGTTGCCATCCCCCAGCTACTGCTGTGGCCTTGAACGGCCCAAAAGCAGCAACTTTCTGCGTCGGCCGGCCAAGCCTCGTTGGCTAGGTAGCGCCAGCGAGGCAGATGCTGTTCGACGAGGGACTGCAAGGCGGCATTGAGTGCAATCTGTACCAACCTTGGCCGCCTCTTCTAGTCTTCGTGATCTTCAAACGGATCCTCTAGCTGTTTGGAGGGAGGTCCGAAAGAGGTGTAAATCGAAAAACCAGTCAGCGCCAGCAAAATCACCGCGAAGGTGATGGCGATCGAAAGACCAGGAGAAGCTTCCATCATTTTGTCTTGGGGGGAGAGCTCGAGGTGGGGAACCGGGAGCGGTATGATATCACTATCGCAAAAGCCGTCCAGAATATTGCCCTGGAGATAGGTAAGTCATGGCACAGCGGACCCGACTTGGAGATATCCTCCGCCCGCTCAACTCGGAATATGGCAAAGTGGCACCCGGCTGGGGAACGACCCCAGTGATGGGCGTGTTCATGCTGCTGTTCTTTGTGTTTCTGCTGATCATTCTGCAGATCTACAACTCGTCACTCGTGCTCGATACCTTCAAGGTCGACTGGCGGAGTCTCGGTCTCTAAGGCCGGCACGATCGCCTTGATCTGCTGCGCCCCCGCTCTGTCGGGGGCGTTTGTGTCTGAAGCCCAGTTCGCTCTTTTCCCCGGTGTGCTGCCATGAACTTTTTCGGTATTGGTCTGCCTGAAATGCTGGTGATCCTAGCGATCGCCCTGTTGGTGTTTGGCCCCAAAAAGCTGCCCGAAATTGGTCGCAGTCTAGGAAAGGCGTTGCGGGGCTTCCAAGATGCATCACGGGAATTTGAGTCGGAGATCAAGCGCGAGATCGATCGCACCCCTGCCACGCCAGCAGAAGCAACGGTAGAACCCCCAGTCTTAGATTCGGCTCCTACCGAAGCGGTCACTGTCGAGAAACAAACGGAGACGCAGGTGTGAGTGAAGACCGTCCAACGCTGCTTGTGGGCTTGGGCAATCCGGGTCAGAAGTACGCAGAGACCCGACACAATATTGGCTTCATGCTGATCGATCGCCTCGCGCAGGATTGGGGTGTCAAGCTCAGCGAAGACCGGAAGTTTCAGGGTGAGTACGGCGAAACGGCCGTGCCCGGCCTTGGCAAAATTCGTCTGCTCAAGCCCACGACGTTTATGAACCAGTCGGGGCGATCGCTGCGGGCGGTGCTGGATTGGTACAAGCTGACACCTCAGCAGATTCTGGTGATCTACGACGACATGGATCTGCCACTGGGACGCCTGCGGCTGCGGCAGTCGGGTTCTGCTGGGACCCACAACGGTATGAAGTCGATTATTTCGCACCTCAGCAGCAAAGACTTTCCGCGCCTTCGACTCGGGATCAGCCTGCCGCGATCGCAGTCAAACGATCGCCACGATGCCACGGTTTCCCATGTGCTTGGCAAGTTTGCTGTCAGTGAACAATCTCTGCTGAAGCAGGTGCTAGATCTGGCGCAGGAAGCTACAGAAACGGCGCTGCGATCGGGTGTGGAGACGGCGATGAATCGCTACAATGCCCGCAGCCTAGAAGCGCCAGCTCCCGTGGCCTAGGGATTGTTCTGATTGCATCTGTCCAACCATGGCGAAGCGTCTGCCTGCCACCACTGCCCATGTCCGCATTACGCGTCAGTCGTGGGAAGAAGGTTGTTTGGATGGTGAAGTTCGGGCGGCCACTTTTGAATGGTCATTTATCTGGCGCTTTCGCGAAGGTGAACTCACGGTTGAGCCGTCCTTGGGGCGATCGCTGATTCGGGATGCCTTGCTACGGTTTCTCTGCCAACAAGACTATCGACTAGAGCCAGGGGGCGATTATAGCTTCACGGTGCGGGCGCATTTCTAACGCGATTGCTTAGCACCCTCTACTGCTCTCTTCACCTTCATTGATGACAGATGCCTTTGGAACTTCCCTAGGGCGATCGCAGTCTCTACAAAAGAGATACCAGGATGCTAGACATGCAGATAGCTCGCGTTAGTTTAGCCGCAACGGCTGCGATCAGTTTCGTTGCCCTTTCAGCACCCTTCTCTTGGGCGGGTGAGCGCGTTTGCCAAGGATCGCTCGGCGCAGTCACTGTGGATAATCTGAAGGTGCCGACAGGGAAAACCTGTACCCTCAATGGTACTCGTGTTCAAGGCAATATTAAAGTTGAATCCCAAGCGAATCTGAAAGCCAATCGAGTCCAAGTTGAAGGTGATATTCAAGCGGATCGGGCGAGAAATATTGAAGTCTCACAAGGCTCAGTTATTGGTGGCAATATTCAAATCAAACAAGGCTCAAACGCTCGAGTGGTGAATACTCGGATCGAAGGCGATCTGCAGTTGGAATCTAATTCGGGTCGTTTAGTTGCTGATCAGAATCGGATTGGTGGCAATTTACAAGCCTTTCAGAACCGTGGTGGCTTGGTCACTCAGCGCAATACGATCGATGGCAACTTGCAATGCAAGAGCAACACGCCCAGCCCTACGGGTAGCGGCAATGTTGTGCGCGGCGATAAAGAGGATCAATGCGCTCGCCTCTAGAACTGTGAGTGATCAGGTCCAGCCATCGGCTGCGATCGCAATTATTCCGGATTGGTTGGATGGGGCGATCGCGGCAGGCTGTGGCTGAAATAGAGACCGGTGAGGACAAAAGCGATCGCCAAGAGCGGCAGCGATCGCGTTAGACCCAGCACCTGTGCCAGACCACCGATGCTGAGGCTTCCCAACACACCACCCAGTGCTCCAAATCGCAGGAATTGTTGCCAGCGATCGCTTTCCGAAGCTCCCGTGAGACGATCGACCAAGCTAAAGTCGGCCCGTGCCGCGAGAATACCCAGCGGCAGAAAACCAGCGATCGCTAGCCAACCGGGCAGGCTTGGCAACAGTCCAAGAATGCTGGCGAGGCCGATATACGGCATCCAGATCGGTACGCTGGGTAGCCAAGTCATCAGGATTCGGCCAAGGCCGTAGACCGTCAAAGCTAACCCAAAGTCGAGGCACTGACCTGCCGCCACTTGCCGAACCCAGAGGGGGAGCAGAGCAAACAAAGCACCAAACAATAGACCTTGCAGGAGCGATCGCCCAGAGAAGGACACCTGAGGCCGAGGTGCTGAACGAGTCTGGTGCTGGGCCTTGCGGATAGTTGGCGCGATCGGTAGGAGTAAGATGAGCGCTTGCAGAAATTGCAGTGTTGCCTGCCCCAGCGGAAACAAAAAACCCGCTAAGAAGTTACCGGCAATCTGCCCCAGTTCCGTCCCAATGTTGAGGGTTTTGCGGGGAATTGGATACTGCTGCAGAAAGTGTTCTTCGAGGGGGAGACGGCTCAGCTGACGTCCCATACTGAGGAGCAGCATAGCGACCAATACCCAGAACACACCGGCCACTAGCTTGAGTGCAGTTGCTAGCAGCAACAGCAGGGAGAGCCATTGCAGGCCATAGCCAGCACTGACGGCCAAAGGTAATGGCAGCAGCACGGGCAGTAACAGCAAGACTGGTAGCGTCGCGTTGATCAAGGGCGAAGCGGTCAAACCACTCAGCAGCCAACCCGCTGCCGCTGCAGTCAGGCTCGTGGAGGCTTGGGCACAGCCCCAGCGCGTCGTCACCCACCAAGACGATCGCACCTGAATCATGGGTCGTGCCTCAAGTTCGCTGGGTCACCTTCTCTTTTGCTTCTAGCAGTGACCAACTTCAGAACAAACCATCTGCAATCAAATGTGAGGCGATCGCTCAATCGGGGATTGCCGCTTCGACTGGCTCCTCAAGCAACTTGTAGAAAATCAGCGCATCGACCCAGCCTTGTTGGGGGTGACGAAACGCTTGCGGTAGTCGACCGATCGTAGTGAACCCCAACTGTTGCCAGAGCTGAATCGAGGGGGTATTCGTCGCAACCACGAGATTGAATTGCATCGCTCGAAAGCCGAAAGAGGACGCCACTTGCAGCGCGTGCAGTCCCAGGGTTTTGCCAACCCCTTGCCCGCGTGCAGCGGCAGCCACAGCAAAGCCGCAGTTGCAAACGTGAGAACCCAGTCCGGGTTGATTGGGTTTGAGGTAGTAGGTTCCTAGAATTTGGCGATCGCCTGACTCAAAGACAAAGGTCTGGGTCGGCACCGTCATCCAGACTGTTTGAGCTTCGGTTTCCGAAATGTCGGGGGGGTAGGGATAGGTTTCCCCCGCCCGAAAAATCGGCTCCAGAATTGCCCAAATGGCAGGCCAATCCGCTGCGATCGCCGGACGGATGATTCCTTCGAACACAGGCTGTCTATCCCAAAAGCTGTTGCAAGGTCGGCACAAAATCTGGATAGGAAACTGCTGCTGCTTCAGCTTGCTGGATCTGAGTTTGACCCTTTGCTTGCAAGGCCGCGATCGCCAAGCTCATAGCAATCCGGTGATCGGTATAGCTATCGACTGTGGCCCCAGTGAGAGCAGCACCGCCAGTAATTTCTAGGCCATCCGGTCGCTCCGAGATCGTTGCGCCCATGCGGCCCAGCTCACTGGCCATCACCGCAATGCGATCGCTCTCTTTTACCCGCAGTTCTTCGGCATCTCGAATAATCGTGGTGCCCTTGGCAAAGGCTGCCGCTACCGCCAGAATCGGTACCTCATCAATCAAGCGGGGGATCAGCGATCCGCCGATTTCGATTGCCTGTAGATTGCTGCTGCGCACGCGTAAATCGGCGACGGGTTCGCCTGCCACAATTCGCTCATTTTCCAGCGTGATCTGGGCTTCCATCTGTTGCAGGGCTTCAAGGATGCCCGTGCGGGTGGGATTGACGCCGACATTCTCAATCAGCAAATCCGAGTCCGGCACGATCGCGGCTGCGACCAACCAAAAAGCAGCGGAGCTGATATCTCCGGGCACGACTACCGGCTGACCTGTCAGTTCCGCTGGGCCTTCCACCGTGACGCTAATCTCCTCGGGGTTGACTGTCAGCTTTGCTCCAAAGGCGCGGAACATCCGCTCGCTGTGATCTCGCGAGAGTGCCGGTTCCACTACGGTGGTTTGGCCTTCACAGGTCAACCCCGCCAGCAAAATGCTCGACTTCACTTGGGCAGAGGCGATCGGGGAAACGTAGCGAATCGGTTGCAGCGATCGCCCCGAAATCGCCAGCGGTGCACGCGTATTGCCCTGCCGCCCACGAATTTCGGCTCCCATTTGGCTGAGCGGCTGAATGACCCGAGCCATTGGTCGACTGCGCAGCGACTCATCGCCTGTCACGCAGAAAAAGCGATCGCGCTGACCGGCGAGTAAGCCCATCATCAGGCGAATTGTGGTGCCGCTATTGCCCGCATTGAGAACGTCGAGGGGCTCCTGCAGATTTTGGAGACCAATGCCTTTAACCCGCACCAACTCGGAGTTCAGCTCCGAAATTTCAGCGCCCATCGCCCGAAAGCAAGCCGCCGTGCTGAGTGGGTCTTCCCCCAGCAGCAAGCCTTCGATCGTGGTTTCACCTGAGGCGATCGCCCCCAACATCAAGGCTCGGTGGGAAATGGACTTGTCGCCTGGCACCCGAATTCGACCCCGTAAGCCGATCCCAGTGCTGGGGGGCTGGATCCGCAAGGTCTGATGAGAATCCTCAGTAGGGAGCAAGACGAACGGCTGAGCCATGCCAATTCCAAGACGAGTGCCTAGGCGATTATCGCCTTTCGCTTGCGCAAGCGAAAATTTTCATTTGCGCAGCAGAAAATACTCATTCCTTCCTTGCATTTGCACAAAAGCAAACAATCAACCCTTACTGAATCCACAAATTCGAGGAAATTCTGGGAATTGATGCGAACTGTTAGAGAGCGCAATCTTATTCAAGTCGCGATCAAGCTTGCTCTCTTTCACTAGTGATCTGGAGTAAAAGAGACTTGAATGATGCAGCTTATCGATGAACGAGGGATCCTCATCAATAGTTGCTTGAGATGCTATTCCAGTTCATTCGCTGGAATGAGAAAACAGCGATCGCTTACTGATTTTTAGTTGCAGCTTCAGAACGGCTGGCTTGAACTTCTACTTCAATACTGTCAATCGTTTTGATCACTAGTCGTTTCGCCTGCATTTCCCAACCCCATTTCTGAATGCGATAGGCTCCATAAAAACCGACAACGGTTGCAATAAAGTCGAGGGGCTGCTGGCTAGAAATCCCAAACAGCAAGCCGAGTCCGCCAATTCCCCATAGAGGCAAAGCAAAGTTCTGGCGATTTTCTTCGACTGCTCTCGCCAAGAAGTTTTTGGGCAATTCTGCCAGAATCTCTTCCCGCATCGCAGCTTGTTGCGGATAGGGAACAATAAACCCGAGCTTGCGGCGCAACTTTTCAATTTTGCGAGCTTCAGTGCTGTATTCCGTCAACTGATCTTCTGCTAGCAAAATTAGCTGTTTCGCTTTGCCCATTGCTGCCAGTCTTCCTGGGACATCTAGACTTCATTCTCTCACAGGCCCAATTTTGGACTGTTGGTGCCCTGTCCACCGACCCGGCTGCAAAGCCGTGCGTGAGTTAGCCTGCTGCAGCTACTCCCTCCTGCAACCACGCCACGATCTGGGGATTGACCTGCTTGGGTGCTTCATCGTGGGGACAATGCCCCAAACCTGCCAGCGGCACGAAGGCTTTCACACTAGGAAAATCTGCGAGCTGACGTCCAAGCGCGATCGGCTCCCAAGGATCGCGATCGCCCCAGAAGAACGTCACTGGTGCTTGCACTTGGGGCAGCAACTGCTCAGCTAAGGGCGCATCAAACAAATTGATGAAAGCCCAAAACACGCCCGCTGCGCCAGGTGATTGGGTCGCCGCATAGAGGGCTTCCACCAGCGCTGGATCAATGCGTTCACTGCTGGGGTAGGCCAGTTTAAGGATGCGCTCAATGATCGAGGGTTTGGCGAGCTGGCGATAGAGCCAATTGGAAAGACCGCGCTGCCGTACTGCAGCCTTGAGTAAGGGCCGACCGAGGCGACGACCCAAGGGCTGCTGAGCCAATTTCTTGTCGTCAATCTGCCGCAGGGCACAGTCAATCAACAGCAGGGCCGCATACCCCTCTGGCTGGTCAACGGCCGCTTGCAAGGCAACCACACAGCCGATCGAGTTGGCGATCAAACGAGTCGGCTGCCCAATCACTGCTTGCCGAAACGCTTCAATCTGCTGTGCCCACAGCTCAATGCCATAGTTCACCGCGATCGGGTCTGGTTTGGCTGATTGCCCAAACCCCAACAGGTCAATTACATAGACCGTAGAGTGCTGCGCGATCGCCTCGACATTCTGGCGCCAATGTTCGCAACAGGCTCCGAAGCCATGAACGAGCAAGACTGGGGCTCCGCGATCGCCAAGCTGCCAATAGCGAATGGACTGCCCTTGCCAATCCCAGAAGCGATCGATTGGATCGTGTGCTGCCAGAACCACGACTACCATCTCCAAGGGGAATGCCGCATTATAGTGTCGCGTTCCTGCAACTGCCGGTTGCTGGTCCTCGGTACTCAGTAAGCCTTCACGATTCATTTTTCTGAACGATGGAAAAGCGTCAGTTTGCAGCAGGAGAAGCCGTTTATAACTCTGGGGATGTGAGCGATCAGCTCTATCTGGTTAAGTCGGGCCAAGTGACCCTGACAAGCCTCTACCCGGAAACAGGTGAAGCCACCGAGGAAATCCTGGGCCCAGGTCGGGTCTTTGGGGAAGTGGAATTGATCGATGGTCGGCCTCGCAGTCTCTCTGCTAAAGCAGCCAGTGACTGTCTGTTGATCAGCTTTGAACGCGATGAAATTCTCGATATTTTGTTCAACCGTCCCGAGGATAGTTTGGTTCTCGGAAAATCCGTCTTTGATCACCTCAAGCGGATCTATAGCAACGATAGTTTGGAGTCCGATCTCGCTCGCCTTCGCGAGGAGATGAATACCCGCATTCGGGAAGCCGTCATCCAACATGAGTCGCGAGTCGTTCGCAGTCACAATGGCATGGCCGCGATCGCAGTTCCGATTGTGGTGCTGATTGTGCTAGCGATCGGTGCCTACTTCTTTGTCAAAATCTGAGGGACAGAAGTTTAGCTAACAGCCCCTGCGGCTTGGCATCAGCTAAAGTCTCACAAGGATGGCAGTTTACTAAAATTAAATATTTCACATCAAAAAACGAACTGGAGTGATGACCGCAGTTACTCCGTAAGGCTGCCGCTTGTGATGGCGATCGCAGTATTGAAAGGCACAATTTCAAAGGCTATTGTCTAAGCTTTTACGCAGTTGAAATAAACGGCTCAGGTTCTATTGCGAGAACTTTACAAAGACACTTACTTTTTTGCTGATTTCTTTTCGCTGAAAAAAGGCTGTGCTAGTTTCCATTTACTTCCTTGTTTCGGCTCCCTGAGTTCTAGGTATTGTGGAAAAGCATCGGATTTCTGCTGGTGCCTGTATTTATCGTGAGGGTGACAACAGCAACTCCATTTTTTTAGTCCGGGCTGGTGAGATTGAAGTCACTAGTTTCTATCCAGAGACTGGACAGGTGGTTGAGCAAACGTTCAAGCCTGGACAGCTCCTAGGAGAGATGGAGTTAGTCGATGGTCGTCCTCGCACGGCAACTGCCCAGGCCCGGAGTGAATGTCTCCTGCTGGAGATTCAGCGCACTGAGTTACTAAGCCTGCTGCAAGACTCTTTGCATGCGACAGCGATTTTAGGGGCGGCGCATTGCGATCGCCTCAGTAAGTTGCTCTATGAATCCTCGTTTGAGGCTGAGCTCGCTCGGCTGCAATTGGAAATGCAACTCAGAATTCGTGAGGCGATTCTGCAGCACGAACAACGGGTGGTTCAAAGTCATCACGGCATGCTGGCGATCGCGATTCCCTTGATTGTGGTGGCGGGGTGGCTGTGCTGGAGCTGGACGGTTCCGATGGGGAGTGCCTACGCGATAGCAGGCTTTTAAGCAACCTTTAGTTTGCCTCGCGATCGCGTTTCAAAATCAGCCAGACTCCGGCAGCGAGGGCTGCTAACAGACCCAAGCCTAGACCGACCGAGATCAAAATCCGGCTCCAAGGGCGAGGGGAGAGGCTGGCTGACGGTGCTGCTTCGGGTGGCGCTTCGGATGAAGGGGCTGGCTCAGAGGATTCTGGTGTAGGAGTTGCCGCGATCGCCACGGTTACGGGAAAGCGAATCTGAAAGGGGCTGAAGCGCGTCTCAGCTGTTGCTGAGGGCTCGCCCCGGAGCCGCAGCTCATATTGTCCAACAGTCGGAAAGGTAATTTCAGCAGCAACTGTACCGGGGGCCACCGACAATGGCACGATCGCTAGCTGGGTCTGCGTGCCTGTCTGGGCGTTGAACAACTGGAGCTGACAATTACAGTCCTTCGCCGCAATTTCCATGCCTCCGGGTCGCCGCAGGGCAATCCAGGTTGGCGTCACCGCGCCGGCCTGCGGCTGGTCATTGGGTTCGAGGTGCAGGGTACCGGCTACCGCCTGATCGATTTGGATCTGGTGGGCCAGAACCGGCGGCAGTAAAACGAAATCCAGCATTAAGACTCCTTGGAATGCACCTGCCAACAAGGCTGATGACGGAAGATCAAGACACTGACAGCTGAGATCGCGATCGCGATCGCCAGGAAGGGTTGGGCAGCAGCATCGCCCGCCACGCCCCCGCCCCACAACAGCAGGCTGGCATGGACCGTTGCGAGGCCAAAGGCGGGAATCGCCAATTGATGCAACCGCGGCCAGCCTGCCCCCAAGCGACGTTGCCAGCGATCGCTACTCGTGAAGCCCAGCGGCAACAGCAACAGGACAGCAACGACGCCAGCTCCAAGGCCCCAGCGAGCCAAGGGCGAGAGAAATTGCCAGGCTTCGGGACGCCAGCCAAAGCGATGTTCGAGCTGCTGAGCGCTGTGTAGCACCGCCAAAGTCAGGCCACTGACACCCCAAAAGCGGCGATAGCGCAGAGGAGCCGACCACAAGGGTGCCAGCGATCGCGCCAGTAGGGCTATGGCCAAACAGATCAGCGCCGCGTAACCACTCCAGTCGCCCATCGGGTCGCCACTGCGCCAAAGCGTCATTGCGCCGACGGCGATGCTGATCACCGCTGCCATTCGCTGCAACTGACTGCGGCGATCGTGGGACCACTGTTCTACCAGTAGTCCAAAACCCAACATCACCGGCAGGGTGCCCAGTCCAAACCAGATCATGCCGAGGGCGCCACCCTGCCAAGATGCAGCAGCAGCAGCCTGCAACTGCGCGGCATAGAGAAACCCACAGGGCATCAGACCCCAGAGGCTCCCCAAGGCCAGCGGCGTCGTCCAATGTAATCGTTGATTTAAACGCTGCCACAAAGCAGGCAGATGGGCTTCTAACCAGCGACGACCACGCCCATAGCCCGGTAGATAGCGCGGCAAAGTCTGAGGGAGGAGATGACTGAGGCCAAAGCAGATCAGAGCTAAACCTGTGAGCACCGTCAGGCCATCGCGGAGACCGCTACCCAGACCGGCCAATTCACCGCCCAAGGAAAGAATCGATCCCAGGCTGCCCAGCACAGCCCCAACGAGGGCATAGCTGGCAATCCGCCCTAGGTTGAGCAGCAGTGGGAAGCGCCAGCGATCGCGCTGGGACTGAGAGAGCTGCATGGCGAGCGACAGAGGACCACACATACCGGCACAGTGGCCAAAGCTGCCAAAGAAGCCCAATAACCAGAGCAGTGCTGCGTTGGTCATCACAATCTAGAGTGCGGTCCAGCCCCGCTCCGCACGATCGAAGACGTAGGTGGCCACAGCCTCAATTTGCTCAGGGCTGAGGCGTTGCCCAAAGGCTGGCATGGCATTTTTGCCATAGGTCACTTGCTTCTGAATCGCAGCGACAGAATCCATACCATAGCGGCGTAGGGCTTCTTGCCGCAGGGTTTTCTGACCATTGATAACGTTGCCACCATTCAAATGGCAGGTGGTGCAGTTGCTTTGGAACAGCCTAGCCCCAACTTGCAGATCTGCCGCGATCGCCCGCGCCGGATTCACTACACTGAGGCCAATCACCAGCAAGCCTAGGACAAGCCATCTTCCCACGCCCAAAATCCCCACTGTCATTCGCACAATTCTTACCGCAAGAGCCTAACTGACCTACGGCTGGGGACCAATTGCCCGCTGCACGAAGGAATTGACGGGAAAAGCGATCGACCCAGAAGCCAGAGCCCTGCAGCCGATCGCTTTCAGTTCAGCCAATGGATTGAGGCGATCGCCAAGGGGCCTAGATCGTCTCCATGCCTTGAATCAAGAAGTCGAAGTAGGGAGCCGCAACCGTGGCATCTGCACTACTGAGCAGGGCCAGAGACGCTTCCTTGAGGGTGCGAATGGCTTCTGCCATCCCGGGCAGGGGGACACCCAAAGAGTTGTACATTTCGCGGGCACCGAGCAGACCAATGCTTTCGATCGGCTCTTTGTCGCCAGCCAGCACACCGTAGGTGATCAGGCGAAGGTACCAGCCGTAGTCGCGCAGGCACTGGGCCCGTTGACGTTGACCGTAGGCGTTACCCCCGGGGGCAATGAAGTCGGGCCGACGCTGCCACAGTTTGCGGCTGGCTTGGTCCACAATTTTTTTCTCGCTGTCGCTCAGGACCTGAGCGATACGGAGGCGCTGCTCACCGGTTTTGAAGAAATCAGTGATGTTTTTGAGTTCGCCGCCACTGGGATAGCGCAGCTCGTCGTCCGCTTTGAGGATTACCTGGCTAACGATGGTCATGATCGGCGGTGTGTTTGTTAGCGATGTTGAGTAGTGTAGCGACTGGAGGGGCGCTCCCGAACAAGTCCTGAGAGGCTTGTAACGTTTAACAACAAACCTCTGGCGACTGACAATAGAAGTCAGGACTCTTCCTCGGGCCAGCTTATGTCTTCTTCTGCCGTGCTTACTTGGCGTCAGGGCGATCGCCTCAGCCTGACGATCGAGTCGCTCTGTGACAGCGGCGACGGCCTCGGGCGCGTAGAGGGACGCGTGGTTTTTGTGCCCGATACGGTGCCGGGCGATCGCATTCAAGCCAAGCTGCTGCAGGTGCGATCGCGTTATGCCCGTGCCGAGCTAGAAGGAGTGCTGGAGGCATCACCGGATCGGATTCGACCGGCCTGCATCGTTGCGGATAAGTGCGGTGGCTGTCAGTGGCAAACCGTGGACTACCCTGCCCAAGTTGAGGCAAAAACGGTGATTGTCCAAGACGCCATGCAACGGTTGGGGCAACTCGAGACGGAAGTTCAACCGACGATTGCAGCTCCCTATCCGCTGGGCTATCGCAACAAGGTCAGCTATCCGCTCCGGCGCAGCGATCGCGGGGAGGTGCAAGCGGGCTACTTCCGTAAAGGCAGCCACCGCCTGATCAACCTCAATCAGTGTCCGGTACAAGATGACCGCTTGAATCCGCTGCTCGCAGGCATCAAGGCTGATATTGCAGCTCGGGATTGGCCGATCTATGACGAGCAGACCCGATCGCGTGGCCTCCGGCATTTGGGACTGCGCATCGGTCAGCGTACCGGTGAGATCCTGATCACTTTGATTGCTACCGACGATCAGTTGCCAGAGGTGGAAGCTCAAGCAGAACAGTGGCTGACCGACTATCCCAATGTGGTCGGGGTTTGCCTCAACCTCAATCCCAGCCACGGCAATCGCATTCTGGGTGACGAGACCCATTGTTTAGCGGGTCGTCCTTATCTGATTGAGTGTTTGGACGATTTGGAATTTGCAATCGGACCGGAGACCTTTTTCCAAGTCAATACAGAGCAAGCAGAGCGCCTGCTGCCAATCCTCAAAGACTTTTTGCGGGGCAGCGATCGCCTCTTCGATCTCTACTGCGGCGTCGGGACATTAACCCTGCCTTTGGCCAGTGAGGTAGGGTCAGTGCTGGGGCTAGAAATCCTGCCGGAATCGGTGGTGCAAGCGCAACAAAATGCTGATCGCAATGGCATCAGCAATGTTGAATTTCGGGCGGGTGCGGTCGAGATCTTACTCGCGCAAATTCCCGAGTCTCCCGATGCTGTTCTTCTAGATCCGCCGCGCAAAGGCTGCGAACCAGCGGTGATTGAAGTGCTGCGCGATCGCCAACCGCAACGCATTGCCTACGTGAGCTGCAACCCTGCAACCCTGGCCCGCGATCTCCAAGCCCTCTGTGCGGGCGATCGCTATCGTCTATTGCTCGTGCAACCCCTAGATTTCTTCCCGCAGACCGCCCATGTTGAGACAGTCGCACTCCTCGAATTGCAAGATTAGAACGGTTCGCAGCGGTAGCAACAGGAATAGCAGCGATTGTCCACTGATTGCATTCTCCAATCGAGTGAGGACTGCTAGTGCTTGGGCTTGCGCTTGTTCTCTTCTTGTGGCTATTGCACTCAGCAGAGCGATGAGATCGTTGGCGCTCGAACGAATCAGCCCCAAGGACGGAGGCTGTTGACCCTCAGCAAATTCCTCTACTCAAGCGTCCTAACCGACTTGCAGGTTGCTAGAGTTGACGGCTCCGCTCGCCTCTGGCAGCTCATGCTTGAGCGAGCGGTTGATCCACGTGAGCCAAGCGGCCAAATCTGCTAGGACTGAGAGCGACTGGAGGGGAGTTTCCGCCAGGCCTGATAGGCGGCACTAACCGTGGTGATTGTGGCCATGGGCACGATGATGAGGACCAGCACCCAGCGCAGGCTGAGCAGCAAAGGATTCTGGAGCTCTTGAAGGACCAGTTCTGCAAAATAGGCGCTGTAAGCTCCCAGCAAGAGAATGCCTTCCCAGCGGCTGATGATGAAGCCGCTAAAGAAGATAGGCAGACATAACAGCGAGATGCCCACCATCACTGGTAGGTCGACTTTGGCGGCCTGAGCATCCACTAAGACGCCATTGCTGGCGATGATCGCGGCCACACCTAACACGATCAGGATGTTGAAAATGTTGCTGCCGACGACGTTGCCAACAGCGATATCCCGTTCGCCTTTCAAGCTCGCTACAACGGAAGTTGCCAGCTCAGGGAGCGAAGTACCGGCTGCAACGATGGTCAAACCAATCAGCAGTTCGCTGATGCCCAAGGTGCGAGCAACCGCGACAGAATTATCAATCAGGAGCTTTGCCCCGAGGA
The DNA here is from genome assembly GCF_000010065.1 of Synechococcus elongatus PCC 6301. NCBI lineage: Bacteria > Bacillati > Cyanobacteriota > Cyanophyceae > Synechococcales > Synechococcaceae > Synechococcus > Synechococcus elongatus. The sequence continues at coordinate 1,383,183 of NC_006576.1, read as the reverse complement.
TCAGGAGCCCCAGACCAGCTGCGATTAGCAAGAGTTGCTGCCATAGGGGTGGGCGATCGCCCAATCCATATTCCTCGGCATATTCCGCCTGAACCTCTGGGTCAGGTTCTTCTCCCCCCTGGCGAACTTGGAAAACGGTGTAGAGAACGCCCAACACCACCAAGACAATGCCATCGAGGCGGCTGATCCGACCATCTAGGGCCATCCCATAGACCAATCCTGCCGTGGCAATCATGATCGGCACATCGAGCCGAACCAACTGTTGCGCCACCTGTAGGGGTGTGATTAAGGCCGAGATCCCGAGAATAAACAACACATTGAAGATGTTGCTGCCCACCACATTCCCGAGCGAAATATCGTTGGAGCCCTCCAGAACCGCCTGAATACTGACTGCGAGCTCTGGAGCGCTCGTCCCGTAGGCCACCACAGTGAGGCCAATGATGAGTGGTGATAACCCCACGAGTGCCGCCAGTTTTGAGGCTCCGCGGACTAAAAACTCAGCTCCGGCAACGAGGATAACTAAACCGAGCAGCAAGAACAGTAAATTGATCAGCATTGAGGCGATGGCCAACATCACCCCTTCATCTTACGGACGCGTCTGCGATCGCCCATAAAAAAAACCCCGCGTGGGCAGGGTTTAACGGTATTGCTCTCTGACTACTGACTGGGAATGGAAATCTACAGCAGGCCAATTTGAGACAGGATGCCTTGGCCGGTCAGCAATTCGGTGGCCAAACCAACCACGAACCCGATCATAGCCAGACGGCCATTCCAGGTTTCTGCGAATGCGGTGAAACCAAACTTGGTATTTTGCTCAGACATGACAGGGACCTCCCTACGGGGTGGTTTGGTAGCTGTTAAGCAATGTAACGCAAAAACTCAAAATCCGCAACATTTCTTCAAAAAATCTTGGTTCAGTTCCTAAAAGCTAGTGCTTAGGCTGACGGGGACTGGTTTGACCTCCCAGATCTGTTCGCTGTAGTCAGCGATCGTGCGATCGGAGGAGAACTTGCCCGATCTCGCGGTGTTGAGTAGCGACATCCGCCACCAGCGATCGGAATCGCGGTAGGCAGCAGCAGCTTCGCGCTGGCAGTCGATGTAGGACTGATAGTCCGCCATCAACATGTACTCATCCCGCTGCAGCAGATCGCTGACCAAGTCTTGGAAGAGGTTGGGCTGATCCGGTGTGAAGTGACCACTGCTAAAGCGATCGAGGACTGCCCGCAGTTCCGCATTGCTGCTCCAGAACTCCACAGGTCGATAGCCCCGACTTTGGCGTCGGGCGATATCTTCGGCTCGCAGGCCAAACAGGAAGAAGTTTTCGGGGCCGACTTCCTCGCGGATCTCGATGTTGGCACCATCGTAGGTTCCGATTGTCAGCGCGCCATTCATGGTGAACTTCATGTTGCCGGTGCCGGACGCTTCTTTCCCTGCAGTTGAGATTTGCTCCGACAAATCGGCAGCTGGATAAATGCGCTGCCCCAAGGAAACGTTGAAGTTAGGTAGGAAGACGACCTTCAGTCGCCCTTGGACATCGGGATCATGGTTGATGATGCTCCCGACCGCATTGATCAGTTTGACGATTTGCTTGGCACGGTAGTAACCCGGGGCCGCTTTGCCCGCAAAGATAAAAGTGCGCGGCACCAGGTTGAGCTGGGGATTGTGCTTCAGCCAGTTGTAGAGCGTCACGATATGCATGACAGCGAGGAGCTGGCGTTTGTATTCGTGAATCCGTTTGACTTGCACATCAAAGAGAGAGTGCGGATCGACTTCTATGCGAGTCTGCTGGTAGATGTAGCGGCTCAGATCGACCTTATTTTGGTGCTTGACCTCTGCCCAGCGCTGTAAAAACTCGCGATCGTTCACGCTGTCTTCCAGCCGTCGCAGTTGCCTGAGATCATGAATCCAGTCATTGCCAATGCGATCGCTGATCAGGTTGGCTAGGCGAGGATTACTTTGCAGCAGCCAGCGGCGGGGCGTCACACCGTTGGTCATGTTGAAGAATTTCTCGGGCCAAAGCTCGTAGAAATCTCGCAGGGTTTCTTGCTTGAGCAGTTGCGTATGCAGGGCTGCCACACCGTTGATGGCATGACTGCCCACGCAGGCGAGGTGAGCCATGCGCACCTGGGGCTCAGCTCCTTCCTCAATCAGGGAGAGGCGGCGAGCTCTCGTGTCGTCACCGGGATACCAGGCCCGCACATTGGCCAAGAAGCGCCAGTTGATTTCGTAGATAATCTCCATCAAGCGCGGTAAAGTGCGCTGGAACATGCCCACGGGCCAGCGTTCCAAGGCTTCAGGTAGCAGCGTGTGGTTGGTGTAGGCGAAGGTGCGCTGTGTAATCGTCCAAGCATTGTCCCAAGTCAGGTGATGCTCATCGATCAGGAGGCGCATCAACTCCGGCACCGCCACGCTGGGATGGGTGTCGTTAAGCTGGACTGCGATCGCCTCATGCAGCCGCTCAAGATGACCGTGGTTCATCAAGTGGCGACGGATGATGTCTTGGAGCGAAGCCGAGACGAAGAAATACTGCTGCTCCAGCCGCAGTTCCCGCCCTTGGGGGGTGTTGTCGTTGGGATAGAGCACCTTCGAGATCGTTTCCGACGACATTTTGTCGGCAACCGCATCGTCGTAGTTGCCTGAGTTGAAAGCCTCAAGGTTGAGTTCCGTGGTGCCCTCAGCCTTCCAGAGCCGCAACATGCTGACGTTATTGGTGTCGTAGCCCGGTACGGGGGTGTCGTAGGGGATGGCGCGAATGACGCGATCGGGGATCCAAGAGACGCAGTAGCGGCCTCGCGCATCGTGGTAGGCCTCCGTGTGGCCGCCCAACTTAATTTCCACGGCCTGTTCGCGCCGCTCTAGCTCCCAAGGGTTGCCAAAGCGCAGCCAGTTATCGGGGATTTCGATCTGCCAGCCGTTGTGGAGTTCTTGGTGGAAGATACCGAACTCATAGCGAATGCCATAGCCGACGGCAGGAATGTCGAGGGTAGCCATGGAGTCGAGGAAACAAGCTGCGAGGCGACCGAGGCCACCGTTGCCTAGCCCGGGTTCTTCCTCTTTCTCTAGCAGTTGCTCAAAATCGAGACCCAGTTCATCCAAAACTTGCTGAACGCGGTCGTGAAGATGCAGGTTGATCAGGCAGTTTTCGAGGTGCCGACCCATCAAAAACTCAGCGGACAGGTAACAGACCACTTTGACGTGCTGTTGTTGATAGGTCGACAGTGAAGCTAGCCACCGTTGCAGGAGGCGATCGCGGACCATGTAGGCCAGTGCCATGTAGTGATCACGCAGGGTGGCGATCGCTGAGGTTTTGCCCTGGCTGTAGTAGAGATGGGCCTCGTAAGCCCGTTTCAAGGTCTCGGGAGTCACAGAAGTCCGTTCATCCTCACAGACCAAGCCACTGGGCTCGAGGTAGCTCGTGGTGGGGTCGTAGCTGAGTTGGGCGGTGGAATCACTCATCGGGGCACTACCTACGCAGGGGTCAAAGAACGCGGAGCCCAGGCTGGCTGCTGCTCAACGCTCCGCATATAACGAATCAGATCCAACATGCGGTTGCTGTATCCCCATTCGTTGTCGTACCAAGCGATCACTTTGAAGAAGCGATCGTTGAGAGCCATGCCTGCCGTGGCATCAAAAATGCTGGACCGAGCATCGCCAATAAAGTCACTCGAAACGAGGTCATCCTCGGTATAGCCCAGGATGCCTTGGAGTTGGGTGTTGGCCGCCTTTTGCATCACCTCACAGATGGCGGCATAGGTGGTGGATTGGCGGCTACGGAAGGTCAGATCCACCACCGAGACATCCGCCGTCGGAACCCGCAACGCCATACCGGTCAGGTGACCCTGGAGTTCGGGCAGCACCAAGCCCACGGCTTTGGCAGCGCCCGTACTGGCCGGAATGATGTTTTGAGCCGCACTGCGCCCGCCGCGCATATCTTTACGGCTGGGTCCATCGACAGTTGGTTGGGTGGCGGTGACCGCATGGATGGTAGTCATCAGACCGTCTTCAATCCCGCAGTGCTCTTGAAGCACCTTGGCGATCGGAGCCAGGCAGTTGGTGGTGCAGCTGGCGTTGGAGAGAATGCGATGCTGTTGCGGGTCGTAGTTCTGATGATTGACGCCGTAGACGAAGGTGGGAACGCGATCGGGATCTTTCTCCGAGGTCGGGGCCGAAATCACTACCCGTTGAGCGCCTGCTTCCAGGTGGCGACTGGCGGCAGCGTAATCGGTGAAGCGCCCCGTAGCCTCAATCACCACATCAACCCCTAACTCCCCCCAAGGAATAGCTGCCGGATCAGTTTCGGAGAAACATTGAATGCAGCGATCGCCGGCACAAATGCGATCTTCTTCTGCCCGCACTGTTTGTTGTAGGCGGCCGTGGGTGGAGTCGTAGTGAAGAAGATAGGCAAGATTTTTGGCCGGAACGAGGTCGTTAATCGCAACAAAATCGAGTTGCGGATCATCAAATCCAGCCCGTAAGCAGAGACGACCAATACGGCCAAAGCCGTTAATTCCAACACGAATTTTGGACATGGTAGCCGGGAGAGGGGAATTGCCCTGACTATAGACAGGGGATCACGGCGGTCGATCGGCCTTAAGAGGAATGAAAGAAAGCCGTAGTGCTTTGCAATGCTCTTCTCAGATCAGGTTTGGGATCCCATGCAGATCAAATTCGGCTCAGCCGTTGGCTGGGCAGGCTGGTAGAACCGGCAAGACGTGATTGAATGAAGGCGATCCTTTTATCCGGCGGACCCATGCCTGCGATCGCCTCGCGCTTTCTTTTGGTACTGCTTTGCTTTTTACCGCTAGCAGCCTGTCGTAGCTTGGGTGGCAATGAGACTGAGAGCAATAGTCGCCTCAACCAAGTGCAGGCGCGCGGTAAGTTGCTCTGCGGAGTTGAAGGCCGACTGCCTGGCTTTAGCTTCCTTGATTCCCAGGGCAATTACAGTGGCTTGGATGTCGACATTTGTAAGGCGATCGCCGCAGCACTGTTCAATGATCCCAAGGCGATCGAATACCGCAGTCTCGATTCTGTTGAACGGTTTCCAGCCTTAGCAAGTGGTGAAGTCGATTTGCTCTCGCGCAACACCACTTGGACCCTGAGTCGCGATGCCAAGGGCGGCAACAACCTTGAGTTTGCGCCAACCACTTTCTATGACGGCCAAGGGTTGATGGTGCGGCGCAATAGTGGCATCCAATCGCTGCAGGATTTTCAGGGCAAGTCAATCTGCGTGGAGACGGGCACCACATCGGAACTCAATCTGGCGGACACGATGCGCGAGCTGGGTGTCCAATATCAGGAGATTAAATTTCCGAACTCCGATGCCAACTACGCTGCCTATGCCCAAGGCCGTTGTGAGGGGGTAACCTCCGATCGCTCTCAGCTGGCCGCCCGTCGGACGACCTTGTCCGATGCCGATCAGCACCAATTGCTGGATGCAGTGATCTCCAAAGAGCCGCTGAGCCCAGCCACCCTCAACAATGACTCGCCTTGGTTTGACGTTGTCAAATGGGTGGTCAATGCCACGATTCAGGCGGAGGAGTTTGGTATCACCCAAGCCAACATCGATCAGTTCAAAACCTCGAAGAACCCTGAGATTCGCCGCTTCCTTGGGCTCGAGGGTGAACTCGGGCAACAGCTGGGGCTGAGCAATGACTTTGCCTATCGCGCCATCAAAGCGGTGGGGAACTACGGCGAAATTTATGAGCGTAACGTTGGGCAGCAGTCGCCGCTGAAATTGAATCGGGGCCTCAACCAGCTCTATAAGAATGGTGGTTTGCTCTACTCGCCGCCGTTCCGCTAATTGGCTATGCCCTTTCGTCTGAAATTACAAGGACCGTTCTGGCGAGATGAACGTCTCTGGCGCTGGGTCTGGCAGTTACTCGTGCTGCTGGTTGTGGGCCTAGGTGCAATCTGGCTGGTTGATAACCTGGTCTACAACTTATCGCAGCGGGGCTTGAGCCTTAGCTTTGACTGGCTCGATCAGTCGGCAGGCTTCAATATCGGGGAATCGGCGATCGCCTATCGAACAGCAGATAGTTACGCCCGTGCTCTGGTCGTTGGCTTAGTCAATAGTCTGCGTGTGATTGCGATCGGGCTGATCCTGACAACCGTGATAGGGACGCTCGCTGGAGTTGCGGCCTTTTCCGAAAACTGGTTGCTGCGCCAACTCAGCCGGGGTTATGTGGCGGTGGTGCGCAACACGCCTTTGCTGCTGCAGTTGATTGTCTGGTACTTCCCGATTCTGCTCAGTTTGCCGGCCGCCCAGCAGCCTTGGCATTGGCTGGGCAGTCTCTATCTCAGCAAACAGGGCATCTATCTTCCTTGGCCGCAGACGCCGGGCTGGCTGGTTGTGATTCTGGCGATCGCCCTGGTCTTGTTCGTCAGCTGGCTCGCCCAACGGCAGCGATCGCCTCGGGATTGGCGCTGGCTTTACGGCGCGATCGCGGTGGTTACCGTGCTGATGCTGCTGACCCAACTAAGCTGGCCGCAGCAACTGCAACCAGGCCAAATTCGCGGGGGTCTACGGCTCTCGCTGGAGTTCACCGCGCTGCTGCTAGGGCTGGTCGCCTATACCGGCGCTTTTATTACGGAAATCATTCGTGGCGGTATTCTCTCGGTGCCGGCTGGTCAATGGGAAGCGGCCGCCGCTCTGGGCTTGACCCGTAGCCAAACGCTTTGGCAGATCGTGGTGCCCCAGGCCCTGCGGGTGATTGTGCCCTCGCTCAATAGTCAGTACGTAGGTTTTGCTAAAAACTCGAGCTTGGCGATCGCAGTCGGCTATCCCGATCTCTATGCCACGGCGCAGACCACCCTCAATCAAACTGGGCGACCGGTGGAAGTGTTCTTGATTCTGATGCTGACCTATCTCGCGATCAACGCTGTGATCTCGGCAGGCATGAATGGGCTGCAACAGCGTCTCCAACGCTGGGGAGTGCGCTGAGATGATGCGATCGCCCCAGGGGATCACGCCTCAACAAACCCCGATCGCCTGGCTCCGACAAAACCTGTTTAGCTCCTGGCTGAACAGTGCCATCACGCTCCTCTTGGTGGTGATTATTGTCACGGTTGTGGGGCGGCTAGGGCTTTGGATCACGACAGAAGCCCGATGGACGGTACTGGTCGATAACTGGACGCTCTTTTTTGTAGGTCGCTATCCCGCCGCAGAACAGTGGCGCCTTTGGCTTTGGCTGGGGCTACTCAGTCCGACCTTAGGATTGACCTGGGGCTGTCTGGCGACGGGCTCTCATCGTTGGCAACGGCGATCGCTCTGGGGCTGGGCCGGTCTGGCTGCCGCGATCGCCGGGATTCCTTTGCCTTGGTTCCCGCACAAGCTGGGATTAGCTGCGATCGCAGCCACTGTGCCAGCGGCCAGTTGGCTGGCTCAACGCTGTCGGGGACAAGCTTGGTTGCGCTTTCTGCCGACGCTCTGGGGAGTTCTCTTCCTGGTAGGACTTTGGCTGCTCCAAGGGGGACTCGGTCTGCGACCAGTCTCAAGTAATGACTGGAGCGGTTTGCTGCTGACCTTAGCGACCGCTTTGATCAGCATGGTCTGCTCATTGCCGCTGGGCATCTTGCTGGCCTTGGGGCGTCAGAGTTCGCTACCCGCCATTCGCTGGCTCTCAGTCACTTATATTGAGCTGTTCCGAGGCCTGCCGCTAGTCACCATCCTTTTCTTCGGGCAGGTAATGGTGCCACTGATGTTGGATTCTGAATGGCGGATCGATCGCATTCTGCGGGCGATCGTGGGGCTGACGATTTTCCTGTCTGCCTACTTAGCTGAAACCGTGCGGGGAGGCTTGCAAGCGATTCCCCAAGGTCAGTTTGAAGCGGCTGCGGCCTTGGGTCTAGATCTGTTTCAGACCTATCGATTTATCGTTCTGCCCCAAGCCCTGCGGATCTCGATTCCCGCGATCGTGGGCCTCTTCCTCAACCTGTTGCAAGACACCACCTTGCTGTCGATTGTCGGCCTCCTGGAATTGCTGGGCATCAGTCGCTCAATTTTGGCCAATCCGGCCTATCTCGGTCGCTATGCCGAGGTCTATCTGTTCTTGGGTGTGCTTTACTGGCTGTGCTGCTATGGCCTCGCCCAACTCAGCCGCCGCTTGGAACAACGGCTAACCCCCCAGCGCTAGCCCCGGTAATTCGATCGAATGACTCCCTTAGGACGGCAACCCGAACCTGTGACTGCGATCGCTTCAGCCCCAGAGACCATGATTTATGCCGAGGGGGTCGAAAAATGGTACGGCAACCAATTTCAAGCTCTGTGCGGCGTTAGCCTCACGGTTCAGCGGGGCGAGGTGGTTGTGATGATGGGGCCATCAGGGTCTGGTAAATCGACCTTTTTGCGCACCCTCAATGCCCTTGAGTCGCACCAGCGTGGCGAGATTTGGATTGAGGGACATCGTCTCAGCCACGATCGCCGTGACATTGCCACCATCCGCCAAGAGGTCGGCATGGTGTTTCAGCAGTTCAACCTCTTCCCCCATTTGACGGTGCTCCAGAACTTGATGCTGGCGCCGGTGCAAGTGCGCCGTTGGCCCGTCGCTCAAGCGGAAGCGACTGCCCGCCAACTCTTGGAACGGGTGCGCATTGCTGAGCAGGCCGATAAATATCCGGGGCAGCTATCCGGCGGCCAACAACAGCGGGTCGCGATCGCACGGGCCTTGGCAATGCAGCCGCGCATCCTCCTATTTGACGAACCCACGTCTGCCCTCGATCCAGAGATGGTGCGCGAAGTCCTGGACGTGATGCGGGATCTCGCCAGCGAAGGCATGACGATGCTGGTGGCGACCCATGAAGTCGGCTTTGCCCGCGAAGTTGCTGATCGCGTCGTCCTAATGGCCGATGGGCAAATTGTCGAGGAAGCCCCGCCCGATCGCTTCTTCACAGCACCCCAGAGCGATCGGGCCAAGCAGTTTCTGGCGCAGATCCTCTAACCATGACTGGACTGTGGTTTTTGGCAATGGCGATCGCCTCACCCCTACGCGGGCCAGAGGCGATTCAGGCCTTGATTGCAACCAACCAGTGTTCGGGCTGTAATTTTTACGCTGTCGATCTGCGGTTTCGTCGCCTGCCCAATGCCCAGTTAGCTGGGGCTATGCTGGCGCAGGCCGACCTCTCATTCACCGACTTGAGCAATGCCAATCTGCAGGGCAGTAGTCTCGCTGGCGCGGATCTCACAGGCGCCAATCTGAATGGTGCTGATCTGCGGGGTGCGAATCTCAGCCGAGCGATTCTGACGCGGGCTCAGCTGACGGGCGCTCAACTGGCGGGCGCAAATTTCCGCGAAGCCTATCTGTTGGATGCGATCGGCCCCGATCTGCGACAGGCGCAACTCTGCGAAGCCACCCTGCCCAACGGTCAATTTGGACCGTTCTGCCAACTACCACCGCCCAGTGGACGCTAGCCGATGCGCAGTCATTGGCGAAGTCACGATTGGCTGACTTACTACCGCAGCCTTGCTGCGGCGACTTTCACGGTCGTGGATGTCGAGACGACGGGGTTTAAGCCGCCGCAGGCGCGGGTAATTGAGCTGGGGATTCTGCAAGCGACCCTTGCTGAAGGCATCCAGTTTCAACAGGCGGAACTACTCAATCCGGGCATCCCGATCCCCGAGGCGATCGCCCAGTTCACCGGCATCACAACGGATTTGATTGCGACCGCTGATCCGCCAGAATCTGTGCTGCCCCCCTTGCTACCACGGCTTCAGACCGGAATCTTGGTGGCGCACAATCTGCCCTTTGACTACCGCTTCCTGACAGCGGAATATCAGCAGCTGGGCTTGGACTTCGAGCGATCGCCTACAGAACAACTTTGCACCGTGCAAATGTCACGCCAACTCTTAGCTGACCTACCGTCGCGGAGTCTGCCCCAATTGGTTCAGCACTTTGGTTTTCCGGTGGGGCAAAGCCATCGGGCGGCCGCTGATGTTGAAGCCTGCTGGCAACTCTTGGCTCTGCTCTTGCAGCAAATCCAAGACAGTGAGGATCAGGTAATCCTGGAGCGACTCGGGCAGGAATGGCTACCGCTGCCGCTGGCTGCACAACTGCTGGATTGCTCCCGAAGCCAAGCACAAAAACAGCTAGAGACCTTGGCATCGGTTGAGCCGCGGTACTCTAGCCGCAATAGTACGCCTCTGTATCGGCGGGTTTGGGTGGAGGCGCTACTGCCCAACACTTAGCCGCGATCATTGCGGTTTCAGTGCGAGCCTAAACGTCGTACATCCGGCATTCGTCGGCATTGGGGAATTCATCGCAGTAGTTGCGATAGGCTTTCTCCCGCAGCGTTTTTTCGGGGTGGTGGGCTGCTTCAGCTTGCAGTTCTTCGAGGATGTCCCAAGCGACGCGGCATTGCGGATCATCTTTGCCGAAGGTGGCGCAGGTTTGGTGCGCTTCGCTGCGAGCTTCGGTGATGCGGTCTTGAAGGGTGAGAGTCATGATTCAAAGTCCTCAAGGGCTGAAAGTCATTGATTCAGGGCGTGAGTAGGCGATCGCTCCACTGTCTGAGTTGCTGACCCAAACGGTGCCGGCCTCGTTGCCAGGCCTGTTTCCAGAGTTCCCAGATCTGGAAGGGTTGTGCGGCTAGGGAGGCTTGCGGCTGCACTTTGATCAAGGTCAGCACCAAGCGATCGCTCTCCACTGCAGTCAGGTACTGGTCTGCGCGCACTGGACAGGGCAAAGTCAACAATTGTTGTGCCACTTGCCAGCGCGAGCCGTAGGGGCTGCAGAGCTGGTTGTAGCCTTGCAGGCGCAGGCAGTTGTCCTCAATTTGAACCCGAATAGTTTTGGGATCCCACTGATTGAGCGGCAAGCTGAGCCGCAGGGTGGTCGGGGTTTCCTCCATCTGCAGCGCTGTGCCCATCACAATCGGAGTCCAAGCAAGGGCTGGATCGGGGACGGCAGATCGCCAGTGCAGCAATCGCAACATCATGAGGTCTCCACTGGAGAACACTTCGATCATTCCCTGGCAGATCGGCAATGGGGGGGCGGGAAACCGAAGCGCACCCGGAGGGGGTTACCGCTCAGCGATCGCCTTAGAAAAGAGGGGTCGCATGATAGAATGAGATTGCGAAGAAGCCTTGCAATAGCTTGATTTTGCGGCAGTTTAGGCCGCTTTTTTCGCCGCTTTTCCCGACTTCAGTACTGGAGACTATCCGCCCATGAGTGCCCAGGAGCGCATCATCCAGACTGACCTGCGCAACGAAATGTCGCGCTCCTATCTCGAGTACGCGATGAGCGTGATTGTCGGGCGCGCGCTGCCCGATGCTCGGGATGGCCTCAAGCCGGTGCACCGGCGCATTCTTTACGCGATGTATGAGCTGGGCCTGACGCCCGATCGCCCCTTCCGAAAATGTGCACGGGTGGTCGGGGAAGTGCTCGGTAAGTATCACCCCCACGGCGACACGGCGGTCTATGACGCCTTGGTTCGCATGGCCCAAGACTTCTCGATGCGATCGCCCTTGATCGATGGCCACGGCAACTTCGGATCGATCGACAACGATCCGCCGGCGGCGATGCGGTACACCGAGTCGCGCCTGAAGCCGCTGACAACTGATGGTTTGCTTCAGGATATCGAAGCCGAAACTGTCGATTTCAGCGATAACTTTGACGGCTCGCAACAGGAACCAACAGTTCTGCCGGCGCGGCTGCCGCAACTGCTGCTGAACGGTTCCTCCGGCATTGCGGTCGGCATGGCGACCAACATTCCGCCCCATAATCCAACGGAACTGATCGCCGGCGTGATTGCGCTGATCCACAACCCCGAGATCAGCGATCGCGAGCTGATGCGCCACATCCCGGGGCCAGACTTCCCTACTGGCGGCCAAGTCTTGGGTTCGGCGGGCATTCGTGATGCCTACCTGACTGGCAAAGGCTCGATCACGATGCGGGGTGTGGCGACGATCGACACGATCGAAGCCCCAGGACGTCCGGTGCGCGACGCGATCATCATTACGGAGTTGCCTTACCAGACCAACAAGGCAGCGCTGATTGAGCGCATTGCTGAGATGGTCAACGAGAAGCGCTTGGAGGGTATTTCCGACATTCGCGACGAAAGCGATCGCGATGGCATGCGCATTGTCATTGAACTGAAGCGCGACGCCTACCCGCAGGTGGTGCTCAACAACCTCTACAAACAGACACCACTGCAAAGTAACTTCAGCGCCAACATGCTGGCGTTGGTGGATGGCGAGCCGGTCCTACTGACCCTGAAGCGATCGCTAGAAGTCTTCCTTGATTTCCGGATCGAGACGATCGAACGACGGACGCGCTACGAACTTCGTAAGGCTGAAGAGCGCGACCACCTGCTGCAAGGGTTGCTGATTGCGCTGGGGAATCTCGATGCGATCATCGAACTGATTCGGCGATCGGCGGATGCCCCACGAGCCAAACAGGAACTGATCGACGTTTACGGTCTATCGGAAGTCCAGTCCGACGCCATTCTGCAGATGCAGTTGCGGCGACTAACGGCGCTGGAAGCCGAGAAGATCGAGCAGGAACACCAGGATCTGCAGCGCCGCATCGAAGACTATCGCGATATCTTGGCCCGCCGCGAGCGGGTGCTGGAAATCATCGAAACCGAGCTGGAGCAGTTGCAGCAGCGCTTCCAAGAGCCGCGCCGCACCACCTTGCTGGAAGCAGACGGTGAACTAGAAACGATCGACCTGATTGCCAACGAGAAGTCGATCCTGCTGTTGACTCAGCAGGGCTATATCAAGCGGATGCCGGTCAACGAGTTCACGGCGCAAAGTCGCGGAACACGGGGTAAAGCAGGGGCGAAGACGAAGGATGACGATAGTGTCGAGCATTTCTTGACTTGCTGTGACCACGACAACATCCTCTTCTTCAGCGATCGCGGGGTGGTCTACAATCTGCCGGCCTACCGGATTCCGGCGGCCTCTCGCAATGCGCGGGGTGTGCCGATCGTGCAATTGCTGCCGATTCCCCGCGAAGAACGAATCACTTCGATCGTGCCGGTCAGCGCCTTCAGTGACGATGAATATCTGGTGATGCTGACTCAGGGCGGCTACATCAAGAAAACGGCGCTCTCCGCTTTTGCCAACATTCGTTCCAACGGTCTGATTGCGATCGCCCTGTCCGAAGGTGACCAACTGCGCTGGGTGCGACTGGCGAAACCGGAAGACAGCATTCTGATTGGTTCCCGCAAGGGGATGACCATCCACTTCCGCGCCAGCCATGATGATCTGCGACCCTTGGGGCGGGCCACGCGCGGTGTACGGGCAATGTCCTTGCGGTCGGGCGACACCTTGATCTCGATGGATGTGTTGCCTGCTTCTCTGACGGCCAACATGACCGAAACAGGCGATGAGGATGAAGCGGATGATGCCGTAGAAGTTGTTGCAAGTCCCGGACCTTGGGTGCTGGTGGTGACAGCGCAAGGGTTAGGGAAACGGGTGCCTGTGCATCAGTTCCGCCTGCAGAAACGAGCAGGTCTGGGTTTGCGGGCGATTAAATTCCGCAGCAAGCAAGATGAGCTGGTTTCATTACGGATTGTCGAAAGTGGTGACGAACTGGTGATGATCAGTCAACGCAGCGTGATCATTCGCCAAGCCAGCGATGCGATTCCGCAGCAATCCCGCGCTGCCACAGGCGTTCGTGTTCAACGCTTGGATGCCGATGACGTACTCGCAGCAGTTGCCCTCGTGCCACCCGGCGAGGAAGAGCTGGATGAGACTAGTGAGGATGCGATCGCGAGCGACGAACCTAACTAATCTACTGATTTCGATGGATTCAGGGGCTTTACGGCCCCTTTTTTGTACATCAGAGCAGAGTATTGCCAGCCCCTCAGAGAGGGTTGGGCAGGCTCTGTTCGGCAATCAGCCAGTCCATGAACTGCCGAGCGGTACGGCCCGATCGCCCATTGTGGCGAGTTGCCCATTGACGGGCGCGAAATTCCAGCGTTTCGAGCGGCATTGTCAAGCCGACTTCGCTAGCTAAATGGCGAACAATCGCCAAGTAAGTGTCTTGATCAGCGGGCTCAAACGTGAGCGTCAAGCCAAAGCGATCGCTGAAGGAGAGTTTCTCTTGTACCGAATCCCAGGCGTGAACCTCATTGGCTTCTGTTGGGTTGGGGCGCTCATCAAAATATTCCCGTACCAGATGGCGACGGTTGGAGGTGGCATAAACTACGACATTAGGTGGCCGTGCTGTTAAGCCGCCTTCTAGGACAACCTTGAGTGCTTTGAAGGTTTCGTCATCTTCTTCAAAGGACAGGTCATCGACAAAAACAATAAAACTGAGAGCAGATTCCCGCAGCTGATCCAAAATTTGAGGCAGCTCCCTGAGATCGGCTTTACCCACTTCAATCAGTCGGAGGCCACGATCGCCATAGGCATTAATCAGAGCTTTGACCATTGAGGATTTCCCAGCACCACAGCTGCCGTAAAGCAAGACATTTTGGGCGGGCAGCCCTGCCAGCAAAAATTCCGTATTACGTTTGAGCGTCTCTTTTTGGAGCTCGTAGCCCGCTAAATCGGATAAGGGGATTGGATCGGGATGCTCAATGCCGTGCAGTTGTCCTTGCTGCCAGCGCAAGGCCCAATAGCGATTGAAGAACCCGACCCCCCGCTGCTGATAATGCTGGATCAAGTCTGGCAACAGCATGGCCCAGTCTTCAGTTTCCGCCCATTGCGCTTCGCGATCGCGGGTTTCTTCTAGCCAATGTGGCGGGGGGGTGGGCAGATCTGCGAGTGCCTGCACCATCGGAGCTAACAGTCTGGGGGGAGCACTGGCTAGTTGCTGCAACGTTTGCAGATCTTGGCAGGCACTTTGCTGCCAGACCTCAGGTAAGCTGCTGGCGATCGCAAATTGCGCCTGTCGGCTAAACGGATTGTCATCGCTGCGAATGTGGTGCATTAGCCACTGTGGCCAACTTTGTCGGCTAGCCAAGAGGTGACCTAGCCAAGTGCTGTAGGCCGTGACTGCAGCGAGTGGTTGTTGGTGACTCAGTGCGTCAAGCAGTTCTAAAAAAGCACGTCCAGTCGCAGACTCTAAAATCCCGGCATAAAAAACGAGACTTGCCGCTTGAGCTCGCAATCGTTGTAAGCGCTCCTGAGTCTCGCTCATGCCAATTAGCCATCCGGGATTATCTGCAGCATACCCAACCCCGATCGCACTGTCAGACACTCGAAAAGCCTTGGGATTGCCGTGCTAGCGTGGGGCAAAGCCCTTGCCTGCTCACCATCATGCTGCTGCTTAGTCAGGAGTTACCGGAAACGGTTCGCCCCGCAGTGCGCGATCGCCATGCGCAAATTGTGGCCTGGCGACAGCAATTGCATCGCCGGCCAGAGCTGGGGTTTCAAGAGCAAGAGACCGCAGCATTTATTGCTGCTCGACTGACGGAACTGGGCGTTTCCTTTCAAGCTGGAGTTGCTGGCACGGGCATCGTTGCAGAAATTGCAGGGCAGCGATCGGGACCGACGCTGGCGATTCGAGCCGATATGGATGCGCTGCCAATTCTGGAAGCAAATGAGATTCCCTATCGCTCGGAAATTGATGGGCGGATGCATGCCTGTGGTCACGACGGCCACGTGGCGATCGCGCTAGGAACAGCAGCTTGTCTGCAGGCCAATTCCGACTTTGCTGGTCGCGTCAAAATCATTTTTCAGCCAGCAGAAGAAGGTCCCGGCGGTGCCGCGCCAATGATTGCCGAAGGGGTTCTGGAGAATCCGGCTGTAGATGCGATCATTGGTCTCCATCTCTGGAATTACTTGCCACTCGGGAAAGTCGGCGTACGCAGTGGCCCACTGATGGCAGCAGTGGAGTTGTTTGATCTGACGATTCAAGGGCGCGGTGGCCATGCCGCCATTCCCCAAAATTGTATTGATGCCGTGTTGGTGGCTTCGCAGATCGTGACGCTGTTGCAGAGCATTGTGTCTCGTAATGTTGACCCACTCCACTCAGCGGTGGTGACGATCGGCTCACTCCATGCAGGCACGACCTATAACGTCATCGCCGATCGCGCCCAACTGAAAGGCACTGTTCGCTACTTCGACGATCGCTATCAGGGCTTTTTGCAGGAGCGAATTGAGCAGATCGTGGCGGGTGTTTACAATAGTCACGGTGCCACCTACGAGCTGAACTATCGCAAGCTCTATCCAGCAGTGATCAATGATTCAGCGATCGCCGTTCTAGTTCGTAGCGTGGCGGAAGAAGTCCTAGAACCGCCTCTTGGTGTGGTGCCCGACTGCCAAACGATGGGCGCAGAGGACATGTCCTACTTCCTGCAAAAGGTGGCCCGGTTGCTACTTCTTTTTGGGCAGCGCCAACCTCGATCGCGGCTTGAATTTTCCGCATCACCATCCCCGCTTTAACTTCGACGAGACGGCACTAGCACTGGGCGTTGAGCTGTTTCTCCGTTGCGTTGAGCGTTTCTGTCGCTAAATCAGCAGGTCCAGCAGCATGGCTGCGATCGCACCAATCAGCGTATTGATGACGTTGACCAGTTCATTACTAAGCCACTGCCAACGGGTTTGGAAGGTCGCACCAATCCAGCTTTCAGCCGTGGTGCCAATCAAGGCGGCGAGGACACAAATTGCAATCGCAGTGGTAGAGATCAGGCCAAACAGCCAGCCAAAACTAGCCATCACTAGGGCTGCAACCAAACCTGCAACAGTTCCTTCTAAGCTGACTGCGCCTTCGGTTCCAGCTGGCACTGGTCGTAGGGTTGTGATCAAAAATGTGCGTTTGCCGAAGGCTTTGCCGACTTCACTCCCTGCTGTATCCGCCAACTTGGTGGCGAAGCTAGCGACGAAAGCGAGTTTTGCTAAGTCGGCGATCGCTGGCCAATCCTGCCAGTACCAAGCTGCAAGTGCGGCTGCTGTGCCGATCAACGCAGAGCCCCAGACATTTTCAGGGCCACGCTTACCTTCCCTTGCTTCCGCAATGCCGGCCGCCTCTTTGCGAGCTTTGCCCCAGCGGGTCAAGAGTGAGCCAATCCCTAGGTAGAGCAGGACCAAAATGTAGCCCGCTGCCTGCAAGCTGCCCCAAATCAATACGCCCAGAAATGCCGCATGGAGGTAACCTTCACGGGTCAGTAATTTTGCCCGCGATCGCAGCCCGAAGGCCAGTAATACTCCGTTGATTGCGATCGCAGTCAGCCAGTCGAGTTCCGTCTCAAGCAGTGTCATGGTTAGGGGCGATCGCTAGGATGAAGGGCAAAACTTTGACAGCAACCGATGATGGCTGCCGCTCTTTTTCACTTGGCATTTCCGGTCAGTGATCTTGCCCTGACTAAGCAATTTTATGTGCAGGGTTTGGGCTGTCGTGCCGGACGAGGGTCGCCGACCTCGCTCATTTTGGATCTAGCAGGCCACCAAATTGTCGCTCACCTGAGCCGATCGCCCCTGACGCCACAGAATGGCATTTATCCGCGTCACTTTGGGCTGGTTTTTACTGATGAAGTGGATTGGGATGCCTTGCTCGATCGCGCCCAGCAGCAGAATCTCAGCTTTTATCAACCGGCACGGTTGCGCTTCCCTGACAGCTTGTTAGAACACCGGACTTTTTTCCTTGAAGATCCCTTCCACAACTTGCTGGAATTTAAGTTCTATCGGCACCCGGAGGCAATTTTTGGCGCTCAAGACTTTGCCCTAGTTGGGGATTCCACTGGCGCTTAGGTGTTTAACTCCCTTGATAGCTCTTTAGTCTAGATGTAAACAGATGTAACGAAACTGATAAGAGTCTTGAAGCGACGCGATCGCGGGTTCGATAATCAGGCTGCGTGGCAGTGATCAATTGACAGGAGCAGAAAGTTCTATGGTCCTCGACAAACTATTCGGCAAAAAAGAAAAATTCTTTCTTGAAATTGATTCAAGTGCTGCCAGCACCGAAACTGCTGCTGTGGAAACCGCCGTTACTCCGGTTGCAGCAGCTGTAGAAACACCGACTGCAGCAGCAGGAGTAGCGACGCCTGAACCCGCTGCTACTCCTGCCCCCGAACCTGTGGCAGAGGAGACGCCAGCCAAAGAAATTCCTAACGTCACCTTTGCTGCTGACCTCAGCGTGCCAACGATCAATACGGGTCGTCG
Organism: Synechococcus elongatus PCC 6301; assembly: GCF_000010065.1. Classification (NCBI taxonomy): domain Bacteria; kingdom Bacillati; phylum Cyanobacteriota; class Cyanophyceae; order Synechococcales; family Synechococcaceae; genus Synechococcus; species Synechococcus elongatus. The sequence goes on along the minus strand of NC_006576.1, from coordinate 1,365,137 downwards.
TCTGCCGGGGCCAAGCCTTGATCCCTTTGTCCAAATCGCCAGTGAAGTTGTTCGTCGCTAAAGCAATTCTCTGAGTGTTGCTAACAATTGAAGCTCAAACAACCTCTCGGCTTGGAGAGGTTGTTTTTTGCGATCGCTGATTGCGCACAGAAAAAAGGTCTATCCAGAACTTTGGATAGACCTTAGTGAATCAACAACTGATCAACTTCACAGACTTAGTCAACGGCTTGAGGCAGTAGCTCACGCTTCTCTTGCGCAAGAACTTGAACCTTGCCCTCTTCACCAATGTCAACGACGGCGGTGTCACCTTCCCGCAGTTTGCCGGAGAGGAACTCCTCCGCCAAGGAATCTTCGAGCAGGCGCATGATTGCCCGACGGAGGGGACGAGCCCCGTAGCTGGGGTTGTAGCCCTCTTCCACCAAGCGGTCTTTGAACTTCTCGGTAACTGAGAGGCTGATGCCTTTCTCGAGCATCCGACCGAAGACTTCGCGCAACATGATGTCGGCGATTTCTTTGACTTCTTCCTTGTTGAGCTGACAGAAGACGATGATTTCGTCGAGACGGTTCAGAAACTCAGGACGGAAGTATTGCTTCAGTTCCTCATTCACTAGGGAGCGAATGCGGTTGTACTGGTTTTCAGCCTCATCGACACCAGAGAATTCAAACCCGAGACCGCCGCCGCCTTTCTCAATCACCTTCGAGCCAATGTTCGAAGTCAGAATGATCAGGGTGTTTTTGAAGTCCACGGTCCGACCTTTGGCATCAGTCAGACGACCGTCCTCGAGCAACTGCAAGAGCAGGTTGAGGACATCGGGATGGGCTTTCTCGATCTCGTCCAGCAAGACGACAGTATAGGGACGACGACGCACGGCCTCGGTTAGTTGGCCGCCTTCGTTGTAGCCAACGTAGCCTGGAGGCGAACCGATCAGCTTGCTGACCGTGTGGCGCTCCATGTACTCCGACATATCAAGCCGGATCATGGCTTCTTCGCTGCCGAAGAAGTAGGCCGCCAAGGCTTTGGTCAGCTCAGTCTTACCGACGCCGGTGGGACCACTAAAGATGAAGCTGGCGATCGGACGGTTGGGATTTTTCAGGCCGACACGTGCACGACGGATGGCCCGCGACACCGCTTTCACGGCTTCGTCCTGACCAATCAAGCGGCTGTGGAGGGTTTCCTCCATGTTCAGCAGCTTGGTCGATTCCGACTCGGTCAGCTTGTTGACCGGCACGCCCGTCCAAGAGGCAACGATGTGAGCGATGTCCTCTTCGGTGACGATCGGTGAATCATCCGTGCTGCTGGTACCGTCGGCCTTCTTGCTTTGAGCGATCGAGCGAATTTGGGTTTTGATTTCCATTTCGCGATCGCGCAGTTCCCCAGCCTTATCAAAGTCCTGGGAGCGAACGGCGTCATCTTTGTCCTTAAGGACTTGACGCAGCTCTTTATCCAACTCTTTAGCAGCCGGAGGCAGTTGCGAGTTCATCAGGCGAACCCGCGAACCCGCTTCGTCGATTAAGTCGATCGCCTTGTCGGGTAGGAAGCGATCGCTGATGTAGCGATCGGCCAGCTTGGCAGCTGCTTCCAACGCTTCATCGGCAATTTTTAGCTTGTGGTGCTGCTCGTAGCGCTCACGCAGACCGCGCAGGATTTCGATCGTGTCATCGACGCTGGGCTCACCGACCATCACCGGCTGGAAGCGGCGTTCTAGGGCGGCATCGCGCTCGATGTGCTTGCGGTATTCATCCAGTGTGGTTGCACCGATGCACTGCAGCTCACCCCGTGCCAAAGCTGGCTTGAGGATGTTGGCCGCATCAATCGCACCTTCAGCGGCGCCGGCACCAATCAGGGTGTGAACCTCGTCAATCACCAAGATGACGTCCCCCGCCGAGCGGATCTCGTCCATGATTTTCTTGAGGCGTTCTTCGAACTCACCGCGATACTTGGTGCCCGCAACCAGCAGACCAATATCAAGGGTGACAACGCGCTTGTCTTCCAGAATGTCGGGAATATCGCCGGTGGCAATGCGCTGGGCCAAGCCTTCCGCGATCGCAGTTTTACCGACGCCCGGTTCCCCAATCAGCACAGGGTTATTCTTGGTGCGGCGGCCGAGAATTTGGATCACCCGCTCAATTTCTTTTTGGCGACCCACCACCGGATCCAGCTTGCCGTCGGCAGCCTGCTGGGTCAGATTGGAGCCAAATTCATCCAAGGTTGGCGTTTTGGTGCGACCTTGACCGCCACCCGTTGAGACTTCAGCCGTCTCGCCGAGCATGCGGATGACTTGGGTCCGTACTTTTGAAAGATCAACGCCCAAGTTTTCGAGAACACGGGCCGCAACGCCTTCACCTTCCCGAATCAGTCCAAGCAAGAGGTGCTCAGTGCCGATGTAGTTGTGGCCCAGTTGCCGCGCTTCTTCCAGTGAGAGTTCCAGGACTCGCTTGGCGCGAGGAGTAAACGGAATCTCAGCGGCGACAAAACCCGAGCCACGGCCAATGATTTTTTCAACCTCGATGCGAGCATCCTTAAGGTTGACACCCATCGATTTCAAAACTTTGGCGGCAACGCCGGTGCCTTCACCGATGAGGCCTAGCAAAATTTGCTCGGTGCCGACGAAGTTATGACCCAGGCGACGCGCTTCCTCCTGAGCCAGCATGATGACCTTAATGGCTTTCTCGGTAAAGCGTTCAAACATAGCTTCCCTGCCTGCGTGCCGGTAGGCCGATTCTAGCACAGGCATTTGATTGGGCCGGAATGCTCAAAACCCGCTCCAGCATAGGGGTTTGGCGCGATCGCTCTTCGGTTTGGGTCGGTGATCCACACCTCTTGTTTCTAGGGTTAGCCAGTGGTGGCTAAAGGGTCGGGATCTTCGGTGCAAGCTGTAGCCAACTGCATCGGTAGTTGTAGCTGCCAACCCTGCCGATTCAGACGCTGTTGCCGTGCTTTCCACTGCTGGGCGATCGCCTCTTGCACGGAGTTTTCTCTCAGGCCTTTCAACCAGAGAATCCGAGCAGCTTCGCCAGTATCGGCGTAATAGCTGGGGCGCTGACCGACCTCTTGAAAACCCAAGCTTTGGTAAAGCGCGATCGCGACTTGATTAGAGACTCGCACTTCCAATGTCGCCCAAGCCATATCTCGACGAATCGCCGCTTGCAGTAACGCCAACAATAAGAAACCGCCCAGCCCTTGCTGCTGGTGGGAGGGGGCGATCGCCAGCAAGGTGATGTGAGCTTCATCGACGATCGTCCAGCTACAACCCAAGCCGATCAAGTGGGCTCCCTGCCAGAGCCCCAAGAGATCACTGGGGTCGCTCTCAACCTCCCGCCGGTCAGCTTCGATCGCCCAAAAGCCGCCAAGGGTCTGCTCATCCAAGTGACGGGCCGCCTCGACCTGATCGAGGGCCAGCGGGCTGAGGCAGAGCGGCGCAGGATCGTACACTGATAAAGACAGGCAACTTACATATATATAGGTCTTGGACGCGTCCGATGGTTTCCACTCCAGCTGCGCCCTCGTTAAATCCTCAGTATCCGGCTTTGTTTGGGACCGATCGCCCCTCCAACTCCCCCAACCAAAATCTGTTTCCGTTGACAGCGAGTGTGACGGCAGACGGTCAGCTCGAAGTGGGTGGCTGCCGCGTCTCAGATTTGGTGGAACGCTATGGCTCTCCGCTCTATATCCTCGATGAGCAAACGCTGCGTGCCGCTTGTCAATCCTATCGTTCTGCGCTGGCGCACCATTATCCCGGTGCTGCCCTGCCGATCTACGCCTCGAAGGCCTGGAATTGCCTAGCGGTTTGCGCTTTGGTTGCTCAGGAAGGTCTGGGCATTGATGTAGTGTCGGCAGGTGAACTCTACACGGCCCTGCAAGCAGGTGTCCCGAGCGATCGCCTCTACTTCCACGGCAACAACAAATCCCTGAGCGAATTGGCGATGGGTGTAGAAGCGGGTTGCACGATCGTCGTTGATAACTGGCAAGAACTGCGCAACCTTGAGGCGATCGCCGCTGAGCAGCAGCGGGAAGTGCGGGTGATGATCCGCTTCACGCCGGGCATTGAGTGCCACACCCACGAATACATTCGGACGGGGCACCTTGACAGTAAGTTTGGCTTCGATCCCGATCAGCTGGATGCGCTGCTAGCCGCCTTGGTCGATCAGCCCTATCTCCGCTGCATTGGCCTGCATGCCCACATCGGCTCGCAAATTTTTGAACTCCAGCCCCATGCCGATTTGGCGGGTGTGTTGGTCGGGGCCTATGCCAAAGCGCTGGCTTTGGGCTTGCCGATCGCTGAGTTAAACGTGGGCGGGGGTCTGGGAATTCGCTACACCGAGTCGGATGATCCCCCAAGCATTGATGAATGGGTGCGGCAGGTGAGCGAAAGTCTGGTCGCAGCTTGCCAAGCCGCAGACCTGCCGTTGCCCAAGTTGATCTGTGAGCCAGGGCGATCGCTAATTGGTACCGCCTGCGTTACGGCCTACCAAATTGGCAGCCGCAAAGAAGTACCAGGAATCCGCACTTACCTGGCTGTCGATGGCGGCATGTCCGACAACCCTCGACCAATCACCTACCAGTCGACTTACCGAGCGGTGATCGCCAACCGCCTCAACGTGAGCGATCGCGAAACCGTGACGGTGGCTGGCAAGCATTGTGAGTCTGGTGATGTCCTGCTCAAGGACGCAGAGTTGGCTCCCAGTCAACCCGGCGATATTCTCGTCGTGCTGGCGACGGGGGCTTACAACTACAGCATGGCTTCGAATTACAACCGCATTGCGCGACCCGCTGCAGTTTTGGTGAACAATGGCGAAGCCCAAATCATTCTGGCGCGGGAGTCTCTGCAAGACTTGTTGCGACAGGATCGGTTACCAGTAGGGCTGCAAGCCTAGGCGACAGATTTGGCGCCGCAGCTGACTTCGATCACCCCTGGGCCAAGCTCCCAGGTGGGCAGATTCACGGTGCAAGGGCATGGGAGACTGGCTGACGCAGACAGGAACATGGCTTAGCAGCGGCTCCGGCCTGCTGCTGCGCAATGCCTTGGATATCAGCCTCGTCCTCATCCTCTTCTACGTCATCTTGGTGTTGATCGGAGAGCGGCGTACCCTTTGGATGGTGCGGGGCTTCATCGTACTAATGTTGGCAGCGGCTATCAGCAGTCGACTCAACCTCACCCTGCTCAACTTTGTTCTCAACAACTTAGTCATTGGCTCGGCTGTAGCCATGGCAGTCTTGCTGCAGTCAGAATTCCGGCGCTTTTTGGAGCAGTTAGGACGGGGGGAAGTTGCGGCGTTATTCCGCCCGAATGCGCGATCGCAACCTCGGGCTGGCGGTGTAGCTGAGGAGATTATTGAAGCTGTCAAAGAACTCTCCCAGAATCGTACTGGCGCCCTGATCGTCATTGAGACTGGCTCCAGCATCGATGATCGCGATGTGAATTCTCTGGGGGTGCGCCTCAACGCCGAAGTGTCAAGTGAGCTGCTCCAGTCCATTTTTCAAACCAGCACACAGCTCCATGACGGTGCAGTCTTGATTTCCGAGAATCGGGTGGTTGCAGCAGGAGTGATTCTGCCCTTGTCAGAACAGGTTATTTCACGACGACTGGGCACGCGACACCGTGCAGCTTTAGGAATTACCGAGCGGCTGAATCAATGTATTTGCATCGTGGTTTCTGAAGAAACGGGTTCAATTTCGCTGGCAGAACAAGGAATCCTGAATCGCCCGCTGACTAGTAGTAAACTCAAGGCATTGTTGGAAGAGCGCATGTCGCTTGCTGCCCAGCGGGAGGTCATTGCTCCTGATTTGCGATCGCTCTCTCGCTACCTTTACAGCTCTAGTCGTTCGGTTCTACGACACCTCAATCTCTTGGGTTCCCGCCGAGGTCGTCCATGACCTCTGTCTCTAATTGCGATTTACGTCAGCGCCCGCCCGACCTACTCCCCGATCGCCTGCCTAGCCACGTCGCGGTGATTATGGACGGCAATGGTCGTTGGGCCAAGCAGCGTGGCTTGCCACGAATTATGGGTCACCGGCGCGGGGTTGACTCCCTCAAGCAGCTGTTGCGCTGTTGCGATGACTGGGGTATTGGCGCCCTGACTGCCTACGCATTCTCAACAGAAAACTGGGGTAGACCTCACGAAGAGGTTGACTTTCTCATGACTCTGTTTGAGCGGGTCTTGCGCCGCGAACTTCAAGAGTTAATGGCTGAAAACGTTCGCATTCGGTTTGTCGGTGACCTCGAGAATCTACCGACATCGCTGCAACGAGAAATCGATCGCGCGACCTCAGCGACAGCCCAAAATGACGGAATTCGCTTCACGGTCGCGACAAACTACGGCGGCCGTCAAGAACTCCTCAAAGCCTGTCGTGAGATTGCGGCCCAAGTGCAGCAAGGCCAGTTGGCGATCGATGCCATTGACGAGTCGCTCCTCTCCAGTCATCTCTACACTGCCGGCGTCACCGATCCCGATCTCCTGATTCGAACCAGTGGCGAAAAACGGCTGAGCAATTTCTTGCTCTGGCAACTGGCCTATGCCGAAATCTACGTGACCGATACACTCTGGCCTGATTTCGATCGCTACGAGTTTTACCTAGCCCTGCGCGATTTCCAAAGTCGCCAACGCCGCTTTGGTCGCTTGACCTAGTGCCAGACCTGACTAGGGGCCACCGAGGATCACAGCTTCGAGATCAGCGCGGCTGAGGGAATATTTGTAGGCGCGAGTGAGATCCTGCCCTGCTTCGCCCGCCGATCGGTAACACACCACGATTTGATCCGTCCCCAGCTCAATCTCGGCAGACCAGTCAGTGTGCCGAAGACTCCAGCAGTTGAGAGCTTCCAAATCCTGAATGCTGCCCAAATCCCGCAACCAAGTTTCGATCGCAGGCAGGCTGTGATTGTAGAGCGGTGTTTCAGGAAGCGGCAGGGTTGTCATTGCTAGTGGGGGCGAGAAGAGCGGGCGTTTCGATCGCGGCAGGCTCGGAGTCGGGCAGGGCGATCGCCTGAACATCGGCTGCGGGAGTGGTGACTTGGAACCAACTGGGCGTTTGCAGTAGCTGCTCACCCCGCAGGAGTCCTAAGCCAATGGTGAGCACGAGACAGCCGACAACGGTCAGCGACAGCAAAAACAGAGCGAAAATTTCTCCTGCTGAGAGGGTGCGCTCACGATCACTAGTGACTGTGGCCACCCGTGGCTGGCGAGGACTGGGGTTGGGCAGGGCAGCAGCACGGGATGTCGTCCAGCGGTGTTGCTCGAGCTGAAAGTCGTAGAGTCGGCGGCGCTCGGGATCACTAAGGACGGCGTAGGCCTCTTGCAGCTTTTGGAATTCTTGCAGTGCTGCTGGCAAAGGCAGTGTGGTCGTGTCGGGATGGTACTGCTTACTCAGCTCACGATAGGCCTGCCGAATATCGCGATCGCTGGCACTGGAAGGAATGCGAAGACGTGCGTAATAGTCTGGACTGGTTACCATTGCAGAGTCAGCAGAAGGAGAGGCAGACACGCAGGGGTAGTGCTGCAATGAAACAGCCTGTATTTTAACGGCTTCTGCCCTAAATGTCGGGCGATCGCGCCTTGCAGTCAGGGCTGTCGATAAAGATTTCTATGAAGAAAGATAGGCGATCCCCACGAGATTGAGAGACAGAATCTAATCTGGAAGTGAGCCTCTATCCCCCTCTGATCACGGATCATCTCCGATTTGTAAAGTGAGCGGGGATCTTGGGGTAAACCTGTTAGTTCTGGCTCAAATCACTCTCACTCTCGGAGGTGAGCGGTTATGCGTAAAGTCAAAGCGGCCCTCAAGTCTGTCATTCACTTCCTGTCGGAAGCTGCAGGCAGATTTTTTACTCCAGCTGAAGAAATTCCAGAGATTGGCGTACAGCCCTACAGTGAGCCTCCAACCCACTCTGCCTAATCTTAAGACTGGGACCAGAACCCCCCTCCAGCCGGCGATCCATCACTCATGCGAACGATCGCTGGCTTGGAAGGGAATGAGCGATCGCCGTAGAGTGAAGGCATTGCGTGGCTCCTGCTTGTGACCTCTGGATTTGCCCTGGATGTTCGAAATTGGACTGAGACCTTGGGGTGGCAGCCCTCACCACAGCAACAGCAGCAGTTTGAAGCGCTCTACCACGGCATCATTGCAGGCAATCAGCGGCTGAATTTAACGCGCATCACTGATCCGGCTGAGTTTACTGAAAAGCATCTCTGGGACTCGCTGTATGGCCTGCGTCCTTTGCTCACCGATGATTGGAGCGGCGAGATCATCGACATCGGTACCGGTGGAGGTTTCCCAGGACTGCCTGCTGCGATCGCTTTGACCAAGAGTCGGGTGATGCTGCTCGATTCCACCCGTAAAAAGATTCAGTTTTTGCAAACCTTGGCGCAAGAGCTGGGGTTGTCGAATGTGACAGTAGCGGTAGGACGAGCAGAAGAGTGGGGGCGCGATCGTCGGCAACGGGCGCGCTACGACTGGGCCACGATTCGAGCTGTGGGCCCTGCGACGGTTTGCGCTGAATACTGTCTTCCCTTGCTCAAGATCGGCGGCAAAGCCGTGCTCTATCGTGGGCAATGGACGGAGGAAGAAGCGATCGCCCTCGATCGGGCGGTTACCATCCTTGGTGGTGAAGTAGTGGATGTGTCGGCTACCTTCCTGCCGGAGAGCGGTGCCGAGCGACACTGCATCACCCTCCAGAAAACGGCGCAGACGCCGGCAGCCTATCCGCGCATGGTGGGGTTGCCCAGCCAGAAGCCTCTCGGCTAGTCGAGGAAATACCACTCCGTAAACGTTGCAGCTTGACCGCAGGGTTGTCCATCGGGCTGACGGAGCGTCCAGATAGTGGCGCGATCGATACGGAAGCGGCGGCCTTGGCTACTGATGCGGATGCCACTGTAGTTGTCGATATAGCCCTTAGCTAGCGCGTCACTCAGCATTTGCGATCGCGTTTCTCGTTGATCGGGTTCGGCTGTCAAGCGCGAGGGCAGCCCACAAAATTGTGACCATTCCAGCTCCCAGAGATCCAACGCGGTCTGGTTGCCATAGTTGAGCAGCGGATCGGCCGCGCCGTTGTGCGATACCACCACGAAAGGCACCTTGAACAGGGCTTCTGCCTCTTCTAGGCGATCAGTATTGCGAGGAATCAGCGATCGCCCTAGACCCTGCTCATAGCTATCCAGCAGAATCTGGGTCCAGTCTTGAATCTCAGGCATTTGCCAAGGCTGAAGACTCATTGCAGCATCCATTGGGAGTTGAGTTAGGGAATTGCAGGGGCCGGGTTGGCTGCGGTTTGCAACCAGCGTTGCAGGATCGGATTGACCTGATCGGGGGCTTCATCCATCGGGCAATGCCCAACGCCCGGTAGCGCAATAAATTCACGCACGGCAGGATAGTTTGCCAGCTCCCGTCCTTGGGCGATCGGCTCCCACGGGTCCGCTTCTCCCCAGAGAATCAACGTTGGGCAAGTGACCAACGGCAGCAAATCCTGCGGTAGCGGCCCTTGGGAATAGGTGACAAACGCTAGGAAAACATCCACCGCACCCGGATCACGGGCGGGAGCGAGTAACAGCTCAATCAACTCATCAGTGACGGCGGTTTTGTCGGCGTAGGCCTGCTGCAAAATCCGACGCAGCGATCGCGGTTGAGCCAAGCGTTGGAAGAAGAAGCCTCCGAACGGCTTCCAAGCGAGGAGTTGCTGGAAAATTGGCACCCCAAAACGGCGCGGCCAGGCGGACTGCGCCAGATAACGCTCGTGTAGGAGACGCAGGGAGCAATCCAAGAGCGCGAGCGATCGCACGAGCGCAGGTTCATCGACAGCGGCTTGCAGCGCCACCACACAGCCGATCGAATTGCCTACCAAATCGGCTGGTTCCCCAATTACCTCGCGGATAAAGTCGCGAACCTGGGCCGACCAAGTTTCAAACCGATAGGGCAAGTCCTGACTGGGCTGGGGCTTGGCGGAACCTCCAAAACCGAGTAGGTCAATTGCAAAGACCCGCTGTTGCTCCGCCAAAACCGGACTGTTCTGCCGCCAATGGTCACTGCTGGCACCAAAGCCATGAATCAGCAGAACTGGCGCTCCTGCGCTGCCAAATTGCTGATAGCGAATCGCCTGTCCTCGCCACTGCCAGACTGCCATTCGCTTGGGGACTCCTTCACTACGAGATTCCTGTGAGTTCGCGATCGCAACCTGTCTAGGGCTGGAGTCACTGAGCATCTCACCGTAAGGTAATCCTAGATGTTCCTCGGAGCGGCAATGGCCCAAGTCAGCCTTTGCATGATCGTTCGCGATGAGGCGGAATTGCTGCCCCGCTGTCTGGCTTCGGTGAAAGACCAGGTCGATGAGCTGATTGTGCTGGATACGGGTTCCCGCGATCGCACGCCAGCAATTGCCACGGAAGCCGGTGCCAAGTTGCTCCACACCGATTGGGCTGACGACTTCTCCGCAGCGCGGAATCAGGCGATTGCTGCAGCAACGGGCGACTGGATTTTAGTGCTGGATGCTGATGAGGAACTGATCCTAGAAGCTTGGACAGAATTGCGATCGCAACTGGATCAACCCGAAGCCCTCGCCTTTACGGTTCTGCGCGAAGAAACCCAAGCAGGACAAGTGCCCTACTCGCGGCTGTCGCGATTGTTTCGCAATCGACCCGACATTCGTTTCCAGCGGCCTTATCACGAGTTGGTCGATGACAGCCTCCTTGCCCTGCAACAACAGGAACCCAACTGGCGGATTACGGCTTGGCCGACACCGGTGATTCGGCACTACGGCTATGGCCGCGATCGCCTGCAACAGCGGGGTACGGCAGAACGGATGCGGCAAAGTCTCGAAACATGGCTGGCCGATCATCCCGAAGATGCCTACCTCTGCAGCAAGCTGGGCGGGTTGCTTGTTCAAGAAGGAGATTTGAAAGCAGCACAACGCTGGCTTAAACAAGGACTGAAGCAGGGGCGTCCAGAACCGGCCGTTCGCTATGAGTTGCTCTATCACTTGGCGCTGTTGGAACGGCGGCAGGGTGATTTGGATGCGGCGATCGATCGCTATCAAGCGGCTCTGCAAGAGCCAGTGGACGCAATTCACAAGCTTGGCGCTTGGGTTAACCTTTCGCATCTCTACCGCGATCGTGGGCAGCTGGGGCTGGCCTATGATGCAGCACGTCAGGCTGTGGCCGCTGCTCCGCAAGCCACGGTTGCCTTAACCGCTTTGGGACTCGCAGCTCGCGCAATCGGTAACTATCCGGAGGCGATCGCTGCCTATCAGCAGGCACTCCAGCTCGATCCCAACGATCCCAGCCTCTACCAAAATTTGGGTGCTGTCCTCTTCCAGGTCGGACAACTGGAAGCCAGTTACGCAGCCTTTCGACAGGCGATCGCGGGCTATGAGCAGCAGGGCTCACCAGAGGCGCAACGGCTA